>JBAWHK010000001.1:0-3090 GCA_049593795.1 Solirubrobacterales bacterium
TTCCTCACCAACTACGCCCGTCCGTCGAACAGCCCGAATGCGATCACTATCGAGAACCTCGAGCTGAGGGTTCCCGTCGTGGAGACCCCGGGTTCGCTCGACGGAATGGTCAAGGCCCCGGCAACGAAGGTCCTGCCTGACGTCGCCGGTGCCGAACTGGCACCCGGTTACGGAGCGATCGGTTCCGAGTCGGTTGTCGATTATGGCGCCCGGGTCGATCCTTGCCCGGATGGCACGACCGGTACCTACCCGCCTGACTGTGTCACCGACACCTGCCCGACCGGGCAGGTCGGCACTCCGCCGGACTGTGTTGATGAACCACTGTTCGGCAAGCTCGCCAACCCGGTGATCAAGGCCCCGAAGAAGGTCAAGTCGGGCAAGAAGATGACGATCAAGATCAAGGCCAGGAACAAGGGAGCAACCAACCTGACCAGCGTCAGGGTTTGCCTGAAGACCCAGAAGAAGTTCGTAAAGGGCAAGGTCAAGCGCTGCCGCGTCTTCTCCAACCTCGCTGCCGGCAAGACCAAGACAGCGAAGTACAAGGTCAAGACCAAGGGTGGCAAGGCCGGCAAGAAGACCAAGGTCCAGGCGGTCGTGACTTCCGCCGGCCAGGTCAAACGGACCAAGGCCACTGTTCGCCTGAAGCGCTGATGTTCAGGATGCCCGGGTAACCACCTGGTGCACCGCTTCGAAGAAAGCCCCGCCGGTCGGCGGGGCTTTCTTTTTGAAGTTCCGCAAACATGATGTATTCTGAATTGGTCGCGGGGCAGGGATCGGTCCGGCGGCGAGCAAGGGAAAAGGAAACGGAGATTTCCGTTTCGGCAGGTCAATCGATAGGGAGTTAGGGAAACAATGAGGAAGTTTGGCGCTCTGTTCGCCTTCATGTTCATGCTGGTCGCCGTTCCGACGGCCAACGCCGCAATCACCGATGTCTTCGACGGGAAGATCCCGTGTACGACACAGGGCAACGGCCAGGTCTGGTGTGCAGGACCAGGCGGAGCTGCCAACGCGCCCGACGCGACCGTGCGTTCTTTTGACAACACGCCGATCGACGTCAACGTCGGTTTCCCCGATGCCGCCGAGTTCGGCCCCGGCCCCTACCCGCTGGCCATGTACTTCCATGGTTTCGGCGGATCCAAGGAAGGCCTGAACGGAGACCTCCAGCGTTTCCTCGACAAGGGATACGCCGCCTTCAGCATGACCGAACGTGGATTCCGCAATTCATGCGGCACCGACGGCTGGTCCGGCAAGCCGGCCACCTACAACCCGAGCAACGATGCGATTTCCGCACTTCAGGCCGCGGGTGAAGACTGCAGCAACGGATACATCCACTTGATGGACACCCGTTACGAAGTTCGTGACGCGCAGTACCTGGCCGGAATCCTGGCCGATGAAAACGTGATTCTGCCGAAGAAGATC
Organism: Solirubrobacterales bacterium; assembly: GCA_049593795.1. Classification (GTDB taxonomy): domain Bacteria; phylum Actinomycetota; class Thermoleophilia; order Solirubrobacterales; family 70-9; genus 67-14. Next base: position 1,420 of record JBAWHK010000001.1, read on the forward strand.
GGAACGGTTGGCGCCTCGTACGGCGGCGGCAAGTCAATGGCCCTCGGCGCCCTCAAGAACCGGATCATGCTGCCCGACGGCAGCTACGCCCCGTGGAAGAGCCCTGAAGGCAAGGACATGGAGATCGCGGCTGCGGCCCCGATCGTTCCGTGGACCGACTTCGCTTACTCGCTGCTGCCGAACGGCCGCACCCTCGATTACGCGAAGGACTCCCCTTACAACGATCCTCCGGGAATCATGAAGATCGGAATCGCTTCCGCTCTGCTGCCATCGGGCGACAGCTTCTCCGGAGAGATCCGGACCAGCCCGCAGCCACCCCTCGGAGACCTCAACGCTGCGACTTACCCGATCGACCCGGAAGCCGACATTCTCGGCTGGAAGGATCGTATGGAAGTGGGTGAGCCGTACAACGATGCCCTTTCCGACCTGATGTTCGACCAGATGACCAGGCACCATTCTTCGTACTACATCGAAGACTCGGTCGAACCTTCACCGATGCTGATCGCCCAGGGCTTCACCGACGATCTCTTCCCGGTGGACGAACCGCTGCGTTACCTGAACCGGACCAAGTCGAACTACCCGGACGCAGACATCTCGCTGCTCTTCGCTGACATCGGCCACCCCCGGGCTCCGATCGCCGGACCCGGAATCAGCCAGGGTCGTGATTCCGACAAGGAAATGGGATTCGAAAGGGTTGACGCCTGGTTCGAGCACTACCTGCTCGGCAACGGTGCGAAGCCCGCCAACCAGGTTGAAGTCAAGACCCAGGTCTGCCCGTACGAAGAGCCCTCAGGCGGCCCTTACACGGCTCCGACATGGCCGGGGCTTTCACCGGGTGAAATTCACTTCGAAGACCCGACCGAACACGTCATCTCGGCAGGTGCGGGACTTGACGGACCGGTGTTCACGTTCTCCAGCCTCAACCCGGGTTGCGGCCAGGTCGACAACACCGTTGAACCCGGCACCGTGAACTACGAACTCGGCACCGTTCCGACCGGTGGAGTCACCCTGATGGGAGCACCGACGATCATCGCTGATGTTACGGTGGCCAATGGTTCCGAATCGCAGATCGCGGTCCGCCTGCTGGAAATCGATTCCGGCAACAAGGAACGCCTGATCAGCCGTGCCGCCTATCGTCCGGATGCGTCCGGCCCGCAGGTAATCCAGCTTCACGGCAACGGATACAAGTTCAAGGCTGGCACGAAGATCCGTCTTCAGTTGCTGCCGAAAGACGGCGGCGACATCGGTCTCACCTCCTACACCCGTCCGTCGAACAATCAGATGGATGTCACCATCAAGGATGTTGACGTGCGTCTGCCGGTAATGGAGCAGCCCGGTGCTGCCGGTGGCATGGTCACGGCGCCGCAGCCCAAGGTGCTGCCCGCCGGAACCGAACTGGCCGGTGACTACGCCGGAATCGGTTCGATCACCATCGCCGAGTGGGCCGCAGGGGACGTTGTCCCGGTCGTCGGTTCACTCAAGCTCAAGAACAAGCCGGTCGTCAAGGGCAAGGTTCTGATCGTGAAGGTCCACTGCAAGGCGATCAACGATTCCTGCTCGAAGACCAAACTGAAGTTCAAGGGCGCGCCGAAGAAGGGCAAGAAGGGCAAAGGACTGCTCATCGCCAAGGGCAACGCGGTCGCCAAGAAGTCCGGACAGACCAAGAAGGTC
>JBAWHK010000002.1:0-36993 GCA_049593795.1 Solirubrobacterales bacterium
GAGTTGAAGCCAAGGACCGGGGTGATGAGGTTCCTCCCACTTCATCACCTCGGTCCAACTCTTTCCTGCAGCACATTCGGTCGACTCAAATCTTTTAGAAAGGACAGGAGCGGTGGCGTTCAGAGGCCAGCACGAACACAGCCTCGATTCGAAGGACCGCCTCACCGTGCCGTCCAAGTTCCGCGACGGACTCGCCGAAGGTGTGGTTCTCTCCAAAGGCCCGGATGCCTGCCTCTGGATGATGACCGACAAGGCCTTCCAGTCCCTCGAAGACGAATACATCAAGCCGCACAGCCCTTTCGGCGCTGACGCGCGCCGACTTCGCCGTGTCTTCAACGCAACCGCCGACGAAAGCCAGCTCGACTCAGCCGGCCGCGTCCGGATTCCGAAGAACCTGGCCGAAGAAGCCGGACTGGACGGTGCCTGTGTAGTTGTCGGTGCCGGCGACTACATCGAAATCTGGAATGCCGAAGCATGGCAGCGCGAAGAGCAGGTGCTCAAGGGCGCTTTCACTGAAATTGCCGAAACGCTGTCGGGGGCCCCGGAATGAGCGCCCTCGCGCGCGCCCAACAATCCTGGGAGCAGCACATGAACTCAACCCCGCAGGGACACATCCCCGTTCTGGCCAATGAGCTGGTCGACCTGATCGGCCCCCAGGCAGGGGAGACCATCGTTGACTGCACGTTCGGCGCTGGCGGCCACGCCCGCCTCGTCGCTGATCTGATCGGCCCGGAAGGCACCCTGATCGCGATCGACCGTGATCCAGTGGCCCGGGCCCGCTTCCAGGAATTCGAATCGGCCGCCATCTGTAAAACCCGCTTTCTCGCCGTTGAATTCAGCGAAGGCCTAAATGCCCTGCAAAATGAAGGTATTCGCGTCGACGCGCTGTATATGGATCTTGGTATGTCTTCCCTGCAGGTAGACGCCGCGGAACGCGGTTTCTCCTACTCCCACGAAGCCCCACTCGACATGAGAATGGATCCGAGGCAGGACCTGACCGCCGCGACCGTGCTCAACGAATGGCCGGAAAGCCGTATTAAGCAGATTCTCCGTGACTACGGTGAGGAACGCTACGCCGGAGGAATCGCCCGCGAAATCGTCCGGCGCCGTCCATTGGAGACAACCACCGAACTTGTCGACGCGATCAAATCCGGGATGCCAACTGCCGCCCGCTTCGGCAGCGGCCACCCGGCCCGTCGCACCTTCCAGGCCCTGCGGATCGCCGTCAACGGCGAACTTGAAGCGATCGACGCCGCCTTGCCGATCGCCTGGGACACCCTCGAGATCGGCGGCCGCATGGCAGCCATCTCGTTCCACTCGCTTGAAGACCGGCGCGTGAAAAAGTTCTTCGCGGGGCTGGCAACCGGCTGCAAATGCCCGCCGGAACTGCCGATCTGCGTCTGTGGACATGATCCCGAAGCCGAACTCCTGACCCGGCGTTCGATCACCGCCGACGAACCGGAACTGGAAGCCAACCCGCGCTCCCGTTCGGCCCGGCTGCGTGGAGCACTCAAACTTGCCGAAAGGGAAACGGCCTGATGCCGGCCACCGCCCGCCAGATGAGCACAGCGTCAGCCCTGCCCGCCGCACTGCCGGCCCCGGGACGCCGCCGATCACCCTCCCGGCGTCAGCCCGCTCCGACCAGGCGCCATCAAACCCGCCATCTGGTTGGCCGGACCGCCCATGTCGTAACCCATCTGCCCGAATCCAGCGCAGTTGTCGGAATTTCACGATCGAGAGTATGGATTGCCGTGATCGGCCTTCTGCTGATCGGCATCGTCGCGATCAACGTGCTCACGGTCAGCTACGGATCGATGGCCAGCAACATCGAAGCCGACATCGACACACTTAACAATCGCAACGCGATCCTCAAGTCCACCGAGACCAACGCGCTTTCGATGCCACGGGTCAGGAACGCGGCCACCGCAGCCGGAATGGTCGTGCCCGAAACCATCGATGTCCGCTATCGCAGCTTCCAGCCCGGCGACATCGCCGCAGCCGCCCAGCGACTCGCCGCCGAAGGGGGCTGAGCTCCGCAATGCCCCGTCTTGAACGACGAGTCGGGATACTTTCTCTGATCTGCATCTTCCTGCTGGCCGGTATCTTCGGCAGGGCTTTCTGGCTCCAGGGCGTGCAGGGTTCTTCTTTCGCTTCACAGGCAGCCAGTCAGCAGCAGGACATCGTCGAGATCCCCGGCTTGCGCGGGGCCATCCTGGACCGCAACGGCCAGGAACTTGCCGGGTCCGAACCGGGTGCCGCGATCTACGCAACCCCTTACCAGATCAAGGATCCCCAGGCAGAATCTGAAGCAGTCGCCAAGGCGCTCGGGGCCGACCAGGATGACGTGCTCGAAGCGATAACCCAGCCGGGCGGGTTCTCCTATGTGCAGAAAAAGGTCGGTCTGGCCCACGCCCAGAAGGTCGAGAAGCTCGGGCTTGAAGGAATCGGCCAGTTGCCGGACACCCTGCGCACCAGGCCGCAGGGCGACCTTGCTTCGCAGGTGATCGGCGCGGTAAGTGACGAAGGCGAAGGCCTGACCGGGCTCGAATCCGCGGAAGAAACGATTTTGCACGGCGAGAACGGCGAAAAGCGACTGGTAAAGGACGCACTGGGGGACCCGATCCGGCTCGACACCCTGAGCGATGCCAGCGACGGCCAGTCAATTCAGTTGACCATCGACGCCGCGATCCAGGCCGAGGCGGAGAGAGTGCTGGCCGAAGTCGGAAACAACAGCGACCCGGTAAACGCGTCGGCGATCGTGATGGATACCAAGACATCCCAGGTGCTGGCGATGGCCAACTGGCCGCCAGTGGACCTCGACAACCTCGGTGATGCAGATGCCGAATCGCTGCTCAATATCGGCACCTCATACAACTATGAGCCGGGCTCGACCTTCAAGGCGTTCACCATCGCCGCCGCCCTGCAGTCGAAAACAGTGACCCCGGAAAGCACCTTCACCCTGGCACCCTCGATCCAGGTTTACGACCGTCTGATCGAAGAGGGCCATCCCCGCGGCACGGTGACCCTGGACGTCGGCAACATCCTGGCCCAGTCCTCAAACGTAGGCGCGGTCACGATCGGTCTCGAAATGGGCGGCCAGAAATTCAGTAACTGGATTGACAGGTTCGGATTCGGCAGCCCGACCGGCATTGAATATCCCGGTGAGGAACAGGGAATAGTTCCCGCGTACGAAGATTATTCCGGGGTGACGATGGCCAACCTGCCGATCGGCCAGGGTCTCGCGGTCACACCGATTCAGATGGCTGCCGCCTACAGTGCCCTCGCCAACGACGGCGTTCTCAGACAGCCAAAACTGATCAAATCGATCGGAGGGGTGGAAACGCCGGACGATCCGGGGCGCCGGGTAGTTTCACCCGAAGTCGCCAACGAAGTCACCGACATGCTGAAAGGTGTACTCGCGCCCGGAGGCACCGCCTCCGAGGTTGATGTGCCCGGTTACACCCTCGCGGGAAAGACCGGTACCGCCCAGGTCGCAATCGACGGTGGTTACTCCGACACCCGCTATGTGGCTTCCTTCATGGGCATCGCCCCGGCCGACAATCCGCGGATCGCGGTGTCAGTGATGGTGAACGAACCGCAGGGTGCCCATACCGGTGGCGAGATCGCCGCCCCCGCATTCGGTGAACTGGCATCGTTCGTGCTTCCATACCTCGGCGTTCCCACCGAGTAGATACCTACAATCATGGTCATGCGGTTGGACCAAATCCTCCGGGCACTCACCACAGGCCAGCTTGATGGTGATTCCGGCACCGAAATCAGTTCCCTCGCTTTCGACAACCGGAAAGTGCAGCCAGGCGCACTCTTTTTCTGTGTCAAAGGCCTTGCCTCCGACGGCCACGACTACGCCGCGTCAGCAGTCGAGGCCGGGGCTGCGGCTCTGGTCTGCGAACGGCCGTTGGGACTCGGTGTGCCGGAAATAGTGGTCGCCGACTCGCGGGCCGCGATGGCTCCCGCCGCGGCAGCATTCAATGACTTTCCGACCACGGACCTCAAACTTGCCGGGGTGACCGGAACCAACGGCAAAACGACGACCGCGTTCCTGCTCCACGAAATCCTGGAATCAGCCGGTGTGCACTCCGGGCTGATGGGGACCGTCAAGCAACTGGTTGGCGGTGAAGAGGAGGACGTCGAGCGGACCACCCCTGAAGCAATCGATCTTCAGGCCACATTCCGGCGAATGGAGATGGCGGGGGACGAAGCCTGCGTAATGGAAGTCTCTTCGCACGCGATGGTGATGCACCGGGCCGACGCGATCGACTTCGACGTAGCCGTTTTCACCAACCTGACCCAGGATCACCTCGACTTCCACGAGGACATGGAGGATTATTTTGCGGCCAAAAGGCTGCTTTTCGCGACCGGACCAGGGGCGTCGGTAGTCAACATCGACGACCCTTACGGACAGCGCCTCGCTACCGAATTCGACGTGATCACCTACTCGGCGGAAGGCAACGCTGCCGACTACACCGCTTCCGAAGTCCAGTTCGACGCTTCTGCGGCGAACTTCCTGGTCGAAACCGAACACGGTGACCTGATCGTGAGAACTGCCCTGCCGGGCAGGTTCAACGTCGCCAACGCCCTCGCTGCCCTCGCGGCGGGCATCGCGCTGGGCGTCAGCCCGGAGGACGCGGTCGCCGGCCTCGCCGCGGCGGGACGGGTTCCGGGGCGGTTCGAGCCGATCGACGAAGGCCAGGACTTTGCGGTCCTGGTCGATTACGCACATACGCCGGACTCAGTGGAGAACGCTCTGCGGGCCGCGCGTGACCTCGGTGACGGCCGTCTGATCGCAATAGTCGGAGCAGGCGGCGACCGGGACCGGGCCAAGCGCCCCTTGATGGGCCGCGCGGCAGCTGAACTTGCTGACGTCACGATCGTGACCTCGGACAATCCGCGTTCCGAAGATCCGCTGCTGATCATCGAAGACGTTCTCGAAGGCATTGAAGACCGCGAATCAGTCGAGGTCGAACCGGACCGGGATGCAGCGATCAAACTTGCGATCAACATCGCCACCGCCGGCGACACGATCGTGATCGCGGGCAAAGGTCATGAACAGGGACAGGAATTCGAGAATGGTCGCAAGATCCCGTTTGACGATCGCGAAGTCGCCGGACGGCACCTGCGCGAACGCGCCGGGATGACCTGATGATCGAAATTCAGGCAGAGCGCATGGCGGCGGCCATGGGAGCGGAAATCCTGGTCCGGGGCCACGGCGGATTCCCGACCCGTGCCGCGATCGACTCGCGAACCATCGAAGGCGGAGAACTGTTTTTCGGCCTGATCGGGGAAAACGACGATGGTGGACGTTTTGCCACACAGGCATTTGAAGACGGGGCGTGGGGTGTGGTGGTCGGGCCCGGTTGGATCGACGAACTCAACCAGGCCGACGGCTGGGTTTTCGTCACCGAAGAACCCCTGCCCGCGCTTCAGCGGCTCGCCCGGGCCTGGCGGCGCGAACTGGCGGCATCGGTGATCGGCATCACCGGATCGGTCGGCAAAACCTCGGTCAAGGACATCACCAGATCACTGTTGCCGGGCCGGGTCCATGCATCCCAGGAGAACTTCAACACCGAAATCGGCCTGCCGCTGACAATCCTTGATGCGCCATCTGGCACGGAAACCCTCGTTCTCGAAATGGCAATGCGCGGCGCTGGTCAGATCAGGGAACTCGCCGAGATCGCCGAACCTGACATCGGAGTGATCACCAATGTCGGACCGGTCCACGTTGAGTTGCTGGGTTCGATCGAAGCGGTCGCAGCTGCCAAAGCCGAACTGATCGAATCCCTCGTGCCGGGCGGAACCCTGGTCGTACCGGTCGAAGCCGGTCACCTGGAACCGCACCTGGACAACCAGCCTGGAATCGTCAGATTCGGCCCCGGGAGCGACGTTGAGGCTGTAGAAACAGAGCCGATGGACGGCGGGTCACGGGTCACTGTGAAAACCCGTGGCGGCACCGAAACCTTCGACTTTCCCTTCGCTGAAACCCACAACATCACCAACGCTCTCGCGGCGATCGCGGCTGGGCTCGCGTCCGGGGCCGCCCTGAACGAACTCTCGGTCAGGACCGGGCAGATTTCGTTCTCGAAGCTGCGGGGCGAGCACCTGACGATAGATCCTGATGTGCTGGTAATCAATGACTGCTACAACGCGAATCCGCTTTCGATGAAAGCAGCGATCCAGTACCTGTCCGAGATCGACCGTCCGCGAAAGATCGCGGTGCTCGGACTCATGGGTGAACTGGGTCCCGACCAGGAGAACTTTCACCAGGAAATCGGTGAATTCAGTCGCAATGCCGGAATCGACCTGCTGATCGGCGTAGGCGACCTGACTGCCGCCTACTCTCCTGACCATCAGGTCGACACACCGGAAGCGGCATCAAAGCTTCTCAGCGAACTGCTCGAACCGGGTGACGCGGTGCTGGTCAAAGGATCGCGCTCGGTTGGACTTGAAGTCGTCGCCGAACGGCTTGTTTCTCCGTTGTCGGATCAAGGTACGGTTGCCTGATGGGAGAAATCGTCATTGGAGCCCTCGCCTCAATGCTCATATGCCTGTTTCACTCACCGCGATTCATCGGTTTCCTGCGCGGCAGGGAATTCGGCCAGAACATCCGTGAAGAAGGACCCGCCGGGCATCAGGTAAAGGCCGGAACGCCAACGATGGGCGGGCTGATCATCTTTGCCGCAATCATCGTGCCTTTCCTCGTGCTTTCCGATCACAGCGTCGCCGCGATGACTGTTTTCGGGGTCGCGCTCGGCTGTGCCGGCCTTGGCTTCGCCGACGACTACATCAAGATCGTCAAACGCCGGTCGCTTGGACTCTCAGCCCGCTACAAACTGCTTGGTCAGCTGATCCTGGCCCTGGGGCTGTGGTGGGTGGCCCGTCACAGCGTGGGACTCGAACCGGTGATCCTGTTCCGGATATCCGACATCAGCCTCGATATCGGGCCGGCGGCCTATTTCGTGCTGGTGTTCCTGGTGATAGCCGGGGCCACCAACGGAGTCAACCTGACCGACGGGCTCGACGGTCTCGCGGCGGGCTCGAGCGCGATTGTCCTGATGACTTACACCGCGATCTGCTTCATCACGGTCGGGCAGCAGGACCTGGCATTGCTGGCCGTCTGCCTGGTCGGCGCCTGCGTCGGTTTCCTCTGGTTCAACGCCTTCCCGGCATCGATCTTCATGGGTGACACCGGGTCCCTTGGCCTGGGCGGAGCCATAGGTGCGCTGGCGGTAATGACCCAGACCGAAATCCTGCTGATAATAATCGGTGGAATCTTCGTTATCGAAGCGCTTTCGGTGCTGATTCAGGTTTTCAGCTTCAAATCTTTCGGCAAGCGCGTTCTGCTGATGGCCCCGCTCCACCACCACTTCGAAATGATGGCCTGGTCGGAAACCAAAATCATGTTGCGTTTCTGGATCATCGCCGCGGTCTGCAGCGGCATCGGTTTCTCGATTTACCAGCAGAGCATCGGCGGATAAAAAGCCGCTTTTAAAGCAGGGTCTGGGGTTCCGGCGGAGAAGGAAGTCGGGTGGAAGTCGTCCACTCATCCAAGGTGCGCCCACCACTTCCCCCGGGACCGTTTCTGGTCGTCGGTCTCGCGCGATCCGGAGTTGCCGCAGCTGTTGCTCTCAAAGCCAATGGAGAAGCCGTTTCCGGCGTGGATTCCGGGAGGCCCGGAGATCTCGGAGATCTCGACGGGGCCGGTATCGACTACAGCCTGGATTGCGACGGGCTGAACCTGCTCGACGGAGTAGGCACCATCGTCAAAAGCCCCGGGGTCCCGAATGAGGCTCCTGTGGTCGAGGCGGCCCGTTCCCGCGGAGTAGTCGTGATCGGTGAACTTGAGCTGGGCTGGCTGCTGTTCCAGGCCCCTTACCTGGCGATCACCGGGACCAACGGCAAGACCACCACCACGGAAATGGCCGCCCATATCTTCCGGGCCGCCGGGCATCCGGTCGCCGCGGCCGGGAACGTCGGTAACCCGCTCTCTTCACTCTCCACGGCCGAGGTCGCCGGAGGCACAACCGTGGTTTGTGAATGCTCCAGCTTCCAGCTGGAGGACACCCGCGACTTCTCGCCCGAGGTCGCGGTATTCCTCAACCTGGCTCCCGACCATCTCGACCGTCACGGCGACTTCGACAGCTATCGGGAAGCGAAACTGGCGATCTTCCGGAATCAGGTGAAGGGCGATATCGCTGTTCTGAACGGCGAAGACCCCGAGCTTTCCCGGCTCGATCCGCCCGGGGAGGCCAGCCTGATCCGTTTCCACCCGGCTGAAGGCGAGAACGGATTCGAGATCTCGCTGCTCGACGGGACAATCCAGGTTGATGGCATCGACCTGGTCGATACCGCCGAACTTCAGGTTTTCGGAAAACACAACGTCGCCAACGCGATGGCAGCCGCAGCCGGTGCGCTCAGCCTCGGGCTCTCAATGGAAACCGTAGCGTCCGGTTTGCGCAGCTTCGGCGGCGTGGCCCATCGGCTCGAGTCGATCAACGAGGTCAGCGGAGTCGGTTACATCAACGATTCCAAAGCGACCAACGTCGAAGCGACCCGCACCGCGCTCGCGTCGTTCGAACATGGCGTTCACCTGATTCTCGGGGGCAGCCTGAAACGCGAAAAGTTCGAGCCGCTGCTGGCACCGGTGATCGAGCATTGCCGGGCGCTCTACCTGATCGGCGACGCTGCTGACGCGATCGAATCGGCACTGTCACCGGCCGTTGCCGACGGAATCAGGATCGAACTCTGTGGCGACCTGCCAACCGCGGTCGCCCTGGCCGCGGCCAACGCGGAACTGGGGGAGACAGTGCTGCTATCGCCAGCCTGCGCCAGCTTCGGTGAATTCCGGGATTACGAAGACCGCGGTGACCGTTTCCGCGACCTGGTCGGGGCACTTGATGGCCAGTAGAACCGCAAAGAAGAGCGTACTGCCAAAGAAACGGGCACCACGCAAGGCATCCGGGAAAGAGAAAACCCCGACCTCACTTGAATACAACCTGCTGCTGACCGCGACCCTGATCCTGCTGGCCTTTGGCGCGGTAATGGTTTTCTCGGCCAGTTCCACCACCCGGATCCTCTCGGATGGCGGACTGTCCGACAGCGCTTTCTACCTCAAGAAGACAGTGGTTGTCGCATTGATCGGCCTGGCCCTGATGCATTTCATCGCCCGACGCAACCTGAATCTGATCCGCGACAAAACCCCGCTTTTCGTCGGCGCCACGGTCATTGGCCTGTTGGCAGTGCTGGTAGTCGGAACGGCAGTCAATGGCACCAAAGGCTGGTTCATCGCCGGCCCCATCCAGATCCAGCCAGCCGAGTTCCTCAAACTGGCCCTAGTCCTTTATGGCGCCTACTTTTTCGCGAACCGTCCCGAACGGCTGACCTCGGTCCGGGAGATGGGCCCCTACCTTTTCCTGACCGGTGGCGCCTGCGCCCTGGTAATGCTGCAGCCCGACATGGGCACAACCATGGTCGCGCTGTTCGCCGTGGCAATCACCCTGTTCGCGGCCGGCGCCCGTCCCCGGGACCTCGGCCTGCTCGGCGGCACCATGGCCGGACTGGCCCTGATCATGGCTCTTGCGGCGCCGTACCGGCGCGATCGTCTGCTCACCTTCCTGAATCCCGACTCCGACGTGACCGGATCCGGTTTCCAGATCATCCAGGCGAAGATCGCCATCGGATCCGGCGGATTCGACGGCGTCGGAATCGGAAATGGCGTCCAGAAAGCCTTCTACCTTCCAGAAGCGCACACCGACATGATTTCGGCAGTGATCGGCGAGGAGTTCGGGCTGATCGGTTTCACGGCGCTGGTCGCCGTATTCGGGCTCTTCGGCTACGCCGGGTTCCGGATCGCCCGGGCGGCCAAGGACGACTACGGACGCATCCTCGCCTGCGGTCTCACCGGGCTGATCCTCGTCCAGGCGAGCCTCAACCTTTACGCCGTAATGGGCATGGCACCGCTGACCGGAATCCCGCTTCCGCTCGTTTCCTACGGCAACAACAGCCTGATCGTGACTCTCGCGGCGATCGGGCTGATCCTCAACGTCGCCAGGGGCGGCAGGCTGGCCGCAGCCCGCGGTTCGGTGCCGAACCGCAGGCAGGGCCAGGCTGCCAAACTGAGGCTCGTTGAAACCAAGCGTCACAGACCCGAAAGATCAGCAAATGGAAGGCCGAGCAGAAGTGCCCAAAGTAGTCATAGCGGCGGGCGGAACGGCGGGACACGTAGTGCCAGCCGTAGCCGTAGCCGACGAGCTTCGAGATAGAGGGGCAACGGTCACATTCCTCGGTGCCCGTGGCCGGGTCGAAGCAGAACTCGTACCCGAAGCCGGTTACGAGATTGACCTGCTTGACCTTTCCGGGATCGACCGGAAGAACCCCCTGAAAGCCGCTCGCGCGGCAACCCAGGCCGCTGCCGCGATGCCGAAAGCCCGCAAAGCACTGGTTCGCCGGGGGGCGGATGTCGTGATGGGTGGAGGTGGCTTTGTCGCTGGACCGGCCGGGCTCGCAGCCCGCAGCAAAAGCATTCCCCTGGTCCTGACCGAAGCTGACCGTCATCTGGGTCTCGCAAACCGGCTGCTGGCCAAACGGGCCGACCGGGTCTGTCTCGCTTTCCCGATCGATGGGCTCTCCGGTGAGCACGTAATGGTCACTGGCCGCCCGGTGAACCGCCAGGTGCTTTCGGCCGACCGGACAAGCGCCCGGGAACGGTTCGGCATTTCGCCGGAAGCCCAGGCGGTGCTCGTGATGGGTGGCAGCCTCGGAGCCAGAACGATCAATTTCGCCGCCCTGGAAGCTTTTGCCGGACGCAACGGACGGAAGTTCGAAGTGATTCATGTTTCAGGCAAACGGGATTACGTGGAACTGAAATCAAAACTCGGTGAAGCCGTTCACCAGGAGGGCTACACCCTGCTCGAATATGAACCCGACATGGGTGACTCGCTTGCCGCCTGCGATCTGGTTGTGGGGCGGTCCGGTGGCTCGATCTTCGAACTGACCGCGGTAGGACGTCCCGCGATTCTCGTTCCTTACCCTTACGCAACCGGTGACCACCAGACCGCCAACGCCAGCTGGATGTTCGACGCCGAGGCCGCCAAGGTGGTCAGTGACGCCGACCTTTCGGCCGAGCTGCTCGCCAGCCTGGTTCCCCGGCTGCTTGCCGATTCCGACGGTTTGGCCCGGATGTCGGCAAATTCGGCTGCGCTGGCCCGGCCGGAAGCCGCGACCGATATCGCCGACCAGGTGATGGCTGTGGCGAAAGGCGAATCATGAGCGGCCACTGGGATGGCCGGACCATCCACTTCATCGGGGTCGGTGGGGCCGGCATGAGCGGCCTTGCCCTCGTCTGTCACCGCCTGGGCGCGGATGTCAGCGGCAGCGATCGTTCCGAATCAAGCTATTTCGAACGAGTCCGGGAAGCCGGCGTGAACGCGATCGTCGGTCACGACGAAAGCAACCTTCCGGATTTTGCCGAGGTGGTCGTATCGACCGCGATCAGTGAGGACAATCCCGAACTCGCCCTGGCCCGGGTCCGTGGCCAGCGGGTACTTCATCGCTCCGACCTTCTGGCTGAACTTTGTGCCAGCAAACGCACGATTGCCGTAGCTGGCACGCACGGCAAAACCACCACAACCGGAATGTTGATCTGGGCGATGAAGAAGATGGGTCTCGATCCGGCCTTTTTCGTCGGTGGAGAACTGCCTTCGGTCGGTGATGACGGCGGACCGGCCAACAGCGGTTGGGGTGACGGCGAATGGGCGGTGGTGGAAGCAGACGAAAGCGATGGCAGTTTCCTCGTGCTGGATCCCGAGGTCGCGGTGGTTACGAACATAGAAATGGACCATCACTCGCGCTGGAACGGGCTGGCCGAACTCCGGGCCGCTTTTGCCGAATTCACCGGCAAGGCGAGCGGAATCGCCCTCCCGGTCGACGAATCCGAACTGCCTGAGGTACTTCCCGAAAAAAACCTGGTTCGATTCGACCTGAACCAGCCCGGACCGGAAACGGTTGAGCTTGTGGTTCCCGGAGAGCACAACCTGCTTGACGCACGTGCCGCATTGGCCGCGCTGGAACTGGCCGGTTTCGATTCCGGAGACGGGGCGAGGGCCCTCGCTGATTTCCCCGGGGTCAAACGCCGGCTGGAATTCAAGGGGGAATCAGCCGGAACTCGTATATATGACGATTACGCACACCATCCGACTGAAGTCAAAGCTTCCCTGACAGCGCTAAGGGAGCTCGATCCGGAGCGTCTGATCGCTGTGTTCCAGCCGCATCTCTACTCCCGGACCAAGGTTTTCAGTCAGGCTTTCGGTGCCGCCCTTGCGGTCGCCGACGAAGTGATAGTGCTTGACGTTTATCCGGCAAGGGAAGCGCCAGTCGGGCCGTTCGAAGGGGTCAGTGGACTCGATGTGCTCCGGGCAACAGCTGACCGGTCCGGCGGTGGTGATGTGATCTGGGCCCCGGATCTCGACAAAGCGCAGGCCGCAGCGACCTCCCGGCTCGGACAGGGGCGGATTCTCGTCACGATTGGTGCCGGGGACATCACGAAACTTTCGGATCGTCTGGTTCTGGACGGGGGCGCAGCCAGTTGAGCTCTCAAGCACCAGAAGGAGTGGTCAGCGACCATCCGCTTTGGCGCCTGACCACGGTACGGACTGGTGGCAATGCTGACTTCTTCGGGCGTCCCGAAACTGAAGACGAGCTGATTTCGCTGCTTTCGTGGGCGGAAGCCGAAGGAATCGAGATCGGCATGGTTGGTTCCGGATCCAACCTGCTTGTCTCTGACGACGGCTTTCGTGGGCTGGCGATAAAGCTGGCGGGAGACCTGACTTCGGTTGAACGCCAGGGCCTGGATCTTGTCTGTGGCGGCGGTGCCCGCCTGCCTTCAGCGGCCGCGAAAACAGCCGGTTGGGGGCTTGCCGGCCTCGAGTTCGGCATCAACATTCCGGGCACTGCGGGTGGTGCCGTGCGCATGAACGCAAACGCTTACGGTGGCCGGCTCGCCGACGTCATCGACTGGGTTCGGATCTGCAGCAGTGGCGGGGTTGAGCAGGTCGGACCGGAAGCGCTCGGGTTTTCGTACCGCGAATCGAATCTGGTCCCCGGCCAGGTGGTGTCGAGGGTGGCTTTCGCCCTGAGCGAGAATGAACCGGACCAGATCAAGGCAAGGCTCGCGGAAATGCGTGCCTGGAGGAAAGACGCCCAGCCGTCGGGAATCAAGACCTTCGGTTCTACCTTCAAGAACCCGGACGATTCCCGGGCCGAGGGGCGCAGCTCAGGCCAGTTGCTGGACGCTGCCGGTTGCCGGGGCCTGGCTGTCGGTGGGGCACGTCTGGCGGAAAAGCACGCGAACTTCGTCGAGAACATGGGTGAAGCAACAACCGCTGACGTGATCGCGGTGATGGCCGCGGCCAAACGCCGGATCCGGCAGGAATTCGGAATCGAACTCGAACCGGAAGTCCAGGTCCTGGGCGATATCGACTGGCCGGAAGACTGGGACGGTCCGGTTGGCTAAAGCCCTCAACTCGGTCCAGCGTACGGCCGCCCTGGCCAAGCGCCGTGAACAACGCCGGCGTCGGATAGTGATTCTGGTTGCTTTCCTGATGGTCGCTGGAGTCGCAGTGTTCGCGGGCTACCAGTACTGGTTGAGGGACTCGCCTCTCGTCGAGATCAGGAATCTGACCATCGAAGGGGTTTCATCTCACACCGAAGAAGGTGGGCAGATCACCGATGCGATCGACCTCGCGGCGAGCGAAATGACGACTTTGCACCTCAAACCGGATGTCCTGGACGAAGAACTGTCCAGGTTTCCCCGCGTTCAGTCAGCGGAGATCGACGGCAGCTTTCCGAGCAGTGCCACGGTGACGGTCGCTTTGCGAAGCGACGGTTCGGTTTTCGACACGGGATCTGATGAGCTCCTGATCGCCACCGACGGAACTGTCCTCGGTACCGCTGGCGCCGGAACCGAAACGCTGCCACGGATCGAGGCAGGGGATCCGCCTGCTGGCAGCATGGTTGAAGGCCGGACCCTGACCCAGGCGCTTGTCCTTGGTGCGGTTCCGAGCGAGCTGAGGTCTTTCACTGAAACGAGCGACTTCGGGGAGGACGGAGTCGAGGTGACCATGTCGAACGGCATGGTCCTGCTGTTCGGCGATGCCTCCAATTCCGATCAGAAATGGAAGGCGGCGGCTTCGGTGATCTCCGACCCGGAAGTGCCAGCCACGAGTTATGTAGATCTGTCGGTGCCGCGCCGTCCGGCAGTTCGCAGCCTGGATGACGCGGTTTCTGACGAAGAAGTGGTCCCGGAAGAGGTAGTTGAGCCGGTCCCGGAAGGCTGATCAAAGATCCGACTTAACTGGCTCCCGGTGGACGATTCAGGCGGGGAGGACAGGTCACATCCGGTCGACTATCCTTAACCCTCGATCACAGCTATAGGGTATTAAAACCCTAAAGTGAGGGTCGAGTCTTTGCTCTGCACGACCTCGTGCGACGCGTTGACACATGCGATGATATGCCATACGTTGAGCGCAATTTCCGAGAACCGGGCGGCTTCGGCAACCCTGAAGTGCGGCTGCAGGTTCGCATGTCGGAAGCATCAACTCACAACTCAGAGTCGCCCTTCGGCTCACCTTTCATAACAAGGCTCAACTCAAGCAACAGGATTCGGATCGGGAGATGGAAACCACCTATCTAGCGGTAATCAAAGTCGTCGGATGCGGCGGCGGCGGTACCAACGCAGTCAGTCGCATGGTCGATGCCGGAGTACGAGGCGTCGAATTCATCGCGGTCAACACTGACGCCCAGGCCCTACAGGCTTGCGACGCCGACATCAAAATTTCAATCGGACAGGAACTCACCCGCGGCCTCGGTGCCGGCGGCAAGCCCGAAGTCGGGGCAGGCGCTGCAGCCGAAACCCGTGACGAGATCAAGGAGGCACTCAAGGGTGCCGACATGGTGTTCGTGACGGCCGGCGAAGGCGGGGGAACCGGAACTGGTTCCGCCCCGGTCATCGCCGAGATCGCCAAGGAGGAAATCGGTGCCTTGACGGTCGGAGCGGTCACCAAGCCCTTCGAGTTTGAAGGCAAGAAGCGCATGCAGAATGCGATGGAAGGCATCGAGAAGCTGCGCAACCACGTCGACACGCTGATCATCGTTCCCAACGAGAAGCTGCTCCAGGCGGTCGAACGCCGGACCAGCGTGCTCGATGCGTTCAAGATGGCCGACGACATCCTGCGCCAGGGCGTTCAGGGCATCACCGACCTGATCACCATCCCCGGCCTGATCAACCTCGACTTCGCCGACGTGCGCACGATCATGCGCGACGCTGGTTCGGCCCTCATGGGTGTCGGATCCGGCCAGGGCGAGAACCGGGCCATCGATGCTGCCAAGGCAGCGATCACTTCACCCCTGATCGAAGAATCGATCAAGGGTGCCACCGGAATGCTGCTGAACATCACCGGTCCGGAAGAACTCGGTCTGTTCGAAGTCAATGAAGCTGCCCAGCTGATTCAGGAAGAGGCAGATCCCAACGCCAACATCATCTTCGGCTCGGTCGTTGACCAGTCGATGGTGGATGAAGTGCGGGTCACCGTTATCGCCACCGGCTTCGAAGGCTTCGAGCTTCTCGCTCGTTCGCCCCAGAGGGTCCGGCGTCGCTACGAGAGCCGCAAGCGCGTCTCGGCCGATGACACCGACATCAGCAACCTCAGGGTCGGCGACAGCGACATCGAAGTCCCGCCATTTCTCAGGGACTGAGAAATCTGCGCCTCCGGGCGTAACCAGAATCTCCGCAAAGGCCGCCCAACCAGGCGGCCTTTGCTTTTGCAGGGCCGATCAGTAAGCGGTACCGGGAATGGGTTTCGTCATCCATCCACGGCCTGCCTCCGAGCACCAGCGGTTCCGGGTCGACTTCACCGTAGATACACCGGCAAAGTCGACCCGGAAGCAGTGGGGAGGCGGGGTGCGTCGGGTCCGGGTCGGTTTTGCCGCGACTCTCGCGGTGAAGTCGACCCGGGAGTGGTGGCGGTGGGGGTTGAATCCGCTTCCGGTTGCTTTTGCCGTCGGATGGTGTTTGATTGTGGAACAACCCGGTAGTCGGTTTCTCAGGTTTGGAGCCAGAATCGCCGGTTTACGTCCGGGCTGGGTATCGCCGGCGGGCGGCTTGCCTTAAGCTCACCGGGTGACACCCTCCCTCACCGACCGTCGAACCAGCCTCTACGAGACCCACGTTGAAGCAGGCGCCAAAATGGTTCCGTTCTCCGGCTGGGAAATGCCGGTTTCTTACGATGGCATCAAGGACGAACACATTGCGGTACGAACCCACGCTGGCATTTTCGATACCTCCCACATGGGGGAAATCGAAGTTGAAGGACCCGGTGCACTTGCGTTTCTCCAGCGCCTCGTCACCAACGACGTCTCAAAGATCGAGATTGGGCGCGCCCAGTATTCCTGCCTCCTGAACGAAGACGCCGGTGTGATCGATGACCTTTTCGTTTACCGGCTCGGCAGCGACCGGTACCTGGTAATCACCAACGCAGGCAACCACGAAACCGACCTCGCACAGTTCGGAAAAGTCGCCCGTGACTTCGACGTCTACGTACGGGACGCCAGCTACAACTACGCGATGCTGGCGGTTCAGGGTCCCCACGCCCGGCAGATCGTTTCGAAAACACTTCACATCAAGCTGCCCGAACGCATGGGAGTGATCGCGCAGCAGATCGGCCGCCGTCCGGCCCTGGTCTGCGGCACCGGTTACACCGGTGAAGACGGGGTGGAACTCCTGATCGAACCCGAGATCGCCCCGGCGATCTGGATGGAACTGGTCGATGCCGGGATCGTGCCAGCCGGACTTGGCGCCCGCGACACCTTGCGGCTTGAAGTCTGTTTCCACCTTCACGGCAACGACCTCTCGACCGACACCGACCCGATTTCCGCTGGCCTCGGCTGGGCGTGCAAAGAAGCCACAGGCTTCATCGGTTCGGACAAAGTCGCCGTATTGCGGGCGAACGGCACCGACGAAAAGCTCGCCCCGTTCGTGATCGAAGGACCGGGAATCCCCCGCCAGGGCAACCCGGTGATGATCGGCGAAGAAGTTGTCGGCGAGGTCTGCAGCGGCACCTTCTCACCTTCCCTTGACGTCGGGATTGGCATGGCATACCTCAACAGTGACCTCGCCGAGCCCGGAACCGCAATCGAGATCGATGTGCGCGGAAAGCGTCGTCCGGCCCGCGTAAGCTCCAAACCCCTTTATTCCAAGGAGAAATAACTTGTCCGAGCCGAGCTATCCCGAAGACCTGAAGTACCACGCCGAGCACGACTGGGCCCGGATCGAAGGAAATGAAGCCACCATGGGAGTCACCTGGTACGCCCAGGACTCGCTCGGTGAAGTCGTTTTCTACGAAGGCCCCGAGATCGGTGCCGAAGTGAAAAAGGACGAGCCATACGCCGAAGTCGAATCGGTCAAGGCCGTCTCCGACGTGATCGCGCCCCTGTCCGGCGAAGTGATCGCCGTGAACGACAGCCTGGCCGACGCGCCCGAAGCGGTGAACGCCGATCCGTACGCGACCGGCTGGCTGATCAAGATCCGCATCAGTGATCCGGCCGAGGCGGACGAGCTGATGGATTCAGCCACGTACTCGGCCTCGCTGGAGTAAAGCTTGGCCGGATACACACCCGCAACTCCCGACGATCAGGCGGCAATGCTGGCCGCAATCGGCGTCGATTCGATCGAAGAGCTGTTCAGCCAGATACCGGACGAAGTCAAACTCGGCCGGCCACTCGACCTCGAAGACGGACTCAGCGAAGGCGAGGTCTACAAACGGCTGCAGGGGCTGTCGTCATGGAACATCAACACCGAAGAAGTTCCATCATTCCTCGGGGCGGGCATGTACGACCACTACGTACCGGCGATCGTTGATGCGATCACCAGCCGTTCCGAGTTCCTGACCCCGTACACGCCGTACCAGCCCGAAGTGTCACAGGGCGGCCTGCAGGTGATGTTTGAGTTCCAGACCGCGATGTCGGAACTCACCGGACTTCCCGTATCCAACGCCGGCCTTTACGAAGGCCCGTCAGCCGCCGCCTCGGCCGCCTACCTGGCGCTGAACGCAACCGGCCGCACCGGCCTGGTTGCCTCCCGCGGCCTCCATCCCCACAGTCGCGAGACGCTCGCGACCCACGCCGTCGGTTTCGGCGCCGAACTGACCGAAGTTCCCTTGGTCGACGGCCTGACCGAAGCCAGAGCTCTCGAAGCCGCGATCGATGACAACACCGCTGCGGTTTTCCTGCAGAACCCCAACTTCCTCGGATCAGTTGAAGACATCGCCGCGCTCGGTGAATACGCGACATCCAAAGGGGCGCTGCTGGTGGTTCAGGTCGACCCGATGACCCTCAGCATCCTCAAGCCCCCGGGCGAGTGCGGTGCCGATATCGCCTACGGGGAAGGACAGCCGCTTGGCAACCGCCTTGACTTTGGCGGGCCTTCATTCGGTTTCTTCTGCGCCAAGCAGGAACACATCCGCCGGATGCCGGGACGTATCGCCGGCGAGACCACCGACGTCGATGGCCGCCGTGGATTCGTGCTCACCCTCCAGACCCGCGAGCAGCACATCCGCCGCGAAAAGGCGACCAGCAACATCTGTACCGCCCAGGCTTTGAACGCACTCGGGGCCATGGTCCATCTGGCGTGGCTCGGCAAACAGGGTTTCGTTGAACTTGGCGAACTGCTCGTCAGGCGCACCAGCCACGCGCGGAACCTGATCGGCTCGCTCGACGGTTTTGAACTGCTTCATGAAGCACCGGTAATGCGGGAGTTCGCGGTGCGTTCCGAACGACCGGTCGAGGAACTGCTTCACATGACCCCGGAGCCGGGCGCAACCGCCCCGTACATCCCGGTCTATCCGCTCGGGCGTGACTATCCGGAATACGAAGATTCGTTCCTGGTGGCGCTCACCGAGAACCGTTCACTCGAAGACATCGAGTGGCTGGCCCACATGCTCGAACACGGCCAGGCTGGATGGGGCGAGCACATCCATGACCACGACGAAGAAGGCAACGTGGTCATTGAAACCGACCGGATCGAAGCTACCCAGGGTTCCGTCTCATGAGCGACGCTGCTGCCCTTCGTGAAACACCCCAGCAGGCTGACCGTGCGGTCACGATCTTCGAGAAGTCAGTTCCCGGCCGCCGCGCCGCCCAGTTGCCGCCGACCGAGGTTGCGGAAACACCGATAACGGACCTGATCCCGGCGAACCTCCTGCGGGCAACGCCGGCTGACCTGCCCGAAGTGTCGGAACCGGACATCATCCGACACTACAACCGGATTTCCCGCCGGAACTTCGATCTCGACACCGGCTTCTACCCGCTTGGCTCCTGCACCATGAAGTACAACCCGCGCCTCAACGAACGGGTTGCTGCTTTGCCCGGGCACGCCCGGCTGCATCCGGCAACCCATCCGGCTGACGCGCAGGGAGCGCTGGAACTGATGTACCTGCTGCAGGAATCGCTCAGCGAAATCTGTGGCCTGCCAACCGTCAGCCTCCAGCCATCGGCTGGATCCCAGGGCGAACTGGCCGGGCTGCTGCTCACCCGCGCCTACCATGCCGACAAGGGCCGGAACCCGACCAAGGTGCTCACCCCGGACACCGCCCATGGCACGAATCCCGCTTCGGTTTCGATGGCCGGCTACGAAGTGGTGAAGGTTGCCACCAACGCAACTGGCGGGGTAGACATGGACGACCTGCGCTCGAAAGTCGATGAAGACGTCGCCTGCCTGATGCTGACCAACCCGAACACGCTCGGAGTATTCGACGAGAACATCTCCGAGATGGCGGCGCTGGTCCACGAAATCGGTGGCCTGCTCTATTACGACGGCGCCAACCTGAACGCGATAATGGGTCAGGCCCGGCCCGGCGACATGGGCTTCGACATCGTGCACGTCAACCTCCACAAGTCCTTTTCACAGCCGCATGGTGGCGGCGGACCGGGAGCAGGCCCGATTGCCGTTTCCGACCGGGTTGAGCCGTTCATCCCGAAACCCCAGGTGGTGCTGCGGGACCGCATCTTCGAAGACGGCGAATGGACCGCTGCCGAATACGGGGGAGGCGAACCGCAGGGCTACCGATACTTCGACCTCGATTTCGACCGGCCGAAGTCAGTTGGCCGCATGCGGGGATTCCAGGGCAACTTCGGCGTTTTCGTGCGTTCCTACGCATACATCCTCAGCCTCGGTGCCGACGGCCTTTCCGAAGCGTCACAGCTCGCGGTGCTGAACGCCAACTACCTCAAGAAGCGCCTTTCCGAAGGCCGGGCCGGCAAATACCTGCCGGTTGCCTTTGACCGGCACTGCATGCATGAGTTTGTCCTTTCCGGTGCGGAAATGAAGAAACAGCTGGGCATCAAGACGCTCGACCTGGCCAAACGCCTGCTCGATTTCGGGTTCCACCCACCGACCGTCTACTTCCCGCTTCTGGTTGACGAAGCCCTGATGATCGAACCGGTCGAGACCGAAGCGAAAGAACATCTCGACGAGTTCGCTGACGCAATCGAGAAGATCCTCGAGGAAGCGGAGTTGGACCCCGGCATCGCGCAGAACGCGCCTTACACCACGCCGGTTAGAAGACTCGACGAAGTCGGGGCCACGAGACGCCCCGTAATTCGTCAGCCAAAGTAGCCTTCTGAAGGCTTACGAACGAAAATTTCAGTATCGAACCGATAAGGACGCGTGTAATTGATGTCTGATGGAAACCCTCAGTACGGACTGAACCAGGACCAGCTCGACTTCCTCGAGGTGATCCGCAGGATGGTCCAGGAGAAAGTCGTGCCGCGCGCCGCGGAAATCGACGAGAAGGCCGAATACCCGCAGGACATCCGCAAACTGTTCGCCGACCATGACTTGTTCGGCCTGCCGTTCGAGGAGCAGTACGGCGGGACCGGGACCGGTGACCTGATGCTGGTGGCCGCGATCGAAGAGATCGCCAAGGGCTGCGCATCTTCATCACTAATGGTTGCCGCGCAGGATCTCTCTTCCCTGCCGCTGAAGCTCCACGCTTCGGATGAGCTCAAGGACCGGGTCCTGCCGAAAATGGCTTCCGGCGAATGGATCGGTGCTTTCTGCCTGTCCGAACCCGACGCCGGCTCCGACCCGGGGGCAATGCGTACCCGGGCAACCAAGGTCGATGGCGGCTGGCAGCTGAACGGTGCCAAGAACTGGATCACCAACGCCGGTGTGGCCGACATGTACGTCACTTTTGCCGTGACTGATCCCGATGTGAAGTACTCGCGCGGGATCACCGCATTCGCCGTGATGGCCGACGCGCCCGGCTTCCGCATCGATGCGCTCGAACACAAGATGGGCATGAAAGGATCACCGACCGGCCAGCCCGTCTATGAAGACGTTTTCGTGCCGGATGCGGACGTCATCGGCGAAGTTGGCAAGGGATTCATCGTTGCCATGTCGACGCTCGACCGTTCCCGCCTCGGCATCGCTGCCCAGGCCGTCGGCATCGCCCAGGGCGCGACCGACTACGCGGCGGATTACGCCAAGGAGCGCATCGCTTTCGGCAACCCGATCAACAGCCTCCAGGGAATCCAGTTCAAGCTGGCCGACATGGAAACCAAGACAGCCGCTGCCCGCGAACTGCTTTACCGGGCTGCCTCGATGTCTGAAACCAATGACCCGAAACTCGGCAAGTACTCGGCGATGGCGAAACTGTTCGCTTCCGATACCGCGATGGAAGTCACGGTTGAAGCGGTCCAGGTACTCGGCGGTTACGGCTACGTCAAGGAATACCCGGTCGAGCGCATGATGCGTGACGCGAAGCTGACCCAGATCTATGAAGGAACAAACGAGATTCAGCGCGTCGTGATCGGCCGCAGCCTCTCTTAGCGGCGGTGGTCCGGGCGCCGGGGCGATTTGGCCCTGGCGACCCGTCCCTCAGCAAAATCCAGACACGTTTGATGAACCACTAGGCTGCTTCACCGATGAGAATATTTTCCGGAATACAGCCGACAGGCAAGAAACACCTCGGCAATTACATCGGGGCGATTCGACGCTACGTGGAAGCCCAGGACAGGGGAGACCCGTCCATATTCTGCATCGTTGACCTTCACGCAATCACGGTCGCGTTCGAGCCCGAAAACCTTCGCGAGAACGTCTATGACACCACCGCGATTCTGCTCGCGGCCGGGCTGGACCCGGACCGGTGCGTGCTGTACCGCCAGTCCGATGTGCAGGAACAGACCGAGCTCGCATGGCTGCTCGGCAGCGTCACCGCGCACGGTGACCTCAACCGGATGCATCAGTTCAAGGAAAAGTCAGCGAACCAGAGGGATCTCGTCTCGGCCGGGCTTTTCTTCTACCCGGTTCTGATGGCTGCCGACGTGCTTGCTTACGGGGCCCATGAAGTCCCGGTTGGTGACGATCAGCGTCAGCACGTTGAACTGATGCGGGAGATCGCCCGGCGATTCAACGAACGGTTCGGCGAGACCCTGGTGGTGCCCGAACACCGAATCCCGGAGATCGGTGCCCGAGTGATGGATCTTCAGAACCCGGAACGCAAGATGTCAACGTCCGTTGCCGGGGACGCCGGCCGGGTGCTCGTCCTGGACGACGAAAAGTCAATTCGCAAGAAGTTCGGCAGCGCGGTCACCGATTCCGGCCGGGACGTCGTGCGCGGCGAAGACAAAGCCGGGGTCACCAACCTGATCGGGATCCTCTCGGTTGCCACAGGCAAGGACGAGGCCGACATCGAGAAGGAGTTCGAAGGAGCGGGCTACGGAGACTTCAAAAAGGCTGTTGCTGACGCCGTGGTCGAATTCCTGGCTCCGGTGCGTGAGGCATACCCGGCGATTCGCGAAGACGAAGCCGAGATCGAGCGCATCCTTGAACGGGGTGCCAGCCAGGCACGTGAGATCGCTTCAGCGACCCTCGCGGACGTTCGCGACGCCATGGGCGTCGGCGCACCCCGCAAATAGCGGTATTTGCCTGATTTGGCTTCCTGACTCAGGGAATCGCAAATAGCGGTTTTTTCGGTCAATGTCGACCGATCGCGTGTTTACCCTGTTGGAATGGCTTCCAGACTTGATTTGGACCTCGACCTGGACCTCGATGTCTTCGTCGGGCCCTTCGACCTGCTGCTCAGCATCGTGCTGCGCGAAGAAGTCAGCTTGCTCGAAGTCGAACTCGGCGAAATCGTCTCGAGTTACGTGACCAAGCTTGAGGAAGAAGGCGAGATGGAACTCGAGGTAGCCACCGAGTTCCTGCTGCTGGTCGCTTCCCTGCTTGAACTGAAGTCCCGCCTGATGCTGCCCGGTGCCGAAGAGGAATTCACCGAAATGGAACCGGAAGAAGCAGTCGAAGAACTGGTGGCCCGGATGCTCGAATACCGTCGTTACCGTGACGCCGGCCGGGTGCTCGCCGATCACTTCGAAAGCCAGCGGGGATACATGTACCGCTCGGCTCCGCTGCCGCTTGAACTTCGCCGGGTCGCGGTTGAGTCCGCCGAAGCGGTCTACGAGCCGGACCAGTTGGCGGCGGCGATGGGTGACCTGCTCGAACCGCCACCGCGGCCGGACCTGTCCCACATGCGGACCACGGTTTCGCTGCAGCGGCGCCTTTCGATCCTTCGTTCGGCGCTTTCGCGTTCGTCCAGGTTCGATTTCGACGAGCAGTTCGGGAAAGAAGACCGACTCACCCAGGCAGTCACCATTTTCGCGCTGCTCGACCTGTACAGCAAAGGCGAAGCGGTCTGGGAACAGTCCGAACCCTGCGGCCCGATCACGGTGCGCAGCATCAACTCCGGATCCGGCCAGCTGGCCCAGGCGGGATAACGATGAGCCTGGAACATTCAGCGGAACTTGCCCGGACGATCGAAGCCCTGCTTTTCCTCTCCAACCACCCGGTGGGGGAAATGGAACTGGCCGAAGCCTGCCAGGTGGATCTCGAAGAGGTCCAGGCGGCGGTGGTCGCCCTCGAAAAGGAGTTTGAACCCGGTCGGCGTGGCCTGGTGCTCCGCCGGGTAGGCGAAGGGCTGGTGCTGGCCACCGATCCAGCAACCGAAGAGGCAGCGAGGCGTCTGCTTTCGACGCCACGCACGCCGCCACTCACCCAGGCGCAGGCCGAAACCCTGGCGATCGTCGCTTATCTCCAGCCGGTTGCCCGCCCCGAGATCGCCCGGATTCGTGGTGTCTCGTCGGAATCTGCGGTAGTCAGCCTGGCTGAACGCGGACTGATCGAAGAGTCCGGTCGTTCCCGTTTCGGCGCGACGATCTATCGCACCTCGGCCCTTTTCGAGAAAGTGTTCGGCCTCGACGGCCTCGACGCGTTGCCGGACCCGACCAAGTTCGACCCGACTCCGGAGGACGAACGCGAGATCCGCGAGCGCCTGCTGGCCGCTGGCGAGCAGCGCTCCGACCAGTAGCAACCGCGCTGGCGTAGGTTGCAGGTATGCGCCTCGCCAAATATCTCGCCCATTCCGGAGTTGCTTCACGACGCAAGGCCGAAGTCATCATCGATTCCGGCCGGGTCCGGGTGGGCGGCACGATCGTTACCGATCCCGCGACCAACGTCGAGGTCGGGCAGGACATCCGGGTGGACGGCCATGCCGTCGTGCCGGAAGGGCATGAAGTCTGGGTGGTCAACAAGCCGCTCGACGTGATTTCGACGGCAGATGAGCCCGGTAAACGCATGGCGGTGGTCGACCTGGTCGACAGTTCCGCCAGGCTCTACCCGGTCGGACGGCTCGATGCGGATTCCACCGGGATCATCCTGCTGAGCAACGATGGCGAGCTTGCCAACGTCCTGACCCATCCCCGTTACGGGGTGCAGAAGACCTATCGGGTGGGCCTGCGCCACAAGGTTTCGGATGCCGAACTCAACGGACTGGCCAAAGGCGTGAGGCTTGACGACGGCATGACCGCCCCGGCCGATGTCCAGCGCAACGGCGAGCGCACTTTTGACATCACCATCCGCGAAGGCCGGAACCGCCAGATCCGGCGTATGGGTGAAGCGATCGGCAATGAAGTGATGGAACTCCAGCGGATTTCGATCGGTCACCTGCGGCTCGGTCGACTCGGTCTCGGCAAGTCAAGGCTGCTGGACGAACAAGAGGTGGCGCGCCTCTGGAAAGATGCAGAGCATGAGTGAGCAGACAAAAGTCGTCGCGGTGCGCGGAGCAGTCCAGGCCGACCAGAATTCGGCCGACGCGATCCTCACTGCCACCGAAACGCTGATGAGCGAATTGATCAGTCGCAACAAGCTCGACCCGGAGCACATGATCAGTGCCATTTTCACCACCACCGGCGATCTCGATGCCGAATTCCCGGCAGTCGCCGCACGAAACATGGGGTTGAACGAAGTCCCGCTGATGTGCGCCCAGGAAATCCCGGTTCCCGGTTCGATGACCAGGGTGATCCGGGTTCTTCTCCACATGAACGCGCCCGTGGACTTCAAACCGCAGCATGTATATCTCGGAGAGACCCGCAACCTGCGGTCCGACCTGAACGCCGCGCAGTGACCGTTCAGTTCAACTCGAAACTGGCGACGATCCCCGGCTACACGCCGGGTGTGCCCAAAGGCCATTCCGCCGAGGATGTGGCCGGCTCGACGCTGGCCCAGCTCGCGTCCAACGAATCCCCATACGCGCCCCTGCCGGAGGTCGTCGAAGCGATCTCGGCGGCCGCCGATTCGATGAACCGCTACCCAGACCCGGAAGCTACCCTGCTGCGAAAGCGGCTTGGTGAACGTCACGGGGTGGACCCGGCCCGGATCGCCCCGGCGAATGGATCCTGCGAAATCCTGCTGGCCGCCGCTGATGCCCTGCTCGAACCCGGAGCGGAGATCGTTTATGCGTGGCCGGCCTTCTCGATGTATCCGATCCTCGCGGCGATGTCTGGTGCCCGGGAGATCCGGGTGCCACTGGCTGACGGCGAAGTCCACGACCTTGAAGCGATGCTGGCCGAGATAACCGCCGCAACCCGGCTGGTGCTGGTCTGCAACCCGAACAACCCGACCGGTACCTATATCCCGTTCGGTGAGATCAAGTCATTCGTCGAGCGGGTGCCGGACCACGTCACGATAATCCTCGATGAGGCATACATCGAGTTCCAGGTGGAAGACGACCCGGAAGTATCGATTCAACTGCTCGACCAGCACGAGAACCTTGTGATTCTCAGGACTTTCAGCAAGTCGCATTCTCTGGCGGGACTCCGGGTCGGATACGCGATCGGCTCGCCCGCCTTCCGCGCAGCAGTCGATGCGGTGCGTCAGCCGTTCAGCGTCAACGCGCTTGCGCAGGCAGCGGCAGTTGAGGCACTGAGGCACGGCGAAACGATCCGGGCGCAGATCCTGACTGCCATCCAGGAACGCACAAGGGTGGAAGATGGTTTCCATGCCCACGGACTCGAAACAGCGGTGACCGGCGCGAACTTCTCCTGGGTTTCACTTGGGGAGAACGGGATCGAGAACGAAGATCACGTGATCGCCGACCTCGCTGAAGCCGGCATCATCGTGCGCGCCGGACGCCTGCTCGGAGGTCCCGGCTGGCTGCGGATTTCATACGGCACCCCGGAAGAAAACAACCGTATGCTCGAAGCACTTGGAGATTCGGTCAGGCGTCATTCATGACGTCCGCCGCCATCACCTGATACAAAAGGGGAGAGTGAAGTCACACGGTGACAACAGCAGCCGCGTTTCGCGGCCCGTCATCAGCGCCTCAGGCGCCGCGTCTCGTGCTGGCTTCTATTCCTATTGGCGATTTACTTAGGCGTCCGGAAACCCGGTCTTACGACCGCGTTCTCATATTCAGAAGCCGCCGGGCGCCGATTCCCTTCAGGGACCTCGTGGTCCCGTCTTGCTGCGCAATGTCGCAGCCCGGAAAGTAGAGTTTTGAGGAAGTCAAGAAAGGTATGAAAACCACATGATGATCGTGATGAAAGAAGGGGCGACTGAAGATCAGATCGCCCACGTAATTGAGAGAGTCGAAGAGATCGGCTGTTCTGCCCACGTTTCCAAGGGTGAACTCCTGACCGTCATCGGGGCGATCGGTGACCGCGGGAAGGTCGCCGACCTCGGACTCGAAGGCACCCCCGGGGTTGATCACCTTGCCCCGATCTCGAAGCCGTACAAACTGGCCTCGCGTGAAACAAAGCAGGGTGCGGATTCGGTGCTCAACATCGGTGGCCGAAAAGTCGGTGGCACCAACTTCGCTTTGATGGCCGGCCCTTGCACCGTGGAGAACCGCGATCAGATGCTCGATTCCGCCGATGCCGTTGCGGCTGCAGGGGTAACGATGCTGCGTGGCGGTGCTTACAAGCCGCGTACCTCTCCGTACAGCTTCCAGGGACTTGGCCGTGAAGGTCTGCGCCTGCTTGCCGAAGCCCGCGAACGGACCGGACTGCCGATCGTCACCGAACTGCTCGACCTGCGGGATCTCGACGACGTCCTCGAAGTCGCTGACGTGATCCAGGTCGGCGCCCGCAACATGCAGAACTACGCCCTGCTCGCCGAAATCGGCAAGTCCGGCCGCCCGGTGCTGCTCAAGCGTGGTCTTTCCGCAACCGTGGAAGAACTGCTGATGGCATCCGAGTACGTGCTCAAGGAAGGCAACGAGGACGTGATGCTCTGTGAGCGCGGAATCCGCACTTACGAGACCGCTTACCGGTTCACCCTTGACCTGCTCGCCGTGCCTGCGCTCAAGGAATTGACGCACCTGCCGGTGATCGTCGATCCGAGCCATGCGCCGGGACGTCGTGACTGGGTCGAACCGATGTCACTGGCCGCTGCTGCCGCCGGTGCCGACGGAATCATCATCGAAGTCCACAACGAGCCCGAGAAAGCGATCTGCGACGCAGCACAGCAGGTGCCGACGTCGGAGTTCGAGGCATTGACTGCCAAGCTCGAGACTGTTGTTGAGGTCGTCGGAAAGACGATCTCCCGGGCTTGAGCCTGCGCCTCGCCATCCTCGGTGTTGGCCTGATCGGTGGATCGATCGGGCTGGCCGCGCGTGAGCGCGGTCTTGCCGAGGTGACGGGGTATGTACGCAACCCGGACAAAGCCGCCGAGTGCATGGAACTCGGTGCGGTCGATCGGGTTGTGACTTCAATCGAAGATGCGGTGGTCGGCGCGGACGTGGTTATCTGCTGCGCATCGGTCGGCCACCTCGCCGAAATGGCCAGGACGGCACTGGCGGCAGCGGGACCGGACTGTGTGGTTACCGACGTCGGATCGACCAAGGTGGAACTGGTCGAAGCCATGGAGGGCGACCAGCGCTTCATCGGGGGCCATCCGCTGGCCGGGGCCGAAACCGCGGGTGTGGCAAACGCAAGGCCGGATCTTTACGAAGGTGCCCGCTGGTACCTGACCCCGACCGCGAACTCCGAAGGCATGCTTTACGACCGTCTTCAACGTCTCGTCAAAGGCCTCGGGGCCCGGCCCATGGCGATCGAAGCGGCCGAACATGACGAAGCGATGGCTGCGGTAAGCCACCTGCCGCACGTTTTTGCGAACCAGTTGGCGACGCAGGGACGGCCGGCCACGGAACGCCTGGGCGCGCTTGCCCCGAGTCTGCGTGACGCAACCAGGGTTGCCGGGTCGAACCCCGGGATCTGGGGAGAGATCTTTGCGACCAATCACCTGGCGGTGGCTGCCGCGATCCGTGAATCGATAGCCGGGCTGGAACATGCGGCCAGCCTTATCGAGTCGGCCGACCCGGAAAGGATCGCGGCGTGGCAGGCGATGGCCGCGGTTGAACGGGCCGGACTTTCCGGTGCCGAAACCGAAGGCGAAGCTACGCATCAGCTGCGGGTACTGGTGCCGAACCGGCCGGGAATCCTGGCCGAGCTGGCCCTGGCCCTGGGCAAAGCCGGGGTCAACATCACCGACATGTCACTTGACCCCACACCCGACATGAGTGCCGGCGCGATCTCGCTCTGGGTTGCCGGCGAAGGGCAGGCCGAAAAGGCGGTCCAATGCATCGCCGGCCAGGGTCATTCCGTTTCGATGGTGGGGGAAGAATGAACCACGGATCTGAAGATGGCGGCAGCATCGTCGAACAGTTCGATCCCCGTGGTCCGCTGAACGGCTCGATCAGGCCACCCGCGGACAAATCCATTTCCCACCGCGCGGCGATCATCGGCGCGATGTCGGAAGGTCCGACCAGGGTCCTCAATTTCCTCGATTCCGATGACACTCGCTCGACTCTCAGCGCAGTGGCGAATCTCGGGGCGATGGTTGACCCCGAGCCAGACACTGTGATGCCGGACGAATTCGTGATCGATGGTGTCGGACCAGGCGGTCCGCGCAGCCTCGGGCGAATCGACGTCGGTAACGCGGGCACCCTGATGAGGTTGCTGCCGGGCTGGATCGCCGGTTACGACGGAGGACTCTGGCGTCTGAACGGTGATGCCTCGATCCGCAAGCGCCCGGTCGACCGGATCGCCGATCCGTTGCGCCTGATGGGTGCCGAAATCGAAGTCACCGATGGCCGGTTCCCGCCGATCCGAATTGACGGGCGCCAGCTGAAGGGCATCGAATACACCCTGCCGGTGGCCAGCGCGCAGGTCAAATCATGCCTGTTGCTGGCTGGCCTGCAGGCCGAAGGTCCGACCACGATCATCGAGCCGCTCGCTACCCGCGACCACACCGAAGTGATGCTGGAAGCGGCCGGTGCCGACATCGAACGCCAGCCGGGTTCGGTCACGATCCGACCCGGACGGGAACTTCGCCTGGCCGAAGTCGAGGTTCCGGCAGACATTTCTTCCGCGGCCTTTTTCCTCGTCGCGGCATCGATAATTCCGGGTTCGACGGTGGAGCTTGAACGCATCGGGATCAATCCGACCCGCACCGGAATCCTCACGATCCTTGAACGTATGGGTGCTGACATCGAGATCCAGCCGCAGGAAGGTGGCGGCGAACCGGTTGGCAACATCACGGTGAGATCCGCCGGGCTGACCGGAACGAGAATCGACGGCGAGGAGATCCCCCTGGCGATCGACGAACTGCCTCTGGTGGCGCTCGCAGCATGTTTCGCTGAAGGCGAAACTGTGATTGCCGATGCCGAAGAACTGAAGCGCAAAGAATCTGACCGGATTGCGGTCGTGGTTGACTCGCTCCGTGGACTCGGGGCCGACATCAGCGCAACTGATGACGGCATGATCATTCAGGGGACCGGCGGCATCCGCGGCGGCATCGTCCATTCCAACGGTGACCATCGCATCGCGATGCTCGGCGCAGTGGCCGGAATCGCCAGCACCAAAGGAGTTGGCGTGATCGACATGGAAGCGGCGTCAGTCAGCTACCCGGGCTTCGCATTCGACCTGAACCAGCTGAGCTGAACCGGCTCAGTCCGTCTTGTGCTCGCCGACCCAGTCGTCGAGTTTCTGCCAGCAGTCGAACAGCCATTCGGTCCGTGCGGTTTCGCCATCCGGGATCTCCGAACCGGAGTAACGCCAGAACTTCACGGTAATCGTCTTGTTGACCAGTTCGCCCGCCCAGATGTCCCCGACGCTCCGCAGGCCGTCGAATCCGACGTGGGCGCAGAAAACTATGTCGGTGCCTGCCGACGCTTCGTCGATCAAGGCCAGCGGGCCGCCGATCCTCGGCGGCAGCAAATGATTCAGGCGCGCTGCGTACGGCGCGATTTCGGGCTGACGTTCGGCGATTATTTCCTGGGCCCGCTTGATCTTTTTCGGGGTGGGGCGGGTGCCTTCAGGGTAGATGCCAAGGATCTCGCCGGGGCTCATTTCGTGGGTGAGCCGCCTCACCGATTTGATCTCGGTCTCCGGGTCGAGCGAACCCCTTTTGATGAAAACAGTCGGGATCCAGCGGCCGCCGATATCGATCGCCGGCAGTGTCTGGATCTCTCGTTTGATCACGAAACGCACACCGATCCCGTACTGGTGGCCGATCAGGACATCCGGCAACAGGTTGTCGAGGATGCTGGCATGACGGATCATCAGGATGAAAGGCCCCTGCGCGGTCTTTTCAAGTCCTTCGGTTTCGATCTTGACGCCGAGGAAGATCTTTACCGCGCCGAGGTGATTGCGGGCCCAGCGGATCCGCAGTACGTAGATCCAGCGGCGTCTGGTCACGGAACCGCGGTTGAAAGGGCCACCGGTCAACACATAGATGAACGGTAGCTTGACCAAAGCTTCGATCTCCCCGAAAAGGAAACACCAGAGGGCCGGCAGCAGACGAACGCTGACCCAGGGCTTGCGTCGCTTCAGCCAGAGAGCCAGATCGACGATGGCTGCGATCAGCAGCAGAAGCGGAAAAAGTATTGTCGAAACGACGAACAGGACGACTTCAACGGTGATGCCGAGGATCCGTCGGAGCATCCTTGGGCCAAGCGGACCCAGGTCAGGGAAGAGTGGTCCCCGCCCGGGGGTCTGAACGCGCATCGGGCGATCGTATTTGGCTTGGCCCCCTTTCGGGATTCAGGTCCCGTTGATTACCCGTACCATGGGGGGTTCGATGAACGAGGCACTCAATTGGTAATCGCGATAGACGGACCGGCCGGAGCCGGCAAATCATCTGTGGCCCGCGGGCTTGCAGAAGCTTTGGGTTTCACCTACCTGGATTCCGGGGCGATGTACCGCTGCGTCGCTTACACCTGCCTCGACTGGGGGGCCGACCCGGAACAGTCCGGCGAAGCGACCTCCACCGCCGAATCGATCGAGATCTCCTTCGAAGGGGATGAAGTGCTGATTGATGGCGTTGATGTGAGTGAAGAGATCCGCAGCCCGGAAGTTTCCGAGGCGGCTTCGAAGGTCGCGATCCATCCCGGGGTACGCTCCGCAATGGTCACCGAGCAGCGTCGCCTGATCGACACCGGTAACTACATCGCCGAGGGCCGCGACATCGGCACGGTGGTGAGTCCCGATTCGCCACTCAAGGTTTTCCTGACAGCAACACCGGAGGTTCGAGCCCGACGCCGGGCGGAACAGACCGGGGGAGATGCCCGTGAAATTCTGATTTCCCAGATGGAACGCGACAAGCGTGATTCGGAGCGTGAGCACGGCGCCCTTAAAGCCGCCGATGACGCGGTCGAAGTCGATACCTCTGAACTGACCGAAGAAGAGGTCGTGGAGAAGATCGCCGCTCTCGCCCGCGACCGGGACCTCGCCTGATGGCACGCTTTCCAACAGTCGCCGTTGTCGGCTTTCCGAACGTCGGCAAAAGCACACTGGTCAACCGCCTGGCCGGAGGCCGGGAAGCGGTTGTGCATCCCGAGGCAGGGGTCACCCGCGATCGTAAAAAGGTTCGTTGCGAATGGAATGGCATCGAGTTCGACCTGCTCGACACCGGCGGGATCGACCTCGAGGACGACACCGAAATGGCTCTTGACATCCAGCGCCAGGCACGTCTCGGCATGGCTGAGGCCGATGCGATCGTGCTTGTGGTTGATGGTCAGGGCGGGATGCGCTCCGGCGACACCGACATGGCCCGACAGTTGCGCACCTCGCCGGTGCCGGTGATCGTTGCCGTGAACAAGTCGGACCGTCCCGATGATGAATATGTGGCATCTGAATTCCATGCCCTGGGACTGGGCGACCCGGTTGCGGTTTCCGCCACCCATGGCATCCGGACCGGTGACCTGCTCGACAAGATCACTGAAGCGCTCGGCGATCAGACCGCCCGTCTCGACGAAGACGAAAGCGTGCGGATCGCCGTGATCGGTCGTCCGAACGTCGGCAAATCCTCGATCGTCAACCGGATCCTGGGCGACGACCGGGTGATCGTCTCGAACGTCGCTGGTACCACCCGCGACGCGATCGACACCGAGATCGAAGTTGACGGCCGTGCGATCACCCTGGTCGATACCGCCGGCCTGAGGCGCAAATCCAAGGTCGCCGGCACCGTTGACCACTACGCGCAGCTCAGATCCGAACGGGCAATTGAGCGCGCTGATGTCGCGATTATCGTCTGTGACGCCGCCGAAGGGGTCCGGTCGGAGGATCTGAAAGTCGGCGAGGTGGCGATGAAAGCCGGTTGCGCCACGATGCTCGTGATGAACAAATGGGACATCTCGGAAACCGACATTGATGACACCCGCGCCCGGGTCGACCGGAAGATGCGGTTGCGTCCCGACGTAATCACCTGCTCCGCTCTTTCCGGACGTAATGTTGCCGGTCTGCTTTCTCGCGCGGTTGAGCTCGCGGACCGTGCCGCACAGCGAATTCCCACTCCGGCCCTGAACCGTTTCCTGGCCGAGGTCGTCACCACGACACCGCCGCCATCGAAGCGCGGCCGTCGCCTCAAACTGATCTACGGTGCCCAGACCGAGGTCAGCCCGCCACGCTTCAAGATCCAGATCAACGACAAGCGCCTGATCGCCCGTGAGTGGGCATATCACCTCGAGAATCGCCTGCGCGAAACGTACGGACTTGATGGCGTGCCACTGATCATCGATTACCTGCCACGTGAAAAGCGCGGCGAAGATTAGGTGAATAGGCTTTTGATTCAAGTTTTCTCCCATTCACCAGCAATTCCCTGAACTTTCATGATTACCCGCAAGGAGATCCCGCCGAGATGACCACGTCGTTCAAGCTTGCCGAGGGCGAGCACCTCTTTACTTCGGAATCCGTAACCGAAGGTCACCCCGACAAAATCGCCGATCAGGTCTCCGACTCAATCCTTGATGCCTGCCTTGCCCAGGACCCGAATTCGAGAGTTGCCTGCGAAACGCTGGTCAACACCGGCATGGCGGTCATTTCAGGGGAACTGACCACCGCCGCCAACATCGACATCACCGACATCGTGCGCAAGACGGTCTGCGACATCGGTTACGACAAGGGCGAATACGGATATGACGGCAACCACATTTCGGTGCTGGTTTCGATGGACAAGCAGTCGGTCGATATCGCCCAGGGTGTGGATACCGGAATTGAAGCGCGGGTCGGTGAATCTTCCGACGAACTCGACCTCGATGGTGCCGGCGACCAGGGGATGATGTTCGGTTACGCGACCAGCGAAACCGATGCCCTGATGCCGATGCCGATCCAGATTGCCCACCGGCTTTCGGAACGCCTCTCGCTCGTTCGCAAGAACGGCACGCTCGACTATCTCCGGCCCGACGGCAAGACCCAGGTAACGGTCCGATACGCCGACGGCAAGCCGGTCGGAATCGAGCAGGTACTTATTTCCACCCAGCATGCCCCTGGCATCGAAACCGACAAGACGATCCGCCCCGATCTCTGGGAAAACGTGATCCTGCCGGTACTCAGCGAGGAATACGGTGATCTGCTTGACGAGAACGCCCTGTATGAGAGCCTGCTGATCAACCCGACCGGAATTTTCGTAATTGGAGGTCCGGTAGGTGACGCCGGCCTGACCGGACGCAAAATCATCGTTGATACCTATGGTGGCGCCGCCCGTCACGGCGGCGGAGCTTTCTCCGGCAAGGATCCGTCGAAGGTTGACCGTTCAGCTGCGTATGCCGCCCGCTACGCCGCCAAGAACGTGGTTGCTTCAGGACTCGCCGAACGCTGTGAAATCCAGGTTGCGTACGCCATCGGTGTTGCCAGCCCGGTATCGATAATGGCCGAAACATTCGGGACCGGAAAGAAATCCGACTTCGAGATTTCCCGGATCGTTTCTGAACAGTTCGACTTGCGCCCCGGTGCTTTCCGCAAGTACCTCGACCTGCACCGTCCGATTTACAAGGACACCGCGGCCTATGGACATTTCGGGCGTTCCAACGAGAACTTCACCTGGGAACGGACAGATCGCGCTGACGCCCTGAAGGACGCCGCCGGCCTCTAGCTGTTTGCGGACCGCGCGGATTCGGGTTGCGAGCCAACCTGGATCCGCGCCGGGTCCGCTCTGCCTGCCGCAACCCTGGCCGGACCACCGTGTTTCGATCGGTACATGAACTGGACCGAACGCTGCTCCCGGGGGCGCCTGTTGCGCAAGATTCCTGCGTTGGTACTGGTGTTCGCCGGTTTGATCGGCGGCAATGCCCAAGCGGCAATACCCGACGCGCCTGATCCCCTGCCGGTCCTCGGTACCCAACCGGGTAAAAACGGGCTGATCGTTTTCGAGCAGCAACGTAAATGCGGGGAACGGTGCGGGGAGTACGCGACGGGCAGGCCGGGGATCTACAGCCTCAACCTGAGGACCGGCAAAAGGAAGCTCCTGGTGCCGGGGCCAGCGGCCCAGTCCCCGAACTTCGCGAGAGGCGGCAGGAGGATCGTCTACTCGAACCGGAAGTTTGGTCAGACCGACATTTACACGATGAACCTCGACGGAACCGGCAGGCAAAGGGTGACCAACGATGAACTGGTCGAGGTCGACCCTGCGTTTCTCGCCGACGGACGAATCGGCTACCTGTCGCTGGATGGCCTGCCGTACGAGTACTTCTCGATCAAGCGGAACGGGAGCGACCGGCGATCGGCTGGTTTCTACCGCCCGTTCGAATCGGCCGGTTCGGTGTCGGCGAACAGTGGTGACCTTGTTTTCACTTCATGCGCCGCGTATGCCGGGCCCTGCCACGTCTTCGTTCGTGACGTGTTCACCGGTTCGTCAAAGGAACTGACGGTCGGCGAGGTGATTGACAGCGACGCCATCTTTTCGCCCGGCCGTCGTCTGATCGCCTACATCCGGACCAGTACCGAAGATTCCGATGACTGCTGCCTGGAGCCCGGCGTCTGGATAATGGTTGCGAGCGGAAAGAGGAACCGCCAGATCGTCTGGAGCAAGCCGAACGCGGAGATCAGGGGTATCGATTTTTCGCCTGACGGAAGCAGGTTGCTGGTCGAGAGTTTCCGGCCGCACCAGTCAGGTCCCGGCGGGTTCGGCTGGATCGACGTAGTCGGCCTTTCGAAGTCCGGGACCAAACGCATCCGTGCCAGCCGGGGACGGGGCGTAATCGAAGACGCAGTCTGGCAGCACCGCTGATGGTTGAGAAATTCGGACAGCCAGCCCGCGAACAAGTGCGAATCGTCGCAAGGTTTGGCAAGCGTCGCCGTTTCTGTTACAGTTTCCGCCTGATTTATTATTGACGGGAGAAACAATGATGTGTTTCTTTCCTGAGTCGCGTAAGGGGCGCGGCGGCAGGAATAAATCCCCAAGAGATACCCCGAGCGTCCGGCGTAGCTGCCGTAAATCCCCCTTAGGCCCGAGTCAGGCCCCCTCAGATCCAGTCAGTCTGGTTTCGCCATGAGTGTGGCAGCGGTCCCCAGCGGGATTACCATCACGCCGATCGACCATCTCGATGCGATCCGGTCACGGGAACCGTTGACGCAGACAGCTGGACTGGCCCTGGACTTCGTTACCAAGGTGATAGCCACACCGTTGGCACTTCTTCTGTCGGCCGAGTTTGAAGGTGAGTATCTGCTCGCCGCAGTGAAGGCCGATCCGATCCTGACCGCCGATCCGGAGCAACTCGCGATGGACTATCTGTCCAGCGTCGCTTCGCACGATTCGGTTCTGACTCTGGCCGGTAAATGCCACCGGACCAAACTGCTCGGAACGGACGATCTGCATGATGGCGGCACGTTCACTGGAAGTGCCCTCGAAAACAGTTTTCTCGAAGCCAACGACCTCGGGCCGATGGCAGTCCTTTACATGCGTGACGCCCCCGGCAAGCAGCACTATCTTCTGATCCTGGTTCGTTCGGCCGACGAAGCCCCGTTCAGCGAAAGGGAACGCGGTTTCCTGCGTCAGCTGGCACCTTTCCTGACCCAGTCATGTCGTACCGCCGCCTCTGCCGGCGGCCAGATCGGACCCAGGACCGGCTTCGGGACGGGAAACCCATCCCGGGGGTTCGGGACGAACCTCACCGCACGGGAGTTCGAGATCGCGCAAATGGCCGCAGTCGGATTTCGTAACAGCGAGATCGCGGAATCACTTCACATCGCAACCGGCACCGTGAAGTGCCACATCAGGAAGATCTACGCCAAAATGGGCGTGGACTCCCGGATTCATCTGGCGCAGGCCCTCGAGAACTGAGCCGGGAGTCTGGGTGCCGGCTCCTGCCCGGTCGTTCC
>JBAWHK010000003.1:0-5135 GCA_049593795.1 Solirubrobacterales bacterium
GAGGGTGACTATTCGGCGATCCATTCGGGGCATGTTAGTGCCGAAGCGTGACCGCTGTCACGCCGACCCCGCCAGAGTCAGTCCAGACGGTCCGGAAGTCCGAAACCGTGGAAGACAGCTTCCAGCCTCCCGGCGTCGGCCGCTTCATCCGGCCAGTGGTCGAAGTCGCCGTCCGGAACGTCCAATGTCTTGACGATAAAAGCGGTGACCGCTGACAGTTTTTCGCCATCGAGCGTCAGGACATCGATGCAGAACGGCAGGAAAGCCTTCCGGTCTTCATTCCAGGTGTAACAGCCCACGGCCGCCTGGCCGTTCGCCCGGACCGGCACGTGACGCCAGGAAAACTCCCCCGAAAGCGGGCCCCTCTCGAGAAACTGACGGACCTGGTCGAGGCCGCCATACCAACTCGCCAATGGCGGCATTGACCACGCGGCATCCTCAGTCAGCATCCCGATTACCGCATCGACATCGCCACGCTGCATCGCTTCCATGTAAGCCGTGACTATCTCCCGGACACGATCATCGCCGAGGGTTCGCATCGTCGCCTGCTGGCTCTGTTCCGGTCGTCGATCCTCAAGCGTTTTGCGGGCCCTCTGAAGGGCGCTCGTGATCGCGGGTTCGGTTACATCAAGAGTTGCTGCTACTTCCCGGGCGGTAAAACCCAGTACGTCACGGAGGATCAGCACGGCCCGCTGGTTTGGTGGCAGGAGCTGAAGTGCCGCGACGAAAGCAAGCTCGACACTCTCGCGCATTTCGTAGCGTGATTCCGGGCCTGCGTTACCGTCGCCGACCCCGATCCGGTCATCGGGGAAAGGTTCGATCCAGGTTGACTCGACCAGAGGCATGCCAGGTCCATCAAGCGGATTCGACGGTTCTGTCTGGTCCACCGGAAGCACCCGACGCGCCGGACTTCTGATCGAATCAAGGCTCGTATTGGTAGCTATCCGGTAAATCCAGGTCCGGAACGAGCTGCGGCCATTGAACTTCGGAAGTGCGCGCCACGCCCTGATCAATGCTTCCTGAAGGGCATCTTCGGCGTCATGCATTGAGCCGAGCATCCGGTAACAGTGCGCGAGCAGTTCGCTGCGATGGATCGCTACCAGCTCGCCGAACGCATTCTCGTCACCGGCCCGGGAAAGCTCGAGCAGCTCGGCTGCCCGGAAGTCCGAGATGACGTGACGTGGAGCCATGGCTGGCAGGTTAGTGGTCCGGGCGGATCGGCTGTTGTATTTATCGGCGTGACCGGAAGGGTAAGGTCGGTTCGTACCCGTATCGAAACGACCCAAGGAGAATTTGAATGTCCGCAAAAGGAAGTGCTGAATGGCAGGGAGATCTCAAGGGCGGATCAGGAACCTTCACCGCAGGAGACGGAATCAGTGGGGATTTTTCCTTCGTTTCCCGGTTTGAAGATGGTCCGGGCGCGAACCCCGAGCAGCTGATCGCCGCCGCTCACGCATCCTGTTTCTCGATGGCTCTCTCAGCTGCACTTGGCGAAAACGGCACCCCGCCGGATTCGGTCAAAACCGATGCGTCGGTCCAGCTCCGCAATGTTGATGGTCAGCCGACGATCGCCCGGATCGACCTCAGCACAGTTGGTTCCGTCCCCGGAATCGACGAAGCCGAATTCAAGAAGTTCGCTGCTGAAGCCAAAGCGGGCTGCCCGGTCAGCAAAGCACTGGC
Organism: Solirubrobacterales bacterium; assembly: GCA_049593795.1. Taxonomy (GTDB): domain Bacteria; phylum Actinomycetota; class Thermoleophilia; order Solirubrobacterales; family 70-9; genus 67-14. Next base: position 1,681 of record JBAWHK010000003.1, read on the forward strand.
CAGCGTCCCGGAGATCAACCTGGAAGTGACCTTCCAGCCGTAGAAAAGCGAATGTCGATCAGGCCAGGGTCAGGGCCTGATCGACCAGCCTTCCGATGGATCCACCTTGCCATCGAGGAAGTCAGCAAGGGTGGAGGCGATCGCATCGGGTCCCGTGCCTTCCCGAATGGTCAGCCAGCTTTCGCTGGAGTCGATGAATTCGTTCTGGCTCTGACTGATCCGGCGACGGACCTCGGCCGCTCCCCATTCACCATTTCGTTTGGCGAAACGATCGGGAGCGAAGAAGAATCCGGGATGTGGGCCAGGCAGGGGGGCGGCATCGGGATCCGGGGCCAGTTCTTCCCAGTCGGCAGCACCGATCACGGTGCTGCTCACCAGATTCTCCCCGAAATGGTTGTGGACCCTGGCCCGCAGGCCAGCGTTCCCGCCGAAGTCCAGGTATCCGGTACCAACCGACGCATCGAGATTCTCGAGGTCGTCGTAGGACACGATCTCGTCATAGAGGCCGGTGCCGGCAACAAAGTCCGCGTTGCCGGATGAGGTCAGGGCCACCAGGCTGACTTCGTCGGCGTGATCACGCTTAAGAAGGAAAGCGAGAGCGAGAGCGGTCTTGCTCGATGCGCTCGAAAGGATCACACGTTCGGTGTTGGCGAAGCCTTCGTCTTCAAGCCAGTCAGCGCAAAGGTATGAGGTGGCGAAGAGTGGTCCGAAAAGCGCGATGTATGGCTCGCGTTCAGGGGTATCTCCGGATTCCGGAGTGGTGAAGCCATACCGGTTGTAGATCGCCGGCAGCTCCGATCGGTGGGCGGCCCCGTCGACAAAACCGGTTTCGGAAACGTCGGTCGGCTCGACCACGAAGTAACTCGACATCGGCATGTAGCCGTAAAGCCGGGCACCGACCGGCAGGCCTTCGACGTTCGAGCGGAGCACCTCCGAGTAGCCCCATGCCGGGATGCGGCCAAGGCCGTCGCCTGCCGGGAAGAACTCCCAGTAACGCATTGCCTCGCCCATCGCCGCATAGGTGATGTTGTTTGCGGTGATCGAGAAGTTGTCAACCCGGAGCAGTACCTGGCCTTCTCCGAGGTCCACGTCTTCGGGGGCCGGAAGCGGCACCACCGTGCTGCTCCTCAGATCGTCGCGGCTGACTGCGAAATCGTATGAATCGGGCATCTCACTCCTCGTCCCTGCTGATCCGGTCGGATCTGGTTGGCCTGGTCAGGTCAGCTTATTGCGAAACGATCGTGTTGCCGCTGGCACGCCTCTCCGGGTTTTGGTTGCCGGGCCGGGTCAGGGTCGGCTGCCGGCCCCGAAGACCTGGCCGACAGGGGTACGGGTGGCGGGGTGTTTTCGCACCGAATCCAGCCAGAGCGGGTAGGCAACCTTGATCTGGAGGCTGGAACTGCTGAGGGCAGCTTCTCGCACCGGATCCCAGCTGAAGCCATACATTTCGCGGATTTCCGGGGGCAGGAAACCGATGGTGCTGAGCTTGATCACTTCAGTCAGCGGGGTCAATGCCAGTTTCATCCAGCCAGTGAACGGCGGGTCGAAGATAATCGCCCTCGCCCGGTCCCGGACGCTTCCGGAGATGTAGAGGCTGCCATCGTTGAGGCGGCCCTTCACGTAATCCCGCATCTCTGGTTCGGTTTCGGGAATCGAATTCGACGGCATCCCCAGCAGAATCCCGATCTGGCGGTAATCGGACCAGTAGGCCTGGCGTTCAGTAGCGGTCAGGGAGCCGATAAGGCGTTCGTAATAGACCAGTGCTGAATCGGCGAGGGTGGCGAGCGTCCAGAGCATCAACTCGGGATCGTCGGCCGCGTAGGCGGTACCGGCGGGGATCGGTCCGTAGTCCGCGGGAACCTTACCTTTCACCCGCCGATGCATCGCCTGTATCGATGCGCCGGTCTCACGGGCAAGTTCCACATCACCGAAATACATGCGGCTCATGTGCTGGTCGGTGCTCTGAAGGCGTTTCTGCGGGTCGCTGAAAATCTGGGAATGTCGATCGAATCCGACCACAGCCAGGGGATCACAGGACTGAAGCAGCAAAGCCCGGACCCCGGATATCGCGATCAGCCGCTCGCTGTGGAGCCGGCGGATCATGCTGTTTGCCGGAAAGAACCCGTCTATCTGCGCCGCCCTTTCCACATCGTTGCTGCCGCCGAAGCGAGGAAGGGAAGGGACCCCCGGAATCCGGGGGGAGGGGATTCGGGATGAGAGACTCACGGCCGGTCAGGTACCACGGCCGCCACCGCTTCGGCAGCTTTGCGGCCGGAAACCAGGGCGCCCTGGATCGAAGGAGTCTCGCGATGGTCACCGGCAACGAAAACCCCGGAATCAAGTTGCGGGGAAGGGACTGGCGAATTGAGGCGTCCCGGCTCGAAGGACGGCAGGGCCTCCTTGATCCGGTATGTGCGCAGCTCACTCCAAGTTTTCACTACGTCCTGGCCGAACCAGTCGATCAGCTGGGCGGTCACGGCTTCATGGAGGTCGACTCTTTCCGTTTCTGCACCAACCACGCTGGCGGCGACCAGTGACCGTCCCTCGGGTGCGTATCCGGCCGCAACCGAACTCGGAACTGCGAGTTCGTTGATCGGACCGTCGCCCGCCGGAGACAGAACCAGCCAGGGTCCCGCGATGTCCGAGGACGGAGCGTCGAAATAGATGCAGACGGTATCCCGGCCACGTCGCGGGGCAGGCAGCCCAAGCAGGTCGGAAGCGACTGGTTCCTCGGTTGCCACAACGACCGCGCGGCCTGCCACTTTCGAGCCGTCTTCGAGTTCGATTTCGTTTGCGCTCACCTTCGAAACGGTGCTGTGGAAAGTGATTGATTCCGGGGGGAGTTTCGCCGCCAGTTGCTCGGCCAGTGAACCCATTCCGCATGCCGGAAGCACGGTTTCGCCAGCTGAGAAGCAGCGGAAGAAAATCTCCATGAGACGACTCGAGGTGAGCAGATCAGGGTCGATGAAAACCCCTCCGAAAAACGGGCGGAAGAAATACTCGATCATCGCGGTCGAAAAGCCCCGCTCCTGAAGGGCGACCAGCGCCGAGGTCTCCGGGCGGCGCATGATTTCCTGGGGGTCGGTATCGAGGAGTTCCCGCCTCATCCGGAAAAGGCGCAACTTGTCGGAAAGCGTGCCGACCGGCGATGCCGCCGCCCCGATCGCTGAACGTGGCATTCGCAGGGGATCGGCAAACTTTGCGAAAGAACCACCGATCCGGACCCGTGCCCCGGGGACGAAGGACCCGAAGTCGAGTGCCTCATAGTCGAAAGTTTTCCGGGCTTCAGGGTAGGCATCCAGCAGGACCTGAAAACCCCGGTCGAGCCGGAAACCGTTCACCTGGTCAGTTCGGGCACGACCCCCGACGCCGTCCGATGCTTCATGGATCCGGACATCGATGCCGCGATCCTGAAGTTCAAGGGCACACTTCAGCCCGGCGAATCCGGCACCGAC
>JBAWHK010000004.1:0-18183 GCA_049593795.1 Solirubrobacterales bacterium
AGAAATTTTCTTGACGCCGAAATGATCCACGAGTCCGGTTTCGCCTATGAAGGCATAGGCCGACCGGGGATCGGCATCGAAACGGAGTAGACACATTGCAAGCGCTCGTACTCGTAGGGGGCAAAGGTACCCGGCTGAGGCCACTCACCACTGAAACGCCGAAGCCGATCCTGAATCTGGTCGACCGACCCTTCCTGAATTACATGATCGAATGGCTTTCGTCCCACGGCGTGGACGAAATCGTGTTTGCCTGCGGATTCCTCCCGGACCAACTCGAAAACATCCTCGGCACCGGGTCGTCAGGCGGGCCGAGCCTCCATTACGTGGTCGAACCCGAGCCGCTCGGTACCGCCGGGGCGATCAAGTTCGCGGAAGAACACCTGGACGATCGCTTCTTTGCCCTGAACGGCGACGTGCTCACCGACCTCGATCTGACCGCCCTCTGGAACTCGCATCTCGAACGTGGCGCCGCCGCATCACTCGGGCTGTATCCGGTGGAGGACCCAACCGGGTACGGTCTGGTCGAGATGGACGAAAGCGGAAAGGTTCTGGATTTTCTCGAGAAGCCTGACGCTGAACACGCCGGTCCGGGCCTGATCAACGCCGGTACCTACGTCCTTGAGAAGTCGGTGCTCACCAACGTGCCCGCTGGCAGGCAGGTATCGATCGAACGCGAAGTCTTTCCCCACCTGATTGACCGGGGACTCCACGGGTACCGCCTTGACGGCTACTGGATGGACATCGGTACGCCCGAGCGTTACCTCGAAGCCACCTGGGACATCGTCGAAGGTCGGGTAAGGACCGAAGTCGAGACCAACTCCGAAGGAATGCATTTCGGCATCGACTGCGAGATAACGACCGGGGCGAAGATCGGCCCGCGGGCCGTGATCGGCAATCGCTGCCAGGTCGGTGCGGGTGCGAACATCACCAATTCGGTATTGATCTCGGACTGCGAGATCGGCGAGAACGCTGTCGTGGCCGACTCGATCCTTTCGCCCGGCGTCCGGATCGCCCCGGGAATCCATGTAGGAAATCGTGTGCTCGCCAAGAATGAGGTTGTAGATGCTTAAAGACGTCCTGGACATGCCGAACCACATCCGGGACTCCCTGTGGAGAATCGATTCCGCCGGACTCAAAGCGAACAGGTCTTCAGGGTTCCTGGTCTGCGGCATGGGTGGTTCCGCGATCGGTGCCGAACTGGCCCGGGGAGCAATCGGTGATCGCCTGACCGGCCCGCTGGTCGTGGTGCGCGGCTATCGCCTTCCCAACTGGGTCACTGAGGACTGGGCAGTGCTCGCCTCGAGCTATTCGGGAGACACCGAAGAGACACTTTCATCCTTCGAAGCCGCGGGCGACGTTGGTACCCACCGCTGGGCCGCCGGTACCGGTGGCAAGCTGGGCGAGATGGCCCGTGCTTCCGAGGTCGGAATCGTCGGGCTGCCGGGCATGTTCCAGCCCCGGGTGACGGTTGCCTACATGACCGTTGTTTCGATGTGCACCGCATATCTGGCTGGAGTCGCCCCTGACCTCAAGAAGGAACTGGAAGACGCGGCGACATTCCTGGAATCCCATACCGACCGGCTTCAGGAACTGGCGCTCGATCTGGCCGAAAAGATCGATGACACCCCGCTGGTGGTTCACGGCGCCGAGTTGACCACGCCGATCGCGAAGCGCTGGGCCAACCAGTTCAACGAGAACGCGAAGCAGCTTGCTTTCTTCGCCGAGATCCCGGAAGCGAACCACAACCTGATGGAAGCCTGGGCCAAAGGCTCGGGTGGGCTGGGCGCGGTGTTCCTTAATGATTCCGGGCAGAGTCCACGCGAGCGTCGCCGGATGGAACTCACCGCCGAATCGATCGAACGGACGGGAGCACCCGTGTTTTCGGTTGAAACGGAAGGAAACACCCGTTCGGAACGGTTATTCTGGGCAGTGATGCTTGGAGATCTCGTAACGGTCGCAGTTGCCGAAAGGCGTGGGATTGACCCCTTGCCGGTCCATGAAATCCAGGACTTCAAACGGCGGTTGGGCGACGACGGATGAAAGCGATGGTGCTCGCGGCGGGACTTGGTACACGCCTGCGCCCGCTCACCTATTCGGTGCCGAAGCCGATGGTTCCGATCCTGAACCGTCCGGTGATGGAACACATCGTCGAGTTGCTTGCCGGACAGGGATTCAACGAAGTAATCGCGAACCTGCATTGGTTCCCTGACGTGGTCCAGTCGCATTTCGGCGACGGAAACAAGTTCGGGGTCGAAATGAATTACAGCTATGAGGACGACCTTCTTGGTACCGCCGGCGGCGTTCGCGGGGCGTCGGATTTCTTCGACGGGCCGTTCATGGTGATCTCGGGTGATGCCCTGACCGACGTTGACCTTGTCGCGATGAAGGAGTTCCACAACTCCCATGACGGCATCGCCACTCTGGCCACCAAGAAGGTCGAAGACACCTCCGAGTTTGGCGTCGTAATCACCGATGACGACTACCGGATCCAGGGATTCCAGGAGAAGCCCGATCCGGCGGAAGCCCTGTCCAGCCTGGCCAATTGCGGCATTTACATGTTCGACCGTGAGATCTTCGATTTCTTTCCGGCGCCCGGCACCAGCAAGCTCGCCGCGCCCGGTCACCCGGACGGGTTCGCTGACTGGGCGATGGATGTCTTTCCGGCCCTGATGGATTCCGGCGTGCCCTTCTATGCGCATGAAGTGGATGCCTACTGGAACGATGTCGGAACGATCGGCGAGTTCATCCAGGGCAGCTTTGATGGTCTTACCGGCAAAGTGGAGCTCGCGATCGAACAGCCCGAGATCGAACCCGGACTGTGGGTCGCGGAAGGTACGGATCTCGATGGGGTTGATGTGTCCGGGCCGGTCCTGATCGGTCCTGGCTGCAGGATCGCCCGTGGAGCCCAGCTGGCTGGCCCGCTGGTGATGGGGGCCGACTGCACCATCGGTGTTGGCGCCCGGATCAAGGAAGCGGTCCTGCTCGACCGCACCCAGGTGAATGCCGACAGCTTCGCTTTCGGCGGGGCACTTGGCGCCCTGCCGCGAGGCTGAAGCAAAGGGCCCGGGGCTTCCCGGACGAGATTGCGTTGGTCCGGTGAGTGCGCGGTTCACCAAAAGTTGATCGGGTCACCCATCTGTGAGCCCTGATGCTGAAGGCTCGGGACATGGTTCTGTCCCGCCTCCTCGTTCCGCCGATGTGTGCCGTGTGCCGGGATGCCTGCGATCGGCGCTCGACCCTCTGTTCGGGATGCAGGGATGAGCTGGATTCATCCGGTCCCCTGTATGAAGATCCTCCGCCGGGTATCGATGGGATCGTTGCCGTTACCCCGCACGAGGGCATCGGAAGGGATTTGGTCGCCGCCTACAAGTTTCGCGGCCAGTTCAGGCTGGGGGAGTTTCTCGCGGCCCGGATGGCCGAGGCGGTTGCGGAAGGTTCCTTGACCAGCCGGCCAGTTACCCCGGTGCCGGCAGCTTCGCTACGGAGCAGGCTGCGGGGTTTCGATACGGCCGACGACCTGTCCCGGCACCTTGCCCGCATGCTCGGCTGGCCCTGGGTCAACGGATCGATCGAACGGATCGGCCATGGCCGGCAACGTGGACGTAACCGGGCAGGGCGGCTGGGAGACCCACCGGAAATACGTGTGATCCGCCCGTCGCCTGAATCCGTCCTTCTGGTTGACGACGTCTCAACAACCGGCGCAACCCTGTCTGCCTGTGCTGTTTCGCTGCGAGCGGGCGGGGCGAAGCGGGTTTCTGCCGTGACCTTCTCTAAACGCAGATGAAAGATCCGTTCCGACCCTTGTCAGCGTCCTGACGGAGGGGTATGGTGATCCAAAGGAACACAACCCCGCAGGAGGTCCCATGCGAATTGAAATTCGTGGTCGCAACGTCGAAGTAACTGACGATTTGCGTGAGCAGGTGACCCAGCGGTTCAAACGGATCGACCAACAGGTCTCTCCGATGGCCCGCGTTGAAGTTGTCGTGTCCGAGGAGCAGAACCCGGCGATTACCAACAAGTATTGCGCCGAGGCAACTCTGCACGTGAAGGGCGTCACCCTCCATGCCCACGAAGCCACGCCAGAGATGACCCACACAATCCATGAGCTGGCGGAGGACATGCGCCGCCAGGTAAAACGCCACCGGGAGAAACGCAGAAAGCGCAGTAAGACCCGCAGTCTCGTAAACCAGTTGAAAGGGCGCCCCTCGGAGGGGGGAGCATCAGCAACTCTTTAGCCACCTCCTGAGCTCTGTAGGGAGCTCCGGAACTGACCAGCGAGGTGATCGAGTATCTCGGGGGCCCCCGACAGGGGGCCTCCGTCATGCACGGGCAGGGTGTCGAGCCCCGGTCACCGGCATTTTCAATCGCTGCGGGCCGTGCAACGCGGTGACTCAGGGTTGAGTCTTAAGGAGGCGCATAGGGCGCAACGGCTAACCTAAAGGCATGGCCAAACAGCTCATCGATCGCGCTCTCCGACTTGGCGAGGGACGCAAGTTCAAGACTTATCAAAAGCGGGTTGATTCGATCAACCGGATCGAGCCTGAAATGGAGGTCCTCGAGGACTCCGAACTGCTCGAGGAAGCCGACTCCCTGCGTGAACGTGCACGCAACGGAGAGTCACTCGACGATCTGCTGCCGGAATCTTTCGCCCTGACTCGTGAAGCGGCGCGCCGGGCACTCGGCCAGCGTCATTACGACGTCCAGCTGATCGGCGGAATGGTCGTCAACGACGGCGCGATCGCAGAAATGAAAACTGGTGAAGGCAAGACCCTCACCAGCACCCTGGCGATCGTTCTGAACACGCTTGGTGGAGGTTCGGTTCACGTCGTCACCGTCAACGATTACCTGTCCAAGCGAGATGCGCTCTGGATGAAACCCATCTTCGACCTGCTTGGCGTGACCGTCGGCTGGATCCAGGAAGATGACGACCCGGAAGAGCGGCGCGCGAAGTACGCCTGCGACGTCACCTACGGGACCAACTCCGAGTTCGGCTTCGACTATCTGCGCGACAACATGGCTCCTTCGCTCGACCAGAAGGTCCAGCGTTCCCATGACTTCGCGATCGTCGACGAGGTCGACAACATCCTGATCGACGAAGCCCGAACCCCGCTGATCATCTCCGGCGCACCCGAACAGGCCGCCCAGACCTACTTCACTTTCGCCCGTCTCGCGAAACAGCTCGATGGCGTTCCCGCCAAAACCAAGCTCAAGTCAATGGGTGAAACCAAAGACACCTCCGAAGCCGACTTCGATTACGAATACGACGAGAAACACAAGACGGTTGCGCCGACCGAACGTGGCGTCGGCAATGCCGAAAAGTTCCTCGGAATCGAAAACCTCTACCTGGCCGAAAACGGCAACATGGTCAACCACCTGATTCAGTCGCTCAAGGCCGAGTCCCTCTACCGCAAGGACAAGGATTACGCGGTGGTTGACGGCGAAGTGATGATCATCGATGAATTCACCGGCCGCATTCTCGAAGGACGCCGCTGGTCGGAAGGCCTCCACCAGGCGGTTGAAGCCAAAGAAGGGGTGGCGATCCGCGAAGAAAACCAGACCCTGGCGACGATCACCCTGCAGAACTATTTCCGTCTCTACGAGAAGCTTTCCGGCATGACCGGTACCGCGCTGACCGAAGCGACCGAGTTCATGAAGATTTACAAGGTGCCGGTGGTTGAGGTCCCGACCAACAAGCCGACCGCCCGTGACGACCAGAATGACCAGATCTTCAAGACGCGCGATGGCAAATGGAAAGCGCTGATCCGGGAGTTGACCGAACGTCACGCAACCGGGCAGCCGATCCTCGTCGGAACGGTCTCGGTCGAAACCTCGGAAATGATCTCCAATGCCCTCAAGGAACAGGGGATCGTCCACGAAGTCCTGAACGCCAAGCCCGAATATGCCGAACGCGAAGGCGAGACCATCGCCCAGGCCGGCCGCAAGGGTTCACTCACGATCGCCACCAACATGGCCGGTCGTGGAGTCGACATCAAGCTCGGTGGCGATCCTGAAGGCATGGCCCACCCGCTGGTCGTCAAGCAGGGGCTCAATCCTGAAGACGAGGGCTACAACGAAGCCGTTGAAAAAGCGTCAGCGGAATTCAAACCACAGTGCGAAGCCGAAGCCGCTGAAGTGCGGGAACTTGGCGGGCTGTTCATCTGCGGCACCGAACGTCACGAATCACGACGCATCGACAATCAGCTCCGCGGCCGTGCCGGCCGTCAGGGCGACCCTGGTGCCTCCCGCTTCTTCCTGTCGGCTGAAGATGACGTGATCCGCCTGTTCGCCGGCGATCGCATCTACAAGATCCTCGACCGGCTCGGTCCGGTCGGCGACGACGGTGAAGAGATGCCCCTGGAAGCCAAGATGCTCACCAGGACAGTCGAGAACGCCCAGAAGAAGGTCGAAGAACAGAACTTCCTGATTCGTAAACGCGTCCTCGAATACGACGATGTCATGAACGAACAGCGCCGCGTGGTTTACAAGTACCGCGGCGAGATCCTCGAAGGCCGCGACATGTCGGACATTGCCCGGGATGAACTCTCCGGCGTGATCGGACGTCTGGTTGAGGAGTACACCCCCGGCGACCTGATCGAAGACTGGGACCTGCCGGAACTCGACACCCAGCTTCACCTGATCTGGCCCTGCGCGATCGACGTTGAAGGCATGGCGCCCGAATCGGTTGACCGTGAAGGCCTGAAAGCGAAACTCGTCGAAGACGCCCAGAAGGCTTACGACGAACGCGAAAGCGAACTTGGCGACGAAGTAATGCGTTACCTCGAACGCACCCTGCTGATGCAGGTGATCGACTCACGCTGGCGGGAACATCTTTACGACATGGACTACCTCCGTGAAGGCATCCACCTTCGTGGTTTCGCCCAGATCGATCCCCTGGTTGCGTACAAGAACGAGGGCTACTCGATGTTCTCGGAATTGATGAATGCGATCTGGGAAGAGTTCAGCAAGCTGGTCTTCAACGTCGAGATCGAAATCGAACCGGAGCAGGCGGGAGCTTTCGCGGCACCGGTCGACGAGCCGCAGAACCTTGACTATGCCGGTGGAACCAGCGAATCACAGCCGTCTGCCCTGACCGAAACCGCGATGGAAGACGAAGCACCGCGCGGCCCGAACCCGGTCGGGTTCCAGGCAGGTTCGTCCACGATCCTGACCGGCGGTGCAACTGCCACCAAGGTCAAGTCCGACAAGGAGAACATCGGACGTAACGATCCCTGCTGGTGCGGTTCCGGCAAGAAGTTCAAGAAGTGCCACGGAAGCTGACCGCCAACTGAACGTCAGCGACCAGGAACCGATGGGCCCCGACGGGATGGAATCCCTGGTGCGCGAATTCGTGCGCAGCTTCAACGACCGGGATCTGGACGCATTCACGGAAACGCTGGACCCGGAAGTCGAACTTCATTCGATGAAGGGTCTGGTTCAGGGGGTGGACGCGGCGCGCCAATGGGCAGACCGGGCACCGGGAGGCGCCCAGCAGACAGTGGTGGTCAATCAGGTCGATACACACGGCGATGAAGTCCTCCTGGGGATCCGGCGCGACTGGCACTGGGAAGAGGACGGCTCTTTGGCCGGCAGCGACGAGATGGCCTGGCTGTTCCGACTGAACGAGGGCCGGATCGTTTCTTGGCGACCGTTCGCTGATTCAGCTGAGGCGACCGCAGCTTTCGGCGCTGCCTGAAGTCGATCAGCTTTCGGGTTTTCTGTGTGGTGCCTGGAAGCCGACCGGCCGGTCGAGCTGGGTGTCATCGAACGAAACTGGATCTTCGATCGGTTCGAGATGCGTGAAGACCGTTGCCTGGTCAAAAACGTCGCGTAGTTCTTCTTCGACGTTCTCGGCGAAGTCATGGCCGCGCTGAACCGACCATTCGCCAGGCACCAGCACATGGATCGATACGAACACGCGGCGCCCGGCCCGCCTGGTCCGCAGGGCGTGGAACTGGATGGTCTCCGACGCGTGCCGGTCGAGCACACCCGTAACGGCCGCGAGCTCGTAGTCAGGCAGGGCTTTGTCCATCAGTCCGGCCATTGAGCCGCGCATCAGGGCGAGTCCCGTGCGGACGATGTTGGCGGCGACCAGCAGGGCGATTATCGGGTCGAGCCGGTCCCAGCCGGTCAGGTAGACCAGGGCGATGCCGACGACCACGCCGATCGACGTCCAGACGTCAGTCATCAGGTGTTTGCCATCAGCCTCGAGGGTGATCGAATCTTCTTCCCGGCCGGTCTTCAGCAGGTAACGGCCGACAACCAGGTTCACCAGGCTCGCGGCCAGCGAGACCGCGAGGCCGGCTCCCACGTCGGTCAGGCCGGCGGGGTCGATCAGCCGTCCGATTGCCGCATAGGCGATCGTGACAGCCGCCAGCAGGATCAGCCCGCCTTCGAACCCGGCCGAAAGGTAGTCGGCCTTTTCGTGACCGTAAGAATGGTCTTCGTCGGGGGGACGGGTGGACCAGAGGATCACCGCGAGGGCAACGAGGGCGGCCACCAGATTCACGACGGATTCAGCCGCGTCGGAAAGCAGTCCGACCGATCCCGTGAGCAGCCAGGCAACCGTCTTCATCGAGATCGTCAGGATCGCTGCGGCGATCGAGATCGAGATGACCCTGATCAGGCGCCTGCGACGCCGCTCTGTCCCGTCTGCTGCCGTCATCAACCCAATTGTCCCCATCGGTGCCGACGATGGTCGCGCGGTCGCCATCAACTACGCTTGGTCAATGGCCGAAGCCGTCAACATCGAATCAGTTCCGGCGCGGATCACGGCAATTCAGGACAACCTGGTCCTGCTCGACGATTACCTCGACCCGACCGGACTCCAGACCGAAGTGGACCGGCTGGAAGACGAGATGCAGCAGCCCGGTTTCTGGGATGACCAGGACAAAGCGGCCAAGGTCTCGGCTGACCATTCACGCACGCAAAAGAAGCTGACCAGTTTTCGTGGGCTCCAGCGTGAAGCGGAAGACCTGGTCGAGATGGCCGAGATGGCTGAATCCGACGCCGAAATGGCAGCCGAGCTTGAGCTCCAGCTTGCCTCGGTTGAGTCCCGGCTCGAGGAACTCGAAGAAGCCCGGCTTTTCAGCGGCGAATACGACCAGGGAGACGCCCTGGTCACAGTTCACGCCGGGGCGGGTGGAACCGACTCCCAGGACTGGGCCGAGATGCTTCTCCGCATGTATCTGCGATGGACAGAACGCCGCGGTTTCAAGGTCGAGATGAAAGAAGCCTCGGAAGGCGACGAAGCCGGCCTGAAATCAGCCACCTTCCAGTTGAGCGGAGAGAACGCCTACGGCCTGATCGCTGCGGAACGCGGGGTGCACCGCCTGGTCCGCATTTCACCTTTCGATTCATCGGCCCGCCGCCACACGAGTTTCGCCCAGGTCGATGTTGCCCCGGTCGTTGACGAAACCGTGGACGTGGAAATCGACGAAACCGAACTGCGGGTTGATAACTACAGGGCTTCCGGCGCCGGTGGCCAGCACGTGAACAAGACCGATTCTGCGGTGCGCCTCACGCACCTGCCGACCGGGGTGGTGGTCCAGTGCCAGAACGAGCGGTCCCAGACCCAGAACAAGGCCCAGGCTATGCAGATGCTCCGGTCCAAACTGATCGAGCTCGAAGAACGCAAGCGGACCGAAGCGGTGAACACCGAACGCGGTGAAGTCAAGGACGTTGCCTGGGGTTCGCAGATCCGCAGTTACGTCCTGAACCCGTACACGATGGTCAAGGATCACCGGACTGACTTTGAGGTCGGTGATGCGCAGAAGGTGCTGGACGGCGACATCGACGGTTTCATCCGCGAGTACCTGAACCGCACCGCCTGACCGCCCGGACGTCTGATCGCCCGGGACGGATCACGTCCCGTTCCGGAGGCTGCATTGATCGGTGCCATCAGCAGGCACGAACGCGGGCCATCTTTTGACGGGCCGCTGCCGGTGCTCAGAACAGGGCGGTGGGGTTCTCCAGCTGCAGCAGTTTCCTTTTCAGGCTGGTTCCCTGCCGGCCGCCGCCGTAGCCACCGATGCTTCCGTCGCTCTTGATCACGCGGTGGCAGGGGATTACCAGCGCGATCGGGTTGATTGACATCGCTGTGCCGACCGCCCTTGCCGCTCCGGCGCTGCCGGCCATCACAGCCACATCGCCGTAGCTGCGGGTTTCGGCGTACGGGATCGTGGCGACTGCCTGCAGCACCTTGCGGTTGAAACCACCGGTCAGTTGCCAGTCGAGAGGCAGGCCAAACCCGGTGGCTTCGCCAGCCAGAAACGCCTCAATCTGATCGGCTGCTTCATCGGCCATGTCTCCGCCTTCGACCGGCCTGAGGTGGGTTCTGGCCGAGACTTCTTCGACCAGTTCATCCGGATCCGATCCGGGCAGCGACACACGGATCACCCCTTTTTCGGTGGCGGCCAGCGCAACCGGGCCGAATTCGGTGTCGAAAGCGATGTGCTGGAACTCTCCGGGCATCCGCCATCAACATTAGGCGAATAAGGTTGGCTGATGGCGGATCTACCGAATGGCACCATCGAGCTGATCGAGCGGGCACTCGAAGAGGACCTTGGCTCCGGTGACATCACCGCGGAAGCCACGGTTCCGCCAGAAGCCCAGGGGCGGGCACATCTGATCCAGAAACAGCCCGGGGTTGTCTACGGGCTCGATATCGCCGAAGAGGTTTTCCGTCGGGTCGGGGTCGATGATTTCGATCGAACCGTGATCGAAGGCCACTGGCACGATTCGGTGCCGCGCGACATCGCATTGATTCACGGTCCGGCGAGGGCATTGCTGGCGGGCGAAAGGGTGGCCCTCAATTTCCTTGGCCATCTCTCCGGTATCTCGACCCTGACTGCCCGTTTTGTCGATGAGGTCGGTGGATCGGGAACGAAGATCCTTGACACCCGTAAAACGACCCCGGGGATGCGTCTGCTCGAAAAGCGGGCGGTGACCTTCGGCGGCGGCCAGAATCACCGGATTGGCCTGTTCGACGCGGTGCTGATCAAGGAGAACCACATCGCGATGGCTGGCGGCGTGAGCGAAGCCGTAACTGCTTCACGTCAGGCCTCGCCCGATCTGATGATCGAGGTCGAGGCTGAAAGCCTGGACGAGGTCCGCACGGCGATCGAGGCGGGCGCTGACCGTATCCTGCTGGACAACATGGACCCGGAAATGCTCCGGCAGGCGGTCACTATCCGGGATCAGAATGGCGCGGAGGTCCAGCTCGAAGCATCGGGTGGCATCGACCTCGAGAACGTCGCCGAGGTTGCCGGGACGGGTGTTGACTTCATCTCGATCGGCGCGCTCACCCATTCGGCGCCTGCACTTGACCTCAGCCTTTTGATCAACCCCGTTTGAACCACCTGCGTTAACCGGACGTCAACATGACGGGGTTGGGACGGCCATAGCCTGCGCGGGTGCATGAATGCGTCGGCAAATGTCCCATCCCCAGCCTTACTGCCCTCGCTCGGTGAATCCCTGGACCGATCCAGGTTCAGTGAGCTTCATCGGCGATTCTGGCTGCTGGCGGCCCTCGGAATCATGCTCGACGGCTTCGACTTCTTCATCATCGGAGTCGCCAATCCCCTGATTGCCAACGAATTCGGGTCATCCGCCGCGCAGACCGGACTGGTGTCCGCGGCGGCAATCCTGGGAGCGGTGTTCGGGGCGGGCCTGCTCGGCCCACTCGCCGACAAGGTTGGCCGCAAACGAATATTCAAGCTCGACCTGGTTCTGTTCGTGGTCTTCTCGCTGCTGTGCGTGTTCGCTTGGGACATCTGGTCACTCATCGCATTCCGGTTCGTACTGGGAATAGCGGTCGGCTTGGACTACCCGATCGCGGCCAGCTACCTGGCGGAGGTGCTGCCCCGGAAGGGTCGCGGCCGATGGCTCGTTGGAGCTTTCGCAATGCAGGCCGTCGGCATTTTGTTGGGGGCCGCAGTCGGAGTGGCAGTTCTGACGCTGCTTCCGGAAGTCTCTTCCTGGCGGTTGATGCTCGGTTTCGGGGTGATCCCGGCAGTCATCATCATCTTCCTGCGTCGACAGGTCCCGGAAAGCCCACGGTGGCTCGCCCAGAACGGACAGGAAGCCGAAGCGGAAGAGATAACGAGCCGACTGGTCGGACACAAGGTGCAGGTGAGCGCCCAGGACCGGCAGCGCGGAACCCCGGTCCCGGAAGGCATCAAGGCCTTGATCCAGCCGCGACTGTTTCATCGGGACATGATTCGGCGCACGGTCTTTACTTCCGTCCCGTGGTTCCTGATGGACATCGCCACCTACGGTGTCGGGATTTTCACGCCGACCCTGATCGCGGCGATGGTCGTAACCGGAGCCGACACATCGTTCATCACGGATGACCTCGTTTCGACCGAAGCTACGGCCCTGCTTGACATCTTTCTGCCGCTCGGATTCCTGGGGGCGATCTACTTCGTTGACCGGGTCGGCCGGATACCCCTCCAGATCGTCGGTTTTGCTGGCATGACGCTGGCCCTCTGCCTGCTGGCAATCTCCGAGATGCTCGACGGCGGTGCTGAAGACCACCTGCTTCTGGTTGCGATCGGTTTTGCGATGTTCAACCTGCTGATGAACATGGGGCCGAACGCGACGACCTACGCGCTTCCAGCGGAAGTCTTCCCTTCGGAGATCCGTGCCGCCGGACACGGATTTGCGGCTGCATGTGCGAAGCTCGGCGCGGCAATCGGGGTCTTCTTCTTTCCGATCCTGATGGACGCAGTCGGTACAGCCGCGCTGCTTTTCGGGGTGGCAGGGTGCTGTCTGGCCGGACTGGTGATCACGGCCGTGTTCGGGATCGAACCGATGGGTCGTTCTCTTGACGAGGTTTCAGGCCAGGAAGCCGCAGAGGTGTCACCGCGTATCGCTCCACCCTGAAGTAACGACAGAACGGTTGCTCCGGCCCGGATGCAGCCTTGCGTAGAATCCGTGCATGGCACCAACCGAACTTCCAGTCATCCAGCCCGGCATGCCCGCGGCCCTTGATCCGCAGGTGATCAAAGAACTGAGTGGGGAGATTCGCGAACTCGCGAAAGCGAAGAACGCTGTGATCCTCGCCCATAACTACGAGGTCCCCGAAATTCAGGATGTGGCTGACTACGTCGGTGACTCGTTAGGGCTTTCCCGCCAGGCCGCAGCCGCCGATGCCGAAGTGGTTGCTTTCTGCGGCGTTCATTTCATGGCTGAAACCGCGTCGATCCTCTCCCCGGAGAAGAAGATCCTCATTCCCGACCTCGACGCCGGCTGTTCGCTGGCCGACTCGATCACGGCCGACCAGTTGCGGGAGTGGAAAGCAAAATTCCCGGGTGCCTATGTCGTCATGTACGTCAATACTTCGGCTGAAGTGAAGGCCGAAACCGACTACTGCTGCACTTCGTCGAACGCGGTCAAGGTCGTCGAACACATCTGGGAGGAACACGGTGCCGACACCGAGATCCTGTTCGGCCCGGACATGTGGCTGGGTGCTTTCGTGGAACGCGAAACCGGACTGATGGAAGATCCGGAACGGCGCAGCCGCTTTCACGTCTGGGACGGCGAATGTCACGTTCATGCCGGTATCCGCCCGGACGACATCACGCGGACCCGCGCGGAAAACCCCGAGGCCGAATTCCTGATCCATCCCGAATGTGGCTGCTCGACCCAGGCGATGGAATACATAGCGTCCGGAGACATCGATCCCGAAGGTGTCCACATGCTTTCGACCTCCGGCATGATCGAGTACGTCAAGGACAAGCCCGAAGGCAGTTTCATCGTGGCAACCGAGAACGGCATGCTCTATCCGATGCAGCAGGCGGCGCCGAAAGCGAACCTGATCGAAGCCAACCGCATGGCTTACTGCCAGTACATGAAGATGATCACGCTGCCGAAACTGCGTGATTCCCTGCGTGATCTCAAGTTCGAGGTCAAGGTCGATCAGGCACTGGCCGAAAAGGCCCGGCTGCCGATCGAGCGCATGGTTTCAATCGGCTGAGTCCCGACTGGCAGCGGGGCTTCACCCGCCCCTCCCGGAAGTAGACTGAAAGTGTGCTTGAGCTACTAGCCTCCGCGCAGTCAGCTTTTCCGGCAGTCGATCAGAGTTATCTGCTCGAGGCGCGCCAGATGCAGGCGCTCTCGTTCGCGGTCCACATACCCCTCGTGTGTTTCGGCATCGCCTTCCCGGCGATGGTGATTTTCATGGAGTGGCTCGGCTATCGCACCGGCAACCCGGTGTACACGGCGATCGCCAAGCGCTGGTCAAAAGTGATGATCACCCTGTTCGCGGCCGGGGTTGTCACCGGCACCCTGCTCAGTTTTGAACTGGGCATCCTCTGGCCCGGCTTCATGTCGGAATTCGGCGATGTTTTCGGCCTGGCTTTCGGCCTTGAAGGCTTTTCGTTCTTCATTGAAGCGATCTTCATCGCAATCTACGTGTATGGATGGGACCGGCTTTCACCCAAGCGGCATCTGCTCGCCGGCATTCCGGTGATGGTGGCCGGCATCACCGGATCCTGGATGGTCATTGCGGTCAACGCCTGGATGAATTCACCATCCGGTTTTGACATCGTGAACGGGGAAGTCACGAACGTCGAACCGTTCACGGCGCTCTTCGCGAACGGACACCTCTGGCCACAGTTGATCCACATGTACCTCGCCGGTTACATCGTGGTCGGTTTCCTGATCTCGGGGGTGTACGCCTGGGGCTGGCTCAAAGGCAGGCGCGGAGCCTATTTCCGTACGGCGATGGTGATCCCGTTGGCGATCGCCTGCCTCGCTACTCCGACCCAGCTCCTGATCGGCGACTGGTCGGCCCGTAACGTCGCTGATGATCAGCCGGTGAAGCTGGCTGCCTTCGAAGGGTTGTACAAGACAACCAAGGGAGCGCCGGAAACCATTCTCGGATGGTACGAACCGGATGGAACCATCAAGTACGGCATCGAAATCCCGAAGCTCCTGTCCCTGCTCGCCTACCATGACCCCAACGCGACGGTTCAGGGCCTTGAAACTGTCCCGGAAGAAGACCGGCCGCCGATCAACGTCGTGCGTATCGCGTTCCAGACGATGGTCGGGATCGGCACCATGCTCGCCGTCCTCGCAGTGTTCTTCCTGTTCGTTTACTTCCGCAAGAAACGGTTGCCGGAATCGAAATGGTTTTACCGGGCGGTGGTCGCGGCCGGTCCGGCAGCGGTCGTCGCCCTCATCGCCGGCTGGGTTACGACCGAAGTCGGGCGACAGCCCTGGGTTGTCTACGGCGTGATGCGGACCGAAGAGGCGGTGACCGGCGCCGATGGCATTGTCTTCGGGTATGGGGCCCTGGTGGCCGTCTATGCAGTTCTCGCGGTCGCGACCTTCTGGGTCCTCAGAAAGGTCGCTTCGACCCCGTTCACCGATGAGATAGCTGCCCTGGAAGAAGGACCACCGCCGGCCGGGCGTTCGGACAAGGGGGATGAGCATGGATCTCGCTGACATCCCGGTGATCCTGATGCTGCTCGGGATTGCCGCTTATGTGGTTCTGGCCGGGGCTGACTTCGGATCCTCATTCTGGTCGCTGACCGCCCGGGGGAAACTGGGAAAGGAAATCCGCGAACACACCCATCGATCGATGGCCCCGGTCTGGGAAGCGAACCACGTCTGGCTGATCTTTGTGCTGGTTGTCTGCTGGACCGCCTACCCGGAGGTTTTCGCATCCATTTTCTCGACGTTGTGGATCCCGCTGATCCTCGCCTGCCTCGGGATCATCATGCGGGCCACCAGCTATGTGGTTGGTGGGGTAGCCGACCAGCGGTGGGTTGTGCTGCTATCCGCTGTCGCTTCTTTTGTGACGCCGTTCATGCTCGGGACGGTGATCGGGGCGATCGTTTCCGGCCGGGTGCCGGTGGGCAATGCCCAGGGGGACATTTTCAGCAGCTGGCTGAATTCGACATCGGTGATGATCGGGGTCCTCGCAGTCACCGTCTGCGCTTACATCGCAGCGGTTTACCTGGCGGGTGACGCGAGCCGTAATGGTTCGAAGTCGCTTTCGGACGCCTTCCGCATTCGCGGACTGGTGGCCGGGGTGGTGGCCGGCGGGATCGCTGCGGTCGGGATCTTTGTCCTGCGAAATGACGCGCCGGGCCTGTACGACGGCCTGACCTCGGGCCCCGGGCTGATCGCGGTGATCGTGTCGGCGGGCGCCGGACTGCTGACCATGGTCTTCCTCTGGCAGCGCCGTTTCGAATGGGCCCGCTTCTGTGCGGCCGGGGCAGTCGTCGCCGTGATTGCCGGCTGGGGGCTCGCCCAGTCGCCGGACATACTGCCCGGGCTGACCGTGAATCAGGCTGCCGCGGCGGACAACGTCCTGATCGGGCTGCTGGTATCGATCGCAATCGGCCTGCTGATCCTGATTCCTTCGCTGCTGCTGCTTTACGGGCTGGTGCTCGGTGGCCGTTTCGACCCGGGATCCGACCGGGTTGCCGATACACCGGTCGGTCCGATGTCGGAACTGAAAGGGCCAACCCGGAAGAACGTGCTGCCCCTCCTGGTCGTTGCCGGAACCGGAGCCCTGCTCAGCGTCATTTTCAGTTCCGGAGCGCTTCTTTACATCGGGATCGCGATGGTTCTGGTGTCACTCGTGATTGGCTGCGTGATGCTGGCCATATCGCTGGTCAATACTGAAACGCAGTAGCGAAGCGCCCTTACTGGTTCGGGTTCTGGGCGCCGGGGCCACCGGGACGTTCGGAAATGCTGTCGTCGGGGGCGGCCGGCCGTTCATCGGTTGCGCTCTCCGGGGCCGTGGTTCCGGTTTCAACGGCCTTGCCCTGTCCGGACTGCCCTTGAGTTGCGTCGTCGGAGGGCGAATCGTCGTTACTGCCGCAGGCTGCGATCGTTCCGGCCGTCAGGAGGACGGCCAGTCCTCCGGTGGTGATCCTCGCAATTGGACCGAGTGACTTCATCGGGTGGCGAGGACGTTGATTGCCGTACCGGCAGGGGCGAGCCAGCCGGGGAAGTAGGAAGTCTGCAGCACCCTGCGGTTACGACCGTTTCCCCACGAAGCGAGCTTCACCCGGCCGAGACGGCAACCCGACACCTTGAGTTTGTTCCGGGCCGCTTTCACGCGGAGCCCCTGGATTCCAGGAACGGAGCACCATGCCCTGGCGGGGGTGGAGGTCATGCCGGAGCCGACCACGTCGATTCCGGAGATTTTCAACGCCGTTGACCGGACCCACTTGCGTATCGGCGTGCCGGAGACGCGGGTATCAACCGACGGCAGCTTCGTGTTGCAGAAGACGTCACCGAAACTGGTCAGGCCGACCAGTCGGACCTCGGCCCCGGAGGAGGCAACGAGAGGGCCCCCGCTGTCACCGGAGCAGGTACTTGTATTTCCGGCAGGGCCACCGATGCAGTTCATCGTTCGAACCTCATAGCCGCTGCTGTCGTATCGCCTGCAGGTCCGGTCCGGCAGCACTACCTGATTCGCACTGCGAAGTACGGGGCTCGCCTTGCGGGCAAAACCGGACGTGATTCCCCAGCCCGTCGTCGTTACAACCTGGCCTGGGCTCCAGGAATCAGCTTCGTCCTGTCCGGCCAGCTTGATCGTTGCGCCGGCGAGTGGTGAATCGAGCCTGATCAGGCCGACGTCCCAGCTGGCGCCACCGCGGGAGTTGCCGTAGCGGCGTTTGCCATTGGGGCGGAGTGGAAGGATCGATTTCCGGGCGCGGACCACCGTTCCCTGGGCCGTGTTGTTGAGACGGGTGCGGCCGGAGATGATTTCCACCTGTTTGACCTCGGAACGGTTGAGGTCGGCGACGCAGTGCGCGGCGGTAATCACCAGCTCGGGGGTGATCAGTGAACCGCCGCAGAAGAACCTTGAACGGGGGGAAGACTGGCGGCCGGGCTGCTCGGCGAAACCGATCGCCACCTGCCATGGCGAATCCGTGATTTTGGAAGGCTTGCCGTTGACGATGCTGATTCCTGCGGTTTGCGCCGCGGCCGGGGAGGGGGCGAGGCCGAAGGCGAGCAGAACCAGCAGCGTGGCTGCTGCGAGCAGCGCACGAAATCCTGCTGGTTGGGCGTAATCAGGCATCGATCAAGACTACAGAGTACGCTTTACGAGCAAACGCTAATACTTCACTGACGTGATCCTCTAATTATCAGGCGGTCCCGGTTGATCTCTTCCAAGGGAAGGAATCCGGTCGTGACCCCGGAATAGGGCCAACCAGATGG
>JBAWHK010000005.1:0-3784 GCA_049593795.1 Solirubrobacterales bacterium
GTGCTCGCTTCGGCGGCCGCCGCGATCGCCGGCCTGCTGGCATTTCTCGGACTGGTGGTTCCCCACGTTGTACGGATGGCTGGTGGCACCAACCGCCACACCTTCGTAATTCCGGTGTCCGCGCTAGGTGGTGCCACCCTGCTGGTGGCGGCCGACACCCTGGCCCGCACCGTCCGGGCCCCGATCGAGATGCCGGTCGGGCCGTTTCTGGTTCTGCTCGGCGTGCCGCTCTTTCTCTGGCTGCTCAGGAAGGCCGTGTAATGGACGCTCCCTTGATCGATGCGAGCGGGGTAGAGGTCACCCTCGGGGGCACCGAAATTCTCAAGGGCGTTGACATGACCCTGAACGCCGGCGAGTTGTTGGCCGTGGTTGGCCCGAACGGGGCCGGCAAATCAACTTTCGCCCGGGCGATCAGCGGGTTGCGCAAACCGAGCGCGGGAAAAGTGATCTGGTCGGGCCGTGAACTCTCGTCGCTCAAAGGCCGCGACCTGGCCCGGCTCCGTGCTTTCGTCCCGCAGCGGGCGGAGGTACCCAACGGGGTTTCGGTCCTCGACGCCGTTTCGATCGGGCGGTCCTCCCACCTGAAACCGTTCCAGACGTTCTCGGCTGAAGACCGCGAAGTGATCGCCAAATCTCTGGCCCGGGCCCGTATGTCCGGATTCGAAGACCGGCAGCTGAACACACTCTCCGGTGGAGAGATGCAGCGGGTCCAGATCGCGATCGGCCTGGCGCAGGAAACCCCGGTCCTGATCGCCGACGAACCAACCGCACAGCTCGACCTCGGTGCCACCGCCGCGATCTCGCAGTTGCTGCGGGACCTGGTCAACGACGGGCTGGGGGTGATCCTGATCGTTCATGACCTCGCCCTGGCGGCAGCGATCGCCGACCGGGTACTTGTCATATCCGATGGACGCTCGACCGCAACTGGGACCCCGCAGGCGGTTTTGACCAGAGAGACAATCAGTGAGGTCTGGCAGGTTGAAGCCGAACTCATCCACCACCAGGGTCGTTCGGCGCTACACGTCGAATGGCTGGACCGCAACTGAGGCTGGACCCGCAACCCGATCTAATCCCTATGGTGTTAGTCTGAATTAAGTAAGGTTCACCTAACACCCTCCCCTCGCAACTTTCCACAAGGAGTTTCACCCAGCATGAGCTCGTCCTTCGCCTCCCGCCCGACCACGGCAGCGCTCGCTCTCGTGGCGGTTCTTTCCGTCGTCATCCTCGCTCTCTCCGGAGCTGTCGCCAACGCGGCTGAAACCACCGGCACCGCCACGATCACCATCGGCAACGGCAAATCCGGCAAGGTGCTCTCCGGCAAAAAGGGCAAAACCTCCGCGGTCGCCCCGGCCAAAGCGAAAAAGCTCGGCAAGAAAACGCGGATTCAGGCAGAGGTCAAGACCCTGACCGTCGCGAAGACTTCGAAGGCTGCCCTCAAGGGCGGGATCAAGCTCAAGTACGGCAAGCGCAAAGTCAAGGCCACCGGCCTGAAGCTGAGCATCAGCAGCAAGAAAACGCTGGTCAAAGGAAAGCTCGGCGGCAAGTCGATGACAATCTTCAAGGTGAACGGCAAAGCAAAAGCCGACCTCGAAGGAAATTCAGTCAAGGTCAACTCGTCCAAACTGAACCTGACTTCGGCAGCCGGCAAGAAGCTGCGCAAGTCGCTGAAACTCAAGAAGCGTCCTTCCGGCAAGGTCGGCACTTTCGTCTTCTACGGCAAAGTCACCGAAGCACCGGTTGATCCCTGCGTGGCGAACCCGGAAGCCGAAGGATGCGGTCCCGTTGTCCTGACCGATCCCTACATGGCCCAGTGTGGCGTTGAAGCAACCAGCCAGGCCGTGCCCGGCCTGCCCGCAGCCCAGCCGCTGCCCGTCCTCGCCGGTGCCCAGAGCTCAACCGCTCCCGCCACTTTCAGCTGGGGCCTCAAAGCAAGCTTCCGCGCCTACATCAACTTCGCGGCCGGCGGCAGCCTGCACGCGCTGGATGGAGCCACCCGCGACGGTTTCGGCCCGACAGCCGGCTTCAACTTCAACGTCGCCGACAGCACCTACACCAGCAACGGCACCGCAGACCCGGACGACGATCAGGCGATCATCAACGGATCCGGTACCTCGCTCTTCTGCGGGACAGGCCACGGTTTCCGGGTTGCCATTTCGAATCCGACGGTCGTCATTGATGGTGCCAACTCACGCATCGTCGCTGATATCGACACCAACCTGACCGGTGTCTGGACATCCGCCCAGCGGGTCGATGTCGCTGACCTCGATCTGGCAGCTGCTCAGCCCACCTACAACAAGAGCGGTGCCGAAATCACCTGGGCCGACGTTCCGGCGACTCTTTCCACCGCCATGGACGGTGTGATCCCCGGTTACGCTGCGGGCGCCGCACTCGATCCGATCACGGTCGGGGCCACCGTCACTACCGGAACTGACTTTCCCCGGGCCGATTACTGCGACGTAACCACCGGCACGATCAGCGCCTGGCCCGAAACCCCGGGTCAGCTCGCCCCTGTTGCCTCCATCACCGGTGGGGCAGCAACCGACGGTTCCCTCGAATGGGGAATCCGCCAGGGACTGCGCGGAATGAACCCGGGCAACCCGATCGTGGTCACGACCAGTGGCGACGTGACGTCGAGTGACGGGGCCGACATGACCGGTGCCGGCAAGTACTTCACCTGGCCGGTCGGCGAAACCGCCGGAGTTCACTCACCGGGCGAGGCCGGGCTGGCTGATGACAAGCTGGTCCTGCCGCTCGGCGGCACGGTCGGCCTCTGCAGCGAGGCTCATGGATACGGCTCCGTGTACTCGAACCCGCGAGTAGTTATCGACGGTGCGAATTCCCGGATATCGATCGACGTTGCAGCACGGGTCGGAGTCGACTGGCTGCGCTCGACGGTCGATTTCGTCAAGTTCGACGCCTCGGCGATCACGCCGACTTCCACCCCCGTTGGCGGTGGTGACGAACTGACATGGGTCGTCCCCGATGGCGCCCCGACCCTGACCGCGGACGGCTCCAAAATCATCAAAGTGCTCAGCGGCACCTACGTCGAAGATGCCGCTTTCCAGGGCTTCACCGTCAGTGCGGTAGTCGCCGGGGAGTAGTCCTGAATCCTCGATCCGGATATTCCGCAGTAGCTGCGCCGGCCCTGGCAACAGCCATGGCCGGCGTGCTGGCGTTCCTGACCCTGGCCGTCCTTCCTCCGGCCCCGGCCGGGGCGGCAGAGCTTGTTCCCTGCACCGCGGTAACGCCGCCAACCGGTCCGTCGGTCGAGATCGATGGTGAAACAAAGATCACCCCGTTCAATTCCGCCAAACGGAAACTGAAGGGTGGGGGAGTCCGCACAAAACTGATCAAGCCGGCCAACTTCGCCACCGGCCGTCCCGCCTACCCCGTTGGCCGGATCAACTTCGACGGAAGCCTTTCAAAGGTCACCATGAACGGTGGTTTCAAGCTGGTCGGCAAGAAGAAGCGGAAGCTTCAGGTCAAGGGTCTGGTCGCGGTAGTGAAGAATTCCGGCAAAACCGTTGTCAAAGCCAGGTTTGACGGTGGTCAGAAACGTCTTTTCAACGTGAACGGCGCCAGGGTGTCACGCGACCTCGCAGCCGGCAAGCTCGTTCTGAACAAGGGCAAAGCGAAGCTGGCTCCTGCTGCCGCCAAAGCATTCAACAAGCGCCTCGGACTCAAGAAGAAGAAACGCCTGAAGGCCGGGATGTCCTGGGGGCGGGTGGAGCTTTTCGCCAGTCGGACCGTCACCGACGGAGAACCGGACACACCGGTCGGCGAA
>JBAWHK010000006.1:0-2600 GCA_049593795.1 Solirubrobacterales bacterium
CCCGTGATCTTTTCGAAAGCGGTGTTGACATGGGCGAAAGATCCATCGGAACGAACCAGGCAGAGGCCGATCGGGCTTTGCTCGAAAACCTGCCGGAATCGTGATTCGGCATCCCGCCCGGCCTGCCGGGCCTGGTATTCCGCGGTTATGTCCGACTTGACCAGAATCAGGACCGGACCGTGTACCGGATGCCGGGACAGCGCCGCGGTGGACCGGCACCAGATCGACGCTCCATCGCCACGGATCGAACGGCTTTCGTAGCTGGAAGATCCGGATTCGACCAGTTCCGATGTAACCCGGTTCCGCTCTACCTGCTCTTCGGAGCTGAGATCGGGGGGCGTCAGTTCGTCGATGTGCATTCCGACCATGCTGCCGCGGCTCCGACCATGCATCGAATCAAACTGTGGGTTTGCCAGAACGATCCGCGAATCCTCAACCCGGATCACTGCCACGCCCTCCGACATGCCCTTGAGGACGTCGGCCTGTTCGGCCAGCACTGATGTCGCATCACGCCAGCGCTTGTAATAACGCTGGAGACGGTGGGAAGAGAACGCAATCACTCCGAGCAGCACCAGCAGTACGAGGACTTCTCCCCCGCCCTGGCCGAAGGTGCGTTCCTGCTCTCCGAACCTGCCAGCCAGGTACTCGCCGGTGCTGATCAGCAAAGGCAGGACCATCGCGGTTGGCACCAGATATCTGGCCATCGAAGGCCCCGGACCCTCCGAAAGCAGGAAGCCGATCAGCCCCCTGGTCGGCCGCAGGCACAGGATCGAGATGTAGAGCAGGATCAGCCCGACCGCGGTGGTGAAACTGACGTGCTGCTGGACTTCTGGTTCAAACAGGGAGTTGATGTGGAATCCATGGGAAATGAGGGCCACGAGGACCATCACACCAAGCAACGGTTCGAACAATCCCGACCAGCGAAATCGCGGAGCGTCCCGGTCGATGGTGATCAGCGCCAGGGCGCTGGCCATGGTCAGCATGAGCAGCGGGATGCTCGGGGTCGCCCATGCCCCTTCGGGAGCCATTTCGAGCCCCGACCCCTTGCTGACCGCATTGAGCAGGAAAGCAAGCGCAGCAACCCCGATGGCGCCGGCAAGCACACGTCCTGCCGCCGCCCGGGTCGTGTTCTCGGTGAGCCCGTCCGGGTCCTTCAGTCGAAGCAGCAGGATCGAACCACCCAGCGAAGCGACCAGTAGGGCCGAAGCTACGGGTGCGGCGGGTGCGTCGAAGTACGCACCCTCAAGGATCCCTGTCCCGGCGAGCCAGCCCACACAGACAACGAGTCCGAGCAGCACCGAGGCGATCCCGCCGATGGTTGAACCCATTTTCGCGGCCCGCATCCAGCCATGAAGGAGCCCGCTTCCGAGCCCGGCGTCCGACTCGATCCGGGCTTTCCACGTAAGTGACTCACCGTACGACCCAGAGGTACCCAGGTAATCGTACGCCCGCTTCCTGACCTCCTCCTCGGCGAGGTTCGGAAACTCATCGCGTCGATCTTGCCGTTTTTCCGTGACTGGGATCTTTCCGGGACGGCCCGGAATCGGGCTTTCTCAGATCAACCTAACAGTGAGCACCCATTCCGGGGCCAGGATGAAACGGGTGAACGAAGGCTCGTCAGGCGAGTTCGCGGCCGATGGCTGCGACCAGATCCGGATCTTCCGGTTCGGTGCCAGCGGGGAACTTGGCTACGAGATTGCCGTCGCGACCGATCAGGTACTTGGCGAAGTTCCATTCGGGGGCTTCGCTCGCCGCAGTCAGCCTGGCGAAAAGAGGGTTCGTGGCGTCACCGACAACGTCGGTTTTGGCGAACATCGGAAAGGTGACCCCATAGTTCTTCTGGCAGAACTCGCCGATCTCGCTGTCGGTTCCGGGCTCCTGGTCCATGAAGTTGTTCGCCGGAAACCCAAGGACTTCGAAGCCTTTCTCGTGATGCTCTTCGTAGATCCGCTGAAGTCCCTCGAATTGCGGGGTCAGTCCGCACTTGCTTGCCGTGTTGACCACCAGAACCACGTTGCCTACGTAGCTGCCAAGGTCACGCTCCTCCCCTTCGAGGGCGGTCATCGAGCCGGAAAGGACAGCTGCTTCGGATTTATCGCTCATGCCGGCATCTTATCGGCGTCCTCTGCCGCTTCCCATTCTTCGTAAAGCTTCGCCACTTTGGCTTTGGCCCGATCGTGACGCCGGGTGTTCTCATCGGTCTTTTCCGGGGTCGCCCAGGCACCGGGGTCGGCAAGTTTGTCTTCGAGCTTTGCAAGGTCGGCTTCGGCCCGTTCGATCTTCTTCTCGAGGGATGCGAGCCGTCGGGCCGCCTTCGCCGTTTCCTTGGCAGGAGATCCACCACGTTTGGCGTTGTCGCTCTTGCCCTTCGCGACGTTCCGGTTCTGGCTGCTGGACTTCATCGCTTCTTTTTCGTCCCGATCCCGCTGGTACTCGGCCCAGCCGGTCGTGTAGCTCTTGAGACCACCATCTTCAACCACGACGGTGCGGCTTCCGACTGCTTCCAGCAGGGCCCGGTCGTGGGAGATCAGGATTATCGCCCCGGTGAAAACCGAAAGGGCGTCTTCGAGCGCTTCCCGGGACTCGATATCCAGGTGGTT
>JBAWHK010000007.1:0-22144 GCA_049593795.1 Solirubrobacterales bacterium
GCACCCGTTCCAGGCTTACGTGACCAACCTCGATGCGTCGCCGTACCTCGGGCGCCTGGCGCTCTGCCGTGTCCGTCACGGCAAGCTGACCTCAGGTTCGAAGGTCGCCTGGTGTCGCGCCGACGGAAGCATCGAGTCGGCCACCGTCTCGGAACTCTTTGTCACTGAATCGCTTGAACGTGTGCCCGCCGACGAAGTCGGTCCGGGCGAGATCATCGCGATCGCCGGTATTCCCGAGATCACGATCGGCGAGACCCTCGCCGATCCGGAAGATCCACGTCCGCTGCCGGTGATCAAGGTCGATGAACCGTCACTTTCGATCGTGGTCGGCCAGAACACCTCGCCGCTTGCCGGTCGTGAGGGTGACAAGGTCACGGCCCGCCAGATCCAGAATCGTCTTGAGGCCGAACTGCTCGGCAACGTCGCGATCCGCGTGTTGCCGACTGAGCGTCCCGACGCCTGGGAGGTTCAGGGCCGTGGTGAGCTTCAGCTGGTTGTCCTCCTGGAGATCATGCGCCGCGAAGGTTTCGAACTGACCGCCGGACAGCCCCGGGTTCTGACCCGTGACATCGACGGGGTCATGTCCGAACCGATGGAACGTCTGGTTATCGATGTGCCGGAAGAGTTCGTTGGATCAGTCACGCAGCTGCTTGCCGCCCGGAAGGGACGCATGGAGAACATGACGGCACAGTCCGACACCCGCAACCGTCTTGACTACGTGATTCCGGCCCGTGGCCTGGTCGGGTTCCGGACAGAGTTCCTGACCGAGACCCGCGGAACAGGCATCCTCCACCATGTTTTCGAAGGCTGGGCCCCCTGGGCTGGTGACATCACGACCCGGGCGACCGGATCGCTGGTCGCCGACCGTAAGGGAGCGACCGCCAGTTTCGCCCTGTTCGGGCTTCAGGAGCGCGGCAGCCTGTTCGTCGGCCCGGGCGAGGATGTGTATGAAGGCATGATCGTCGGCGAGAACTCAAGGGCGAACGATCTTGATGTGAATGCGGTCAAGGAAAAGCAGTTGACCAACATGAGGGCCTCGAGCTCCGACGTGCTGGTCCGGCTCACCCCGCCGAAGCCGCTCACGCTCGAATCCGCAGTCGAGTTCCTCCGCTCTGACGAATGCGTCGAGGTCACCCCGAAGTCGATCCGGCTGCGCAAGGTTGATCTGGACAAGAACGACCGCGTCAAAGCGGCCCGGAAGATCAAGAACCTTTCGAGCTGAGGCTAACCCGCCTCCGGAGTTTTGCCACCCCGAATCACGGGGTGTGACCCACCTAAAGGAAAAGGCAGTGAGACCGGGAGTCTCACTGCCGTTTCCCCCTGCACTTCAGTCCTGCCTTGCATCCCTCCCTGGCAAGTTGGACTGGCTCTATAACCAGTCCGGTACCGGAAGGTTGCGGTGACAGTACGCATTATTTCCCGAATCGGATCAGGCGCCGGCGGGGAACATCTTGCGGAACGTATTCAGGGCCCGGGGGGAGCCTTTCGGGGTGAGCTTCCGGGTGGCGATTGATTTCAGCGGGTTCTGATTGTTCTTCGAGATCGAGATCCATTCGGCCCAGTCGGTTTTCAGGGTGAGGTCCGGGTTCGCGGCCTGGCCGCTGACTGCCCGGGTCGAACCGTTGTCGAGCACCAGATGCCACGGATCGGCGTCAGTGAACTGCCACTGGGTGGTGAAAGGTCCGGAGCCTGCCGCTTTCGGGTCGGCGGTCCTGGAAATCATGTCGAAGAAGATCTCCTGGATTTCCGGTGATGAGTCCGGCTTGTCGGTGTGCTCACCGGTAACACCGGCGAGCATCAGTTTGATCTGACGGGAAGCGATCTCTTCCACCGGCATGTCGTGATCGAATGGCCAGACGTCGGCCGGCATCTCTTCCAGCGGGAAACCGATCGTCTTCCAGCGTTGCCTGATCAGTTTCAGGCTGAAAGCGAAGATGTCTTCGAGCGAGAAGCCCCAGCATTCGGTGTAGGCCCGGTCATAGTTCGGCGGACAGAAAACTGACATTGAGCACTTGTTGACCTCGCGGAAGAGTTCGACGATCGCTGCTTTGCATTCATCCGACTGGGGGACGATCTCGGAGAGTGTCTTTACTCCGAAGCCGATGTGTCGCTGTTCGTCCCGCGAGACGTGGGTCATGCCTTCAGCGAAGCCGGGCATGGTGCCGTCTTTGGTGAAGAAATCTTCGATGTAGTGCTGTCCGGGCTGGGCCAGCGTTCCTTCGACGATCATGTGGTAGAGCGTGATTGCCTGGGCGAACTTGGGCAGGGAGCGGTCGGCCCGCAGTTCGTCGGCCATGCGGTCGAGGCGATCGAAGACGGTCGTGTATCCCCAGTTGAGTTGCGGCAGGGTGCTTTCGAGGGTTTCCGCGACGCTGTCGCCGGCACCAAGGACTTCTTTGAAGAAGCGGTGGAAATGGATGGCGTGGCGGGCCTCGTCGACTTGTTGCGTGGTCAGGAAGTAAGCCTGCTCTTCGGTCGGGGCGGCGTCGATGTAGGGGGAGAGGTTGTCGGTCACCGAGTCTTCGCCGTAGAAGAACATCGAATACATCCAGAGTGCGGATTTGCGCTGCATTTCGTCCAGCGCGTCCCATCCGGCGCGGTCCTTCGAGTAATCGAGGCCCATCGCGCTCCAGTTGTTTTCTTCCCATCGCCGGTAAAGGTCGGTGTATGAGATCGTGCCGGCGGTGTTGCCTTTCGGCTCTGCTGCTGCGACTGACATGGTGCTCTCCTCGTTCTGGCTCTGTCTGGTTCGCTCGGCCCGGGTTCTTTCGGTTTGCGTCAAAGCACCCGACCGTTCAAGCATGCGGCAAGCCTAACTGACTGACCAGTCAGTTAGTAGCCTAGGGCGGTGACCCTCGAACCACAGGACGCTGGGGCCCCGCGCCGCCGTCTCCCTGCAGCCGAAAGGCGGAAGCTGATCCTTTCGGCCGCAATCGACGCATTCGCCGACCGCGGTTACCACGAAACTTCGCTCGATGAGGTCGGTCGGAGGGCCGGGGTATCCAAGGCGCTGATCTACGAACATTTCACCTCGAAACAGGAGCTTTACGGGGAGCTGCTCGAAACCTACGTTCACGAACTCCTTGAACGGGTCGGCAGCGCCGCCATTTCTGCGGAGGAAGGTGGTGAAGCGAGGTTGCTGGCCGGCCTCGAAGGATTTCTCGAGTTCGTCGACGAGCGCCGGGACGCGTGGCGGATGCTGATCCGCAACCGGGCCAGCGACGACGTCGACGACCTCTTCGAACGGCTATTCGATGAAGTCGCGGCGATGGTCAGTTCCCTGCTCGCGGTTGAGATGCCCGCTTCGGTCCTTCCCGAAGGGGCCGATTTCGACATGGTGGTCGAGGCAACCTCACGCCAGTTGCTGGGGGCGATCACGTCGATGGCCAACTGGTGGGATGAGCACCGCGAGGTGCCTCGCTCGCAGGTGCTGGCGATGATCATGGAGTTCGCCTGGGTCGGCCTGGAAAGAGCAGCGGAAGGCGAACGCTGGGCGCCCGGATCAGAGGTCGAGGCGCGCCCGCGCTGAACGAACCTCGTCCAGCGCCTCCTCGCGACTCATGCCAAGGCTGATCAGGAGATCGGTCGCGGTCGAGCGGACCTGGCCGACGATCACGCTCACCGAAAGATTCGACGTGCTCTCCAGCGCGGCGCTCGACCGGGCAGCCGCCCGCAACGCAAAATCGATGGTCGCTGACCGGCGCGGGGTGCCGGCCAGATGCTGATCCAGGTGACTCACCGAGGTGGCCAGATCCCGGATCGCTTCGGTGACCAGGGCCGGCACGTGCTCATCGAGATCGATCGCCCGGGAAGAAGCTCGCGCCAGAACCCGGGTGTTGCGGACCATCAGATCGATCTGGTCGGCGGCCTCGGCTAACTGCCGGACCCGGCCCTTGTTCCTTCGCTGGGTCGGCGCCATCGAGGTAGTTTCCTGACCTGCTTCGATGGCGATCATCATTTCCCGCACAGCGGGATCCATCGATCGAGCCCGCTCAAGAGCCGCGGTGATCTCATCGTGACTGCCAGCCTCCAGGGCATCACCAATGTCCACCAGCGTGCCGGAGAGCCTCGATAAAAGCGGTTTCAGGTGCCGCCGGACAAGTCGGACGGGGTCGACCGGGGTGATCGCGTTGGCGGCCAGGGCGATACCGCCCCCGATCAGGGCGTCGATGAAACGGTCGACCGAAAGCGCCAGGTCAGGCGCGGGCAGGGTTCCGACGAGCACCGCCGAGACACAGGCCTGGTTGACAAGCAGGACCTGGCCGCCGGAAAGGACGGCGGCCATCATCGCCAGGCCGATCACCAGCATCAGTTGCCAGGTGCCGGTGCCCGTGCCGAGCACGATCAGGTTGGCCACCCCGATTCCGAGCGCCACCCCGGTTGCAACCTCGAAGGCGCGCTTCCCGCGCCGCTCGATTGCCAGGCCAAGAATCAGGATCACTGCGATCGGCGCGAAGAACGGCGTTTCGTGCTGGAAAACCTGGGTCGCCACGAACCAGGCTGCCCCCGCGGCCAGGCAGACCTGGACTATTCGCCACCAGGCAAACCTGAGGGCCGCTATACGCTGGTCGATCCCCGCGCGGAAGCGGGCCCTGGGCGTGGGCAGTTGGTGCGTCTGGGTGGGAGACAAGTTGGCATCACTATGTCACGCGGGGTCGGGTCCGGAATCGCAATCAGGGTGGCCAACCGGTACAAAACAGTGATGAAACCTCCGGCGGTTGACGGACGCCGAAAGGCGTTGTGGCTTGCGGCACTGACTTTGGCGCTGGCCGCAGTAGCGGGATCGTTGCCCGCGACCGCCAGCGCGATCGATCCGGACCCGGCTGCCACCGGACCTTTTGCGATTCACCAGGTTGATTACAGCGCCGGCCGCGTAGCGCTCACCCTGCCAAAGAAAAAGGGGGTGGATGCCACTTTCGGTCAGCCGCTGCAGGGCTCCGTGACCTACCCCGCGACCGGTAGCGGGTGGCCGGTAGTCGTTTTCCTCCACGGACGTCACGGCACCTGCCTTGACCGGCGGGGGGATGACTACATCCCGTTCCCCGGCGACGAAAATACGAACTGTCCGGATCGCAAGGGCCGGGACGGAAAAGTGCGCGAACGCCGGGTTCGCAGCTACTCCGGCTACGGATACATCGCCGACCGTCTTGCTTCGCAGGGCTACCTGGTGGTTTCCGCTGATGCGAACCGGATAGCCAGCTACGAATATTTCAGCGCGAAAGCCGGAATCCGGGCCCGGGCGCAACTGGTGGGCGCCACGCTCGACCTGATCGGGCGCTGGCATGCCGGTGCTGAAGACCTGATCCCCGAAAAGACGGGGCTGCCCCCGGTCACCGACCTGGCCGGCGCCCCGGACCTTGGGAACATCGCCCTGATGGGTCATTCCCGCGGGGGCGACGCGGTAACCCGCTTCATTTCCTTCAACCGGAAAAGGTCAACCATCTATCCGCTGAATGGAGTGGTGGCCATTGGTCCCACCGACATGGCCGGTGATGACCCCTTCCGGTCCGGAGCCACCAATCTGGCTGAGCTGCTGCCGGGCTGTGACGGTGATGTGGCCGACCTCCAGGGCGGGCATGTTTTCGAAAGGGTGAAGAACTCTCCGGAAGGCAAGCCGTTCGCCAAGTACCAGTGGCTGCTGGGCGGGGCGAACCACAACTGGTTCAACACGATCTGGAAGAAGGACGACGCCGACTACACGGCCGCTACCGCCCTTGACAGCGCCTGCGGCCACGAGCCTTTCGGGTCAGACCGGCTCGGACGTGCCGCCCAGCGATCGGCGGGTCTGGATCTGGTCACCGGCTTCGTCCGGACATACGCCGGGGGCGAGGGCGAGTTTGCTCCGGCGCTCGAAACCGGCTCCGGGTTGCCCGGGATGAGGGCTTCGTATATCGGTCCGAAAACGGAGCGACGCCTGATCGTTGGGCCAGCCCCGAAAGCAGCCACCAGGCGTAACAACCTGGGCGGGGCAATCCGACGGAAAGGACTGAAGCTGTCCTGGTGCGACGCGAAACAGAACCGGCGGCGGAATCAGGCGAAACGCTGTCCCGGGTTCCGTGGCGGTGGCGAATCGACGATCAACCGTTCATGGACCCGTCAGCTCGTGGTCGACTGGAAACGCCGTTCCCGGCTGGTCACGGAACTGCCTCGATCCGCAGCTGACGCATCGGTCTATCGCGATCTGGTTTTCCGCGCGGTAACGACGCTTTCCCGGCAGAACCCCGCTTCCAGAACCCAGCGACTCGACGTTGTCCTCAAAGACCATTCGGGCAGCGAGTTCCGGGTGGCGGCCGAGTCCTATTCCAAGGCCCTGCAACCTCCGGCCGGGGACCGGACCCGCCAGTTGATCCTCAGCGACATCCGGATTCCACTGGTTGATTTCACCGGTGTGAATCTGGCGGACGTCGCTTCTGTCCGGCTCGAATTCGGGAACCGTGGACGAACCCACGGCCAGGTCCAGATCGCAGACCTTGCCTTTCAGGGATCGATCGGCCCGGCCCCGGCAGCCTCGGGCAGGAGCGCCACGGCGGCGGCCCCGTTCCCGGGCCCCGCGACCGCGGTCGACGCAATCCTCACTGTCACCGGGAAGGGCCCGGTGCAGCACTCAACGGACTGTCCGGCCAGGCCAGCTTCGATCCTGGATTCCAGTCCTCGTGTCGAGGGGGGCCGCCTGGTGATGTCAGGCCGGCTTGAGTCCCACGGATGCGACGCACGGGTCCAGGTCGCCCTCTTCGATCGCACGGGAAACCAGTGTCGTTTCGTTTCAGCCGAAGGCCGTTACGGCGAGCCAGCCTCCTGCGGCCAGCCTTATTCGCTGATCCCGGAGGTCACGGCCGGCGGGGAATGGTCGCTTTCGATTCCCTGGACTGGGAAGCAAGGAGTTCCCGATCTGAAACTCGGGACGATCCCGCTCTGAGCTGCGGCTCCCGCCGCTACTACTTCTTTTTGACTTTCCAGGTGAAAGAAGCGGGCGACTTGTCAGTCTGGCCGCTGCTCGTGCCCCGCACCTTGAAGGTGTGTTTGCCGGGCTTCAGCTTCTTGAAACGGGCCGGTGATTTGCACTTCTTCCAGCCGGCCTTGTCCAGTTTGCATTTGAACGTGGTGTAGCTGACGTCGGACACGAAGCGGAACACCGCTTTGTTCGACTTGGACTTCTTCGCGGGCTTGCCGGTGATCTTGGTGTTCGGCACCGGATAGTCCTCTTCGTAAACCCCGCTGGAACTCGCCAGCGATGTGCCCGCGGGAGCGAGCGCCAGGGACAGCATCAGGGCAGCCGCGAGTCCCGCTGCGAAAGTTCTGAAACTGCTTCTGCCTGCCTTGAAGGTATTCACACCTTCAAAATACCAGCGATGCCGCTCAGCCCAGCTTCGGGGACTTCCATGGTTCGGCCAGCTTGCCGGCGATCAGGGCGGGCAAGCCTTCGATTGGAACCCTGACCTGCTCGAGGCTGTCTCGGTCGCGCAAGGTGACCTGGTTGTCGTCCTTGGTGTCGAAATCGACGGTGATTCCCCACGGGGTACCGATTTCGTCCTGGCGACGGTAGCGCTTGCCGATCGAGCCACCGGTGTCATATTCGGTCTGGATGCCGGCCTTGCGCAGGGCTTTGTTGATTGCCTGGGCCT
The DNA here is from genome assembly GCA_049593795.1 of Solirubrobacterales bacterium. Classification (GTDB taxonomy): domain Bacteria; phylum Actinomycetota; class Thermoleophilia; order Solirubrobacterales; family 70-9; genus 67-14. The sequence goes on from JBAWHK010000007.1 coordinate 7,623, forward strand.
GTTCCGGCATGCCTTCTTTGTTGAAGAGCGGCATTACGGCGACCTTGATCGGGGCGAGGCGCGGGTGGAGCTGCAGCACGGTCCTCTTGCGACCCTCGATTTCTTCTTCGAGATAGGAATCGACGAGGAAAGCCAGGGTGGCGCGGTCGGCGCCGGCGGCGGGTTCGATCACGTGCGGCAGGTAACGCTCGCCGGACTGCTGATCGAAATACTCAAGTTTCTCGCTGGAGTGCTCCTGATGCTGGGTCAGGTCGAAGTTGCCACGGTTGGCAACACCTTCGAGTTCCGACCAGCCGATCGGGAACAGGTACTCGACGTCACTGGTTCCCGATGAATAATGGGAAAGCTCGTCGGCTTCGTGGGGTCGGATCATCAGGAAGTCGGGACGAATTCCGAGATCCAGGTACCAGTTGTGGCGGATATCGATCCATTCGCGCCACCACTTGTCGGCCTCGGCCGGCGGAACGAAAAACTCCATTTCCATCTGTTCGAACTCGCGCGTCCGGAAGATGAAGTTGCCCGGGGTGATTTCGTTGCGGAAGGATTTGCCGATCTGGGCGATGCCGAACGGCGGTGATTTACGGGCGAAATTGAGGACGTTCTTGAAGTTGATGAAAATACCCTGGGCGGTTTCGGGACGAAGGTAGACCGCGTTGCCGTCCTCGGCCACCGGACCCATGTGGGTTTCGAACATCAGGTTGAAATTCCTCGGCGGGCTCAGTTCGCCACCACATTCGGGGCAGACGATCGGGTCGTCGTAATTGCCGCCGGCTTCGACCAGGGCTTCGCGCAGGTGATCTTCCCGCCAGCGCCTTTTGCATTTACCGAGGCACTGGACCAGCGGATCGGTGAATCCGTCGAGGTGACCGGATGCTTCCCAGACCTTCGGGTGCTGGAGGATGGCCGAATCGAGGGCGACGATGTCATCCCGCTCCATCAGCATCGAGCGCCACCACTCGTTCTTCACGTTGTTCTTGAGGAGAACGCCGTAATGGCCGTAGTCGTAGGTCGACCCCAGTCCGCCGTAGATCTCCGATGACGGAAAGACGAAACCCCGCCGCTTTGCGAGGGCGACTATCTCGTCCATGGTGACTTCTGTGTTCTTGTCGGTTGCGTAATCGGAGGCCATGCCGGAAAGGTATAGGGACGCTTCTGCTGACGCCTTGCGATAATGATTGGTCGATGCCGATTTACGAATACCGATGCGACAACGATCACCTGGTCGAATTGATGCAGTCGATGAGTGCAGATGCCCTGACCGAGTGCCCTGAATGTGGGGCACCGACTCGCCGTGTCCTTCACTCACCGGCAATTCATTTCAAAGGATCCGGTTTCCACAACACTGATTACGGAACCCGGTCCGGGAACAAACAGAAGCAGGCCGCCGCGGCCGCGAAGAAGGATTCGGGCTCCGATTCGTCTTCGGGCTCCTCGGATTCCTCATCGTCCTCTTCTTCGGATTCGGGCTCTTCCTCCTCGGATTCTTCTTCCGCGAGTTCAAGCTCGTCCTCCTCGGACTCGGGCTCTTCGTCGAAGAGCAGCGGTTCTTCCTCCGACTGAGGTACCTGGGTCAGAACCCGCTCAAGCGGGGCAGGCCCGCATGGGGCTATGGTCCCGGCAGGAGGATCTGAACGATGTCAGGACCAGAAACCCGGGATTCAAGTCATCTGGTGCGCCAGCTCACCAGTCTCGACGCGCAGTTTCTGGCGATCGAAGATGCCCGGAACTTCAGCCACATTTCCGGGCTGGCGATCCTTGATCCGTCGACTGCGCCCGGGGGCACTTTCGAGCTGGCCGATCTCCAGAACCTGATTTCACAGCGGCTTCATCTGCTACCACCTTTCCGCTGGAGGCTTGCTGAAGTGCCGTTCGGCATCGATCATCCCTGGTGGGTCGATGACGCTGACTTCGACATCGAGTTCCACGTTCGCGAACTCGCCCTGCCCAGGCCCGGAAGCCACGAGCAGCTGACCGCCCAGGTCGAAAGGATCGTTTCCCGGCCCCTCGACCGGGCCCGCCCGCTCTGGGAGCTTTACCTGGTTCAGGGGCTGCAGAAGGGACGGGTCGCGGTGCTTTCCAAGATCCATCATTCAGTGGTGGATGGTGTTTCCGGTGCCGAAATCATGGGCACCCTGTTTGACCTGGAAGCCAGCGGCCGGGAAATCACCCCGGAACCCAAGATGAGCAGCGGGGAACGCATCCCGAGTTCGCTTGAGCTGCTGGGGCGCGGTGTGTTTGCCGCCCCGCGAAAGGTCGCGAAGGCGGCGATCAAAGCTCCGTACATCCTGCCCAACATCGCTGACGTGCCGACGCTGCGGGCCCTGCCCGGGATCAACACGATCGGCCGGATATCCGACCGGGCAAGACGGGTGACTTCGAACGGTGACGGCCGGGTCCTCGACCGCCAGAAGATCACCGCACCCCGCACGATGCTGAACGGGCCGGTTTCTGCCCACCGCCGGGTTTCTTACGGATCGATTCCGCTTGCTGACGTCAAGGCCGTCAAGGATGCGTTCGGCACCAAGGTCAATGATGTGGTGGTTGCCTTGACCGCGGCGGCCGTCCGGCAGTTCCTGATCACTCACGACGACCTTCCCGAGGATCCGCTGGTCGCGATGATTCCGATCTCGGTGCGCACCGAGGAGCAGATCGGAACCTATGGCAACCAGATTTCGATGATGATCGCACCGATTCCGACCGATGAAGCCGATCCGGTGGAGCGGCTGTTGCGATCGCAGGCCGAGATGTCAATCGCCAAGGACCTTCACGGTGCCCTGCCGGCGAACCTCATGACTGATGCCAACAATTTCATTCCCCCGGCCGTGTTCGCCCGGGCGGCCCGGGCAATCACCTCGGTTGGGGCCTCAGCCAGGTTCCGGCCTCACTTCAACGTCACCATCTCGAACGTTCCCGGGCCACCGATCCCCCTCTATCTGGGCGGAGCGAAGCTGGAAGCCAACTATCCGATTTCGGTGGTCACCGACGGTGTCGGGCTCAACATCACTGTCCTGAGCTACGAAGACCATCTTGATTTCGGCATCGTCGGGGATCGCGAACTGGCCCCTGATCTTGATCAGATAATCGACACGATCAGGAAAGACCTGAAGGATCTGGTCAAAAGGGCCAAAGCCCGGACGAAAGCAAACAAGGGCGCCGGCCTCTTTGATTCAACCACCGGAAGCTAGGGCCCCGAAGCCGCCAGGATCAGCCTCGCTGAGCCAAACCCGGGCATCGCTCCTCTTCCACTGCGCCCGGCGCGGTGAACAAGGAGCGATGCTTAGTTTTCGAGCTTTCTTGCTGCTCGCTGGCGCTCTGACTCAGGAATCTCAAGGCTTCCGGCGGGGCCATTCCCTGACGGAATCAGGACGTCGGTGTCGCCCGAACCGGCAAAGATCGTCGACAGGGCCAGTTGCGGCATGGCGACCATCCCCATGTCGGAAATGAACGCCTTGGGCGCAGTCCAGCCGATGATCGGACCCTTCACGAAGTTGTACGGCAGGCGAAGGGGGGAAGTAAGCCGACCCTTGATGCCGTTCAGGACACTCTGCTGGGCGGCGGCCCGACTGAGGTCGCTGTAACCGGCTGGCAGCTGGCATTTGGGGTCACCGACCGAATCCTCACGGGTCCTGGCGTAAGCGAGTGCGTCGTTCCCGTCGAGGGTGTTGTCCCCCTTGCTGAGGCGGATCGTGGTGCCACCATTCGTCTTGCCACCGGAAATGTTGGCACAGAGCTTTTCGGGCACATCTACCTTGACGCCGCCGATCGCGTCGATGAAGTCGGCGAAACCGGTGAAGTTCATGATCACAACATGATCGATCGGGATATCGAGAAAGTTCGAAACCGTTTCGATCTGCAGGGCAGCGCCACCAAAGGCGTAAGCGGCGTTGATCTTCTGCGGGTCATGGCCCGGAATTTCGGCATAGCTGTCACGGGGAATCGAAAGCTTCTTGAACTGGCCACCACCGGCCCGGAGCACCATCAGAGTGTCAGCCCGGGCCCCGGCACAACCATCACTGGGCGCGGCACCCTTGGCCTGCTGGTCGTAACAGCGCTGTTCCTGGGCGGAGCCATCCCCCGATTCCGGGCTGCGGCCGTCGGTACCGATAATCAGGATGTTCTGGGCGCTGGTGAGCAGCCAGGGGTTGCCACTGAGGGCGTCGCGGGCATCGCCGTCCAGTTTCATCGACTGGATCTGGGCTGAAACGGAAAACGAAACGAGGCTCAGCAGCAACCACCCGGCGATACCAAGGGCAACCCACCTTGGCCAGCGCTTCTTGCGTTTCGGGCGGGGTCCCCGATCGGGACGGTCATCGAAGCGGGGCATCCGGCCACCGCTCTGCCGGTGGACTTCGTATGGCAGGTCTTCGCGGGCGTCCTGGGATGGACGCCGCGGATCCCGGCGTCGGGATTTTTCTCGCAGACTCTCCAGATCCGGCTTTCCGAAGCGCGAAAACGGGCCCTTGCGGGATCGATGGACCTGATATTCAGGGCGGTCCGGTCGGCGCTGTTCGTCGTCAGATGACATGAAGGGTTAACAATGGTGCTGATGAATCGGATCGAAACAATCGGAGCAGACCTCGGCGGCACGAAATTGGCGGTCGGAGTTGTTGATGGCCAGCCGGAAACGCTTTGGCAAAACGAGGTTCCTTCCAAGGGATATTCGCAGGAAGCGGTGATAGACCTTCTGGCCGAACAAATCAATCTTGCCCACTCGGCCCGGCCAGACGCCCGAGCTGTCGGTGTCGGCATTCCGGCAACCCTTGATTTCGAGCGCGGATATGCGGTCAGCACCGCCAACCTGAACCTGGAGGACCTGCCGGTCCGTGACCTGCTGACCGAAAAGGTGAAGCTGCCGTCGTTCATTGACAACGACGCGAACCTGGCGATGCTGGCCGAAGCGCTTTACGGTGCCGCCAAAGGCACCGAACACGCCCTGATGATGACCCTTGGAACCGGGATCGGCGGAGGGATCTGGCTGAACGGCGAGATCTACCGTGGTTCGAACGGGGCCGGCGCGGAACTCGGACACACCGTGGTCGACATCAACGGCCCGGAGTGCCACGGCAACTGTCCCGGCCGCGGCTGCATCGAAGCATTCGCGTCGGGAACCGCCATTGGCCGCCAGGGCAATGAGGCCGCGGAAAAAGAACCGGATTCCGCCCTGGGACGCATCCTTGCGTCGGGGCGCGAGGTGACCGGGAAGGACGTAACCGCAGCGGCCACGCAGGGTGACGACACGGCTGTCGGTGTGATCAATACCGTCGGGTATTACCTTGGCAATGCCATCGTGTCGCTGACCAACGTCTTTCAGCCAGAAGTGGTTGTTCTTGGCGGAGGTGCGATGGCGATGGGAGACCTGATCCTGGAACCGGTGAGAAAAGTACTTCTGGAGCGCGGATTGCGACCGAACCATGATGCGAAAGTCGTCGCGGCCGAACTCGGCCCGGCGGCCGGCATGATCGGCGCTGCGGCCCTCGCCCGGATCGAACTGGAGAAACAGGTCTGATGCCCGGCCGTCTCACAGTCGCGCCGACCCCGATCGGCAACATGGGTGACATCACCAAACGGGTTCGTGAAGCCCTGGTCGATACCGACTACATCGCCTGCGAAGACACCCGCCGGACCGGACGTCTCCTCGACAAGCTCGAGATCAGCCCAAAACCAAGGCTGGTCTCCAATCACGAAGGAAACGAGAAGAGCCGGGCGACCGAGCTGGTCAAACGGATTGAACGCGGCGAGCGCATCACACTGGTTTCCGACGCCGGAATGCCGGCTGTCTCGGACCCGGGCTATCGCCTGATCCGGGCCTGTATCGACCGTGGGCTGGAAGTCATCGTGCTCCCCGGAGCTTCGGTAATTCCGGTCGCGCTGGTTGCTTCCGGCCTGCCGACCGATCGCTGGCGCTTCGAAGGTTTCCTGCCGAAGCGTTCGGGTGAGATGGAACGTGTCCTGAACTCGACCGAAACGGTTGTCGCTTTCGAGTCGCCCCGTCGAATCTCGAAAACGCTGGCTGCGCTGGCCGAGATCGCACCGGAAAGACAGGCTGCTGTCTGCCGCGAAATGACCAAGCTCCACGAAGAGGTAAGCCGTGGCACGCTTTCCGAACTCGCACTCCGGTTCAAAGGCGAAGTCAAAGGCGAAATCGTTCTGGTCGTTGCTCCGGCTGAAGCTGCCGGCCACGGACAGGACATCGGCTTCGCAGTTGAAGCGCTCAAGCGACTGGTGCAGTCCGGGGCCCGCCCGCGGGCGGCCGCGACCGTGGTAGCCACGCTTACCGGCACCCGGGCGAATGACCTGTACAAGGCCCTCACCGGCCGTGAGCCGAGGCGATGAGCACCAGCCAGTCGCGGGTCGCTTACGTAACCTGTGAGCCACGCCAGTCAGAATGGGAAGATGACCAGCTTTCGGCTGAGGTTCTGGAGCGGCGCGGGGTAGGCGTCGAATTCGTTGCCTGGGACGATCCGGATGCTGACTGGGATTCGTTTGATCTGGTGGTGGTGCGTTCAGTATGGGATTACACCGACCGCCTCGGCGAGTTCCTCGCCTGGGCCGACTCGGTTGGTGCTGACAAACTGCGTAATCCGCCAGAGGTGCTTCGCTGGAACACCGACAAGCGCTACCTGGCCGAACTTGATGGTGCCGGACTGCCGGTACCGCCCACACTGCTGATCGCCCCGGGCGGCCCGGTTCCCGATTTCGGTGGCAAAGTCGTGATCAAGCCGGTTACCGGGGCCGGTGCCCGCGACACCGGGGTGTTCAGCGACGACTCAAGGGCTGGTGCGATGGAACTCCTCGCCCGGCTCGGGGATCAGGGAGAAGTCGCAATGGTCCAGCCGTACATCGAAGAGATCAATGAAGTCGGTGAGACCGCCGTCCTGTTCTTCGGCGGACGTTTCGCTTTCGCCTTGAAGAAACGGGCGTTCCTGCCCGAGGTCGGCGTGCCGGAAACGAAACCGGGAACGAAAGTTGCGGCTGCGATGTTCGCCGATGACCTGGTTGTCATGACCGAGGCTTCCGATGAAGAAATCGACCTGGGGCTGAAGACGATCGCCTGGCTGACTCACCGCTTCGGGCCGATGCCGCTTTATGCCCGAATCGACATGGTCAGCACCAGAAATTCCGGGCCGGTCCTGATGGAGGTCGAACTGACCGAGCCCAGCCTCTATCTTTCGAAGACCACATCGCTTGACGTCACCGGGGCCGAACTGTTCGCCGATGCCGTCGAGAGTGAACTGGCATGAGCTACTACGTAACCACCCCGATCTACTACTCGAACGGCGAACCCCATCTGGGGCACGCGTATTCGACCATGGCCGCTGACATCCTTGCCCGGCACATGCGCCAGCGTGGCGAAGATGTATTCATGCTCACCGGAACCGATGAGCACGGCGAACCGATCGCCCAGGCCGCGGAAAAACAGGGGATCACTCCGCAGGAACTGGTTGACCGCAACGCGCCCAAGTTCGAGGACCTGGTCGGCCGGGTTGATTCCACCCATGACTTCTTCATCCGTACTACCGACCTGGGGCACATCGAACGGGTGCAGGAACTCGTCAAACGGGTCAAGGACAACGGGTTCGTCTACGAAGGAACGTATGAAGGCTGGTACTGCCCCCGTTGCGCCGACTTCAAGAACGAAAATGAGATCGGTCCGGATGACACCTGCCTGATTCACGAAATTCCGCTTCTCCGGGAGAAAGAAGACAACTGGTTTTTCAAGCTCTCGGCTTTCCAGGAAAAGCTGGAAAAGATGTACGAAGACAATCCGGGGATGGTGCTGCCGGACTTCCGCCGCAACGAAGCCCTTTCGTTCATCCGTGGCGGCCTGCGCGACGTTTCCCTCTCCCGCTCCCAGTTGAGCTGGGGAGTGCCGCTTCCGTGGGACTCCGAACAGGTCATGTACGTCTGGTTCGACGCATTGAGCAACTACTACACGGCCCTCGGGTATGCCCGGGAGGGAGAGGACCTGACCGATCGGTACTGGCCCGCTTCCTGGCACATCCTGGCCAAGGACATCCTCAAGTTCCATGCCGTGTACTGGCCTGCGTTCCTGATGGCTGCCGGACTTGAACCGCCGCAACGCATGTTCATCCACGGCTATCTGCTGATGGGCGAAAAGAAGATGTCCAAATCGCTGGGTAACGTGCTCGATCCGTTCGAAGTGATTGACCGTTTCGGAGCAGACGCCCTGCGTTTTTACTGCTTCCGCGAGGTCAGCTTCGGGCAGGACGGATCGATTTCCACCGCCGGATTCGAGAAGCGGTACGAAACCGAACTGGCCAATGATTTCGGCAACCTGGCTTCAAGGTCACTGGCGATGGTCGCCCGTTACCGCGATGGCCTGGTACCGGATGCCGAACCGGACCCGCTGCTGACCGCCGACTTCGATGGTCTCACCGCCCGGGTTTCGGCCCTGCTCGATGAAGCCCAGATCAGTCAGGCACTTGAAGAGATCTGGGTTCTGGTCAGAAGGCTCAACCGGTACGTCGAAGAAAGCCAGCCCTGGGTCCTGGCCAAAGAAGAAGGCGATGCCGAACGCCTGGACCAGGTGCTTTACAGCCTGGTGGAAGGGTTGCGAGTTCTCGTTCTGCTGCTCCACCCGTACCTGCCGAACTCGACCACGGTACTGGCTGAAGTGCTCAGCGAGCCCGGTCTGGAACTGGCCGAATTTGGCTCGCGTCCCGGCGGTCAGACTGTCAGCAAGATCGTGCCGCTCTTTCCGAAGCTCTGACGGGTTATCAGTAGCATCGTCTTTCCGATCTTCAACGCAGGGGGTTACATGAGAAAACTGATCGCTTCAATCGCCGTAGTTCTGGGAGCAAGCCTCGCGTTCACGGCAGTGCCGGCCAGTGCCGCAATCGTTGATGGTGCCACTCCGCTGCGTGTGAAAATCGCTCCGTTCTCGGGCAAAAAAGTCAAGGTGGCGAAAAAGCTCAAGGTGCTTGTCAGCTGCACCAAGCAGTGCCGCATCAAGACCAAGTTCACCCTGGTCACCCCGGCACTCAAGGATTCAGTCACCGGCGGCACCACGCTTGAAGCAAACTCGGCTTTCGTGACCGGAATGATCCTCAACAGTTTCGGCAAGAACCTGCTCAAGAAGAACTACAAACGGTCCCGTTTCAAGGTCAAGGTGTCCGCACTCGACATCGAAACCGGCAAGCGGATCAAAAAGACCAAGACTTTCAAATTTTCGAAATAGGAACCTGTTTTGGTTGACACCCACTCACATGTAGCGCGGTGTCAGGAAAGTCCCGAGGAGATCCTGGAACAGGCTGGTGCCGCCGGTCTGACCAGGATCCTTTCGGTTGGCCTTGACGAAGAAAACAACCGCGAGCAGATCGTCCTGGTCGAGAAATTCGATCAGGTTTACGCCGCGGTCGGCCGCCACCCGAATGACGCTGACGGATTCGACCAGGCCGCCGCTGACGACATCGAGATGCTCGCCGCCCACGAAAAAGTCGTGGCGATCGGGGAGACCGGCCTTGATTTCTTCCGGGATACAGCCGACCCTGAAAACCAGCGGGTCGCTTTCGCTGCGCAGATCGACATCGCCTCGAGGCTCGAACTGCCGGTAGTCATCCATGTGCGTGATCCGCAAGGCAAAGATGATGCCGTTGCCGAAGCTTTCACCATGCTTGATGCGGCCGGGGATGGGCTCGACGTGATCCTTCACTGCTTTTCCGCCCCTGGTTACGTCGAGCGGGCGGTTGATCGCGGCTGGTATTGCTCATTCGCGGGCAACGTGACCTATCCGGCGAACGAGGATTTGCGTGTCGCCGCTGCGAAAGTCCCGGACAGCCTGATCCTGGCCGAGACCGACGCTCCGTACCTGACCCCGCAATCACGGCGCCGTTCGAAGAACCAGCCGGCCTTCGTGGTCGAAACCGCCGAACTGCTGGCCGAACTGCGCGGGGTTACCTACGACGATTTTGACCGCACGGTCACCGCGAATGCGGAGCGTGTCTTCGGTTGGTGAGACTGGGCCAGAACTTCCTGGCCGATCCGAATCTCCTTGACGCGATCGTGCGTGACGCGGGAGTGCAGTCTGATGACTGCGTACTGGAAGTCGGGATCGGCGAAGGTGTGCTCACCGAGCGCCTGGCAGAGGTCGCTTCGCAGGTCCATGTGATCGAGCTCGATCGCGGTCTCGAACCGGTGATCTGGAAGATCCTCGAACTCCAGAACGTCAACGTGATCTGGGCGGACGCCGTCAGGTACGACCTGAGCCTGCTCCAGCCGGCACCGACCGCGATGGTCGCGAACCTGCCCTATTCGGTGGCGACCCCGGTCATAATGCGATCGATTTTCGACCTGCCGACAATCATGTCGTGGTCGGTGATGGTCCAGAAAGAGATAGCTGACCGTCTTCGGGCCGAACCCGGATCGAAGGTTTACGGTGGGCCGTCGGTGCTGGCCCAGATGGCCGGTGAAGTGAAACTTGTGCGCAAGGTAAGTCGCAACGTGTTTCGGCCACAGCCAAGGGTTGACTCAGCGATCATCTCGATCGAGCGTCACGGCCCGGGCCCTGACGCCAAGGCCCGCCGGGTAGTGCGGGCGGCATTCAGCCATCGCCGCAAAGCGCTTCCGAGATCGATGGACATGTCGATTCCGGGCACAATCGAGGCGGCACGCAACTGCCTGGAGGAACTCGGCATCAATCCCGGAATTCGTGCAGAGGCCGTTTCGCCAGAGCAGTTCCGGGCGCTATCGGCAATGATCGATCTTCCTTCCGGCGACCAGCCGGGCTGAACGGAACCCAGATGGAATACCGCGCTCCAGCAAAGCTCAACCTCTGCCTGTACCTCGGACCTTCGAGGAAGGACGGCCTGCATGAGCTGACGTCGATCTTCGAACCGCTTTCATTGGCTGATCGCATCACTGTTTCCGCCAGCGGGTCGGATCAGGTCATCTGCCCGGGGGTGGAGGGCGAGAACCTCGCAACCAAAGCACTTCGGCTGCTCCGTTCCGAAGGCTGGCAGCACGACCCGGTGAGAATCGAAATCGAGAAGAACATCCCGGTCCAGGCCGGGCTCGGGGGAGGAAGCGCCGACGCGGCAGCGGTCCTTCGACTGGCCGTAGGTGAGGTTGATGACCTCGCGGGCCTGGCGATAATCCTTGGCGCCGACGTGCCGTCCCAGATCGATCCGGCACCCTGCCTGGTTGAGGGTGTCGGCCAGAAACTCACCTCGCTTCCGACCCCGGCCGAGCATTGGATAGTCCTGCTTCACTTCACGGAGGGCCTCTCGACCGCCGAAGTGTTCAGTGAGGCCGATCGGCTCGGCATCGGGCGCAGCCAGGAGGAGATCGACGAGATTTCCGGGCGGCTCTGGGCTGTAGCCAGCGGTGGCGTGTCACCACTGGCCTACCCGGCTTTGCTGATCAACGACCTGGAACGGGCCGCAGTGTCCCTGAAACCCGAGATCGGCCACCACAAGCAGCGGCTTAGTTCGGCCGGCGCCGCATTCACCGGCATGACCGGCACCGGACCCACGCTCTTCGGCATTTTCGAAACCCGGGGAGACGCTGAAAAGGCGGCGGGAGAACTTGGTCCGGGGGCAATCGTCTGTCAGGGCGGCGTCACGCCTTGAAGATTCCGGAAACGACCAGGGGTAAAGCGATCGGGCTGGCTGGCCTGGCCGTTGCTGCCGCCGTCATCTACTACCTGTACCGCAAGTTTTTCCCGGAGATCGACCTCCAGACGATGCTCGACGAGTTCGCGAACTTTCTCGGGGCCTGGACCTACCTGGTGGTCGCCATCCTCTCGTTTCTCGAGACCGGTGCGTTCGTCGGGCTGCTCGTCCCCGGGGAAACCGCACTGCTGGTCGCTGGCGCGGTCGCAGGGCAGGGAGTCATCAATGTCTATCTGCTGATCGCGATCGCCTGGGTCTGCGCCGTGCTGGGAGACTCAGTCAGCTTCTACCTCGGACACCGTCTCGGACGCGAATTCATAATCAAGCACGGCAGCCGTTTCGGGATAACTCCGGAGCGTTACCGGCAGGTCGAGGACTACTTCGCGAAGCACGGCGGAAAAACCGTACTGATCGGGCGATTTCTGGGGCTGATCCGGGCACTCTCGCCCTTCGTGGCCGGCAGTTCAGGCATGAGGTTCAGGGGGTTCTTCCCGTACAGCGTGCTCGGGGCGGGCCTGCAGGTAACCCTCCACATCATGGCCGGGTACATCTTCGCGCGCAGCATCGAGGCCGCCGCCGGATACGTCGGTGTGGTCGCGGTGATAATCGGATCGATCGTTGCGGTCAGCGTCGCCTGGATCCTTGGCCACCGGTTTCTGCGAGTTCCGGCCAATCGTCAGAAGCTGGTGCGTGACATGGAAGGAAACCCGCTCGGTCGATCACTGGTCAGCTTCGGGCGGCGGCTGCGGCCCCAATGGGACTGGCTGGTCGCCCGGCTCACGCCTGGAGGTAACTTCGGGCTGGAAGTCACCACGCTCCTCGCGGTCATCGCTGTCTCCGCTTTCGTGCTGATCGCCTACACCGAGATCGTGATCGGAAACCCGGGTCCGACCGCGGGCGACGCCACCGCTTTCGACTTCGTCACCCAGATCCGATGGGGCTGGCTGATCGATCTTGCGCATGTGATCACGGACCTTGGTTCGACCCCCGTGATCCTCGGCCTCACGGCGCTGACCGGAGCTCTGCTTTACGCCGGCCGCAAGTGGACGGAACTCGCCGTTCTGCTGCTTTCCACCATCGTCATCTTCATCGGGGTGGACGTCCTGAAAGAGACGATTGACCGTCCCCGTCCGACCGGTGGCCTGACCGGCTTCTCGAATGCTTCATTTCCGAGCGGGCACGCCGCACATTCAGTTTTCTATGTCTGGCTGGCGGTCACGATCGCGGTCCGTCTGCGCCCCGACATGGTGCGTAAAACCGCACTGGTCCTGACCGGGATCCTGATCACCGGATTGATCGGATTGAGCCGGGTATATCTCGGTGTTCACTACCTGAGCGACGTCAATGCAGGCTGGGCTCTGGGTGCTTTGTGTTTCGCGTTTTTCGCAGTCGCAGCCCTGTTGACCGGCCAGTTGCGCAAAAATTAAGCAGATGACGTTCGCTTTGCTGAACAACACATGGCTTTTCGGGGGCGCCGCTCTGGTCAGCCTGACCGCATTCGTAGGTCTCATCCTGATTCCAGCGATGAGTTCCTATGGTCGCTGGACAGAAAAGGTGGCAGCCGGATTTCTTTCCCTTTTCGTTCTCGGCACTCTGATCACCATCGGAGTGCTCGCGGGCATCTATTACGTGCTGGTCACACACGACATCGCTGACGTCTTTCCCTGGTCGGGCGGCTGACCCCGATGGCCAGTTCCAAGCCGGCGGCGGCCGCGCGCCTGGCCAGCCCCGTTCTGGCCGGACGCGGACTGCCCGGCCTGGCTCGCGCCGCAGCCGATGTCCTCGGGATCCCGGTGGCTTTCCTCGATCGCTCGGGCATCGTGCTTGCCGTGGCCGGGGCTACGCAGCAGCAGGAGGAAAAGCTCACCGCTGAGGGCAAAGGAGTGGAGTCGTCCGACCTGGTCCTCGGTGACGAAACCGTCGGTTTTGCCCGTTACCTCGGTGACTCCGGTGACACCGAAATCCTTGAGGTTCTCTCGGCGCTGGCCGCACTCGAAGTCGAGCGTGCCCGATCCGCCGAATGGGGCAACGAAGGGGCAGTTTCCGACACTTTGAAGGCGGTCTTCGATGGCTCGTTGAACGACCCTGAAGAAATCGTCTCAAGGGTCGGGGACCTCGGTTGCGACATCAGCCGCGGTGGCGGGGTGATCATGGTCCGTGCCCATTCCGGATCGGCCCAGGACGGCGACTGGAGGGCGAGGGTTCTTGACATGACCGTGCGTACGATCCGGGCGGTCGCACCCGGTTCGATTGCCGCGATGGGTGAAGTTGAAGAAGGATCGATCGTTGGCATCCTCGTGCCCGCCCCTGAGGAAGAACGGCTGATCAAGGTCGAAGAGGCCCTTGACCGTGAATTGCCGCGGTCGCTTTCAGGCCTGAACATCACGATCTCCCGATCGAGGACCGCCACCGAACCGATTGAGCTGGAAAGGGCGGCACGCGAGGCCCACCTGGCCCTGAACGTCGGTGAGGCCGAAGGGCGCTCACCGATCGCTTTCGAAGAGACGGGTGCCTACCGGCTGCTGCTCGGAACCACCAGCGAAGAACTTCACAGTTTCTACTCGGAGACAGTCGAACCCCTGGTCGTTTACGACGAGCAGTACGAAACCGATCTTGTTGCGACCGTCGAGGCATATCTGGACAGTGACGCCAACGTGCCCGCAACCGCGAAGCAGATGTTTACCCACCGCCACACGATCCGCTACCGCCTCGAGCGGATCCGTGACCTCAGCGGCCACGACGCAACTGCAACTGACGGCCGCGAACGACTCGGCCTGGGCATCAAGGCGATGCGGGTGCTTGGCATAGCTTCGCCCCGCGGCCGTTCCAAGGAACGAAAGAGCTCCACTTAAACAGAAAAGGCCCCGTCCTTACGGACGGAGCCTCTCTCTG
>JBAWHK010000008.1:0-23758 GCA_049593795.1 Solirubrobacterales bacterium
GCCGTGAAGCCCGCGAGATGATGGGTGACCGTTTCATCGAGGTTTACATCGAAGCTTCGGTTGATGCCTGCGCCGAGCGCGACGTGAAGGGTCTTTACGCCAAGGCTTTCGCCGGTGAGATCAAGGAATTCACCGGGGTCAGCGACCCGTATGAGGTTCCCGAGAACCCTGAGGTCTCACTGAAGACCGAGGAGCAGGAGCCGGCCGAGTCAGCTGCCGCGCTGCTGACCTACCTGGAAGAGCGCGAGCTCATCCCGGCCGCGGTCGCTTCGTAACGAACTGCTGAAGTACTTCGTTTCGTCAGGGCGGGCCTTCGGGTCCGCCCTTTCAATTGCAGGACCAAGCCACCAAGGTCCGGGTCGGTTTCGCCGCGACCACAGCGGCAAAGTCGACCCGGTGCTGACAGGCTTAAGGACCCGAAACCCACTGGGTCGATTTCACCGTTCCTATTACGGCAAAGTCGACCCGGATGGCTATGGCCTCAACTCGATTGGCCTCAACCTCGACCCGGTTACTCCTTCAGGGCCTGGCTGGCACTTCCGGCTGGCCCAGATCGTAGGTCTGGTACGCGCCGAAACGGCTGAAAGTCTTGTGGGTCGGGCCGTGGTAATCGCTGGAGGCGGTCGCGCTCACTCCCAGCTCCCTGGCCAGATTGAGCAGATGCTCGGTCTGGGCACGGGTATGTGAGGGATAGAAAACTTCGATCCCCCCAATGTCCAGTGAACGGATCAGGGACTCGACCTTCTCCGGATCCTTCACATCCCAGTAAGGGTGAGCGATCACCGCAACACCACCGGCATCCTTGATGATCTGGCAGGCCTCGGGCGCAGTCGGCCACTTGCGGGAAACAAAAGCCTTCGCTCCCGGCACCAGGTATTCCTCGAAGAACGGACCCATGTTGTTCGCCGCACCAGCAGCATGGGCAATGTGGGGTCGACCGATCGCATCGGCAGCACCGGCCTCACGGACCGCATCTTCGAAAGTGATGTCGAAGCCGAAACCGCGCAGGTTCTCGATTATCGCTTTTGCCCGGTCGCGGCGCTCCTCCTGGGCCCGGTCACAGGCAGGCTTCATTTTCTCGACGTCGATCCAGTAACCACAGATGTGAAGGTCCTCGGCGAATTCATGAACCGAAGACATCTCGATCGCAGGAACTATCTCAACCCCCAGACGCTCCCCGGCAGCGATTGCTTCCGGCACCCCGGCCACCCCGTCGTGGTCGGTCAGCGCCAGAACCTCAACGCCGGCTTCGGCAGCTTTCTCGACAACCCCCGCCGGTTCAAGCTGGCCATCGGAAACAACGGAGTGACTCTGAAGTTCGATCATAAGTCAAGGAGGATACGGCCACCACAGGCTTTCGCGACTCCGCGGTTGTCTTCGAACGATTGGTGCACGGGGACGTCCCAGGTGCGCCTGGCGAGGAAAAAGCGCCCCGGCGAAGCCGATTGGTCCTAAGACGATGAGCGAGCCGAGGAGCGTCTGACGAAGCCAGGCGTGCATGAGGGAGTTCCGGGTGCCGCCTGCCTTCCGCGCCACCCGTCGCGTTTCGGCCCCGCCAAATAGACTGCGCGATATATGTTCAAGAAGATTCTGATCGCCAACCGTGGCGAGATCGCTATCCGTGTCGCCCGCGCCTGCAAGGAAATGGACATCACCTCGGTGGCTGTCTACTCCGACATCGACCGTGATGCTCCCCACGTGCATGCCTGCGACGAAGCGTTCCTGATCGGTCCGGCGATTCCGTCCGAGAGCTACCTCTCGATCGAGAAGATCATTCAGGCCTGCAAGGACTCCGGCGCAGAAGCAGTCCACCCCGGATACGGGTTCCTGGCCGAGAACGCCGATTTCGCCCGGGCTCTCGAGGATGCCGGAATCACTTTCATCGGTCCGCCCGCTTCCGCGATTGACGCAATGGGTTCGAAGACCCAGGCCCGCGAAATCATGGAGAAGGCCGGCGTGCCGATCGTCCCCGGTGCCACCGAGCCCGCGAAGGACCTCGCTGAAGCCCGCGCCCAGGCCGAAGCGGCCGGTTACCCGGTTGCCTGCAAGGCCGTCGGTGGCGGAGGCGGCAAGGGCTTCCGGGTCGCCATGACCCCGGACGACCTCGAAGAAGCATTCGAAGGTTCCGGCCGTGAAGGAATGAAGTTCTTCAGCGACGACCGCGTTTACGTGGAGCGTTATCTGGAAGACCCGCGTCACGTCGAAGTCCAGGTTCTGGCCGACAAGCACGGCAACGTGATCCACCTCGCCGAACGTGACTGTTCGATCCAGCGCCGCCATCAGAAAGTCATCGAAGAGGCTCCGGGCCCGCACGTCGACGAAGAAATGCGCGAGCGCATCGGCAAGATCGCGACCGATGCCGCCAGGGCCGTCGGTTACTTCTCCGCCGGCACGATCGAAGGCATGCAGCACGGCGACGAGTACTTCTTCCTCGAGATGAACACCCGGGTTCAGGTTGAGCACTGTGTGACCGAAATGATCACCGGGGTCGACATCGTGCGGGAACAGATCAAGATCGCCGCCGGAGCCGAACTTTCCCTCAAGCAGGAAGATGTCCGGATCAACGGCTGGGCAATCGAGTGCCGCATCAACGCCGAGAAGGCCGACAAGAACTTCGCGCCCGCCCCCGGCAAGATCACCAGCTACAAAGAACCGTCCGGACCGGGCATCCGTATCGACACCGGCGTTCAGGCTGGCTCCGAAGTCACCCCGATGTATGACCCGATGGTCGGAAAGCTGATCGTCTGGGACAACGACCGGGCATCCGCAACCAAACGCATGCTGCGGGCCCTGGGCGAATACGAAATCGGTGGGCTTTCAACCCTGATTCCCTTCCACAAAGCGATTCTCGCAACCGAACAGTGGGATAACGGCGAGACCTGCCGTGACTTGATGGAAGACAAGAAGTGGCTGAAGACCACCGCCCCGCCGAAGGTCGAACTACCCGAACCGGAAGAGGACGAAGCCGAAAAGGTCGCTCGCGACTATCTGGTGGAAGTTTCCGGCAAGCGATTCGACGTCAAGGTGATCGGCGAAGCCACCGGATTCGCTGCTGCTGGCGCTGTCGCCGGCCCCAAGCCGAAAAAGCGTGAGCGCAAGGCCGGAGGAGGTGGCGGATCGAACGTCGCCCGTCTCGACTCGCCGCTCCAGGGATCGATCTTCAAGATCAACATCGAAAAGGGTGCTGAAGTCGAAGAAGGCGATCTGATCTGCGTGATCGAAGCCATGAAAATGGAAAATGAGATCACCGCTCACCGCAAGGGCAAAGTCACGGACCTGCCGATCTCGGTGGGTGACGCGGTTGCCAGCGGCGATCCGCTGGTCACTATCGAGTAACATTCCGCGGTCTATTGCCGCCCTCGCGGGTGGTGCAGAGAGGAACTCGAAACGATAATGGAACTTTTCGCATACCTGGACCCGGGCAGTGCAAGCGCTCTGCTCGCCGCTGTGCTCGCGGGAATCGCCGGTGCCGGAGCCGCTCTTCGCACCTACGGTTCAAAGTTCAAGAGCAAACTGATGTTCTGGAAGAAGGACGAACCCGCCGTTGATGGCGCGTCCACCAAATCCAGCGCAGCCCCCGTCGTTTCTGACGACAAATCAGCTGAGCGGTAAAACGTGGCAAACGCAGAACCTGGTTCCTTTCGGGACCGCGACAGTCGCGTCGTAATCACCGACGATGCCGTCCTCCGGGCGCTGAGCCCGGAAGGCGCGGGTGACTGGGATGCCCTGGCGGCAACACCGCTGCTGGAAGAACTGGTCAACCGGGGCGACCTGATTGCGACAAAGGAAGTCGACCTCGCGGTACTGGAAGGGGCAAAAGACCTCCTGCCGACCGGGGTCACCCGGGTTCTGGAGCACCAGCGGGTTCCGTTCGTCTCATATCCATATGAGTGGACCTTCAGCCAGCTACAGGACGCTGCCCTGCTCCAGCTGGATCTCGGGATCGCCGCGATTGACCACGGGCTGAACCTCAAGGACGCAACCCCGTACAACGTCCAGTTCCAGGGAGCCAACCCCGTTTTCATCGACGTCGGTTCGTTCGAAACGATCCCTGAAGGCCTTCCCTGGGTTGGTTACCGCCAGTTCTGCATGCTGTACCTGTATCCGCTGCTGTTCCAGGCTCATAAAGACATCCCGTTCCATCCCTGGATGCGCGGCTCGATCGACGGTATCCAGCCGATCGACGCGATCAAGGTTTTCTCGCTGCGGGACCGTCTGCGCAAGGGTGTTTTCCTCCACACTTCGCTCCATGCGCGGCTGGATCGCCGGGCGAACAAGTCCGGCCCGGGTGATGCTGACGCCCCGAAGAAAGAACGCACGGTCAAACCGGAAGCCGTCAAGGCCCACATGGCCAGCATGCGCCGCCTCGTTTCAAAGCTGAAATGGAAGACCGGCGAAACATCATGGAGCGGGTATCGCGCCCACAACACTTACAGCGACGACGATGACAAAGCGAAACAGAAGTTCGTTTCCGAGGTTTGCGCATCAGACAAACCGGCCTTGACCTGGGACATGGGTTGCAACGACGGCGCCTACTCACGTCTCGCCGCCGAGAACTCGGAAAAGGTTGTCGCCTTCGACTTCGACCACGCCACCGTCGAATCGCTTTACCGCTCACTGAAAGCCGAAGGCAACACCCAGATCCTGCCGCTGGTCGGCAACCTGGCTGATCCCTCACCCGGCCTCGGCTGGCGCGGACTCGAGCGCCGTACCCTTTCCGATCGCGGCACCCCCGACCTGATGATGGCGCTGGCATTGATCCACCACGTTTCGATCTCGGCGAACATCCCGATCGCGGAATTCCTCGACTGGGTCCAGGATCTCGGTTCGAACCTGCTGATCGAATTCCCGAAGCGCACCGATCCGATGGTCCGGGCACTCCTGGCAAACAAGCAGGAAGGCGCCAACGCCGATTTCGACCTCGACAACTTCGAGACCGAACTGAAGAAACGGTTCACCGTCGAGAAACGTGAAGAGTTGCCCTCAGGCGACCGCGTTCTTTACCTGGCCCGCCCGTTGGGCTGACCCGTTCCGGCACAGCCGGACGGATAAACCTGATTCAGCTCTTCGGTGGATTCGGCGGTTTTGGCCATTTGTCGGCCAGAGCGCGACAGCTTGATCCCTTGCAGGCCCGGAGCTTGCTCAGCTCGACGTCGAGGTATTTCTGAACCTTGGCGTAACGTTTCTTGCCGAAACGATTTTCAAGTTCGGCCGGATCCTGGCTGAGAACGTACAGTTCGCGCTCGCCTTCTTCGTACTCCACGTACTTGTAAGGACCAACCCGGATGCCGACATAGTTCTGATTGGCGGCCTTTGCTGCGATCCGGGCACCGGCTTTGTCGGGGATAACCACCGGCGGTTCATCCGGATAGTCGCCGGGGATCAGGGTGGTTGCCTGCTGGTAACTGGACAGGAGTACCGGGCGACGGGAGGTCTTTCTGGTCTTCTTCCAGAACCGGACCATCGAACGACCATCGATCCGGCTCTTGGCTTTCGCGCCGGTCAGTTTAAGGATCGTCGGCGTGATGTCCTGATTGGCGACCAGTTCATGACTGGTTGATTTTGGCTTGATGCCAGGGCCTCGCATCACGAACGGAACCCTCAAGGATGCTTCGTAAGGAAGCAGTTTTCCACGATGGATGCGGTGCTGGCCGAGGAAGAAACCATTGTCTGAGGTGAAGATGACGTAGGTGTTCTTCAGCTTGCCGGTGTCCGACAGGGCGTCGATTATCTCCTTGACCCCACGGTCGACCGACTGGAGGGCTTCCACCGACTTGCGGTACTCCAGGGTCAGTTGCTGAATCTCTCCCCGGGTCAGCCGTGACTGTGAACGGACGAAAGAAGGTTTGTCGGAAACGTCAGCTTCGTTGTATCCGGGAGCCTTTGGCGTTGGTGTCTTTATCGCCTTGTCGTAATCCTGGATCGCTGGTTCCGGGCCGATCGGTGGGCGCGTATCGCCGTGCGGCGTGTGGTAATCGATCTGGAGGAAGAAGGGGTCGCTTCCTGCCTGCCGGATCTGGTCCGAAGCCTGGCTCGACATCGATTCCGAATGGTAGTTGCAGAGCGCAAGCCCGAGGTCAGGGCAACCGATCGGGTCCTTGCCGCCGATCAGGTCATAGTCGGGAAGCCCGAGGCGCGGAGTCACCACCCCGTCGATGTTCTGCTGATAGCCGTAGAACTCCCTGGTGGAATTGTCAGTGGCATCACTGACCCACCGGTCCCAGCCTGGCGGGACCACCGTCTCCGGATTCGAATCAACCCCGCCGTAGTTGTTCATGAACTTGCCGAAATGCGAGGTGTGGTACCCGGCACGCTGAAGCCAGACCGGAAGGTTCTCCCGGTTGATGCGGTTGGTCCGGAAGCTCTCCCAGCCACCACGCGGTCCGCCAATCCGGATCACCCCATGGTTCTGGGCGTACTGGCCGCTCAGCAGTGAAGCCCTCGATGGCGCGCACAGGGGAAACGGCGTTATGTATTTGGCGAACGAGATGCCTTCGTTTCGAATCAGCCGCATCGTGTTCGGCATGATCGTCCGGTCCCGGTTATAGAGGTCGCGCCATTGATTCTTGAACTGCTCGACCGGTTGATCGTCAGTCTGGATCACGACGATGTTCGGCCTGGTCGCGGCGTTCGCGGCGGCCGCGTAATGAAGGGCGAAGAACGCACAGGCCGCCACGAGACAGCACGAAACGGCCCTCAGCGCCCGTTCTTTCGAAGTCTGGAAGGGCCTGGCGTGGCTGAAATTATCCGGTCGAATATGTCTGCTTGTCAGCAAAACGGCTAACTGTAGAAACACAGAGGATGCCAAGGGATGCGGATTGGTGCTGAAATACCCCGATCGTGGGCCCTTCGGGCCGCAACTTTCATGCCACCGCGGATTTGTACACGTACTGCCCAGTTGCGAAAATTTTCCAGGAGACAATGATTCGACCCCTCACAGCTTCCATGTCGGTCGCAGCCATGCTTCTTGCGGCCATCGCCGTTGCGGCCCCAGCCATTTCGAATGCGGCATCGGCCAACCCCGGACCGAACTCCAGACACGCTTCGAAATACTCGGAAATCAGCTTCCGTGGCGTTCCCGCGTCGAAAGCCGGCAAGATCACCGTTCGTGGCAGCCGCACGGGCTTCCACTCGTACTCCCGCAAGCGCCACTCTGACAACCGTGGTTTCAGCCTTGTAATGAAAAAGGCCTTCGCGGTTTCGGAAACGGTCCGGGTCAACTCAGCCCTGCCGATCGCCGGCGCGAAACGGGGCGATTATTCCTTCAGGGTGGAAAACCTCGGGGGCCCCCGGAACAAGAAATACTCGAACGCATCGCTTTCCGACGGTGGTCCAGCCCAGTTCAAGTCGCGGCCGGACCTGCTTCCGCCCACTCTGAACGTACGCCGGAACCTTGACGCCGCCGGAACGGATCCCATTCTGGTCGGGGCCAAGAACCGCGGCACCGCAATCTACGAAAATGACGGCAATCCGATCTGGTTCCGTAGCGGTCGTTCGACCGATTTCCGGACCGGCACCTACAAAGGCAAGCCGGTGCTGACCTGGGTTGAAGCACCGACCGCAGGCTCCGGTCTGAAACGCACCTCGTACACGATTGCGAACCGCGCCTACAAGGTCATCAAGCGCTTCACTCCCGGCAATGCTTACGCCGCGGATTCACATGAGTTCCGCCTGACCAAACGCAATACCGCCTTCGTCACCAGTTACCGAACCGTCAAAGCCGACCTGCGCCACCTCGGGCTTTCAAAGAACGGACGGGTCAGTGACTCAATCGCCCAGGAAGTTGATCTGAGGTCAGGCCGGGTGATCTGGGAGTGGCACAGCCTCGATCATGTGCCGATCAAACAGAGCTACGCCAAGGGGCCCAAATTCCCGGGACAGCCATACGACTATTTCCACATCAACTCGGTCATCGACACCCCCGACGGCAACGTCATGATTTCCGGCCGCAGCACCAACACCGTCTACAAAGTGAGCCGCCACACCGGCCGCATCATCTGGGCGCTCGGCGGCAAACGGAGTGACTACAAGCTCAGCAAACAAGCGAAGTTCTCCTGGCAGCATGACGCGCAGCCGCTCAGCGGAAACCGGGTTTCACTGTTCGACAATTCCGATTCCCCGGTCGCGGCAAAGCCCTGGGCCAACCAGTCCCGCGGGCTGATCCTGCAGCTGAACAACAAAAAGAAAACCGCGACGGTGTCCGACCAGTTCAAGAATCCGCTGAAGCCGCTTTCGCCTACCCAGGCCAATGTGCAGGCCCTGCCTTCGGGCGGCTATCTGGTCGCTTTCGGTCAGGTTCCGATCATTTCCGAGTTCGGGCCTTCCGGCAACATGGTCTATGACGCCACGGTCGATACCTCCGGTGGTTTCTATCGCGCCTACCGCCAGCCCTGGGTCGGGCTGCCCAAGACCGCGGTTGACATCGCGACCGAACCGAATGGCAACAAAACCAAACTGTGGGCAAGCTGGAACGGTGACTCACGGGTCGTGACCTGGCGTGTCCTCGCAGGACCGACCGAAGACAACCTGTCTGCGGTGGGAGAGTTCCCGCGAACCGGGTTTGAAACGACGATGAACGCCGCTACAGCCGACTCGTTCGTGAAGGTTGAGGGAATCAACCCCGGCGGCAAAACGATCGGTAATTCGGCTGTGGAAAAGGTACGCTGACGGTTTGAGCCGCTTGAACGGTCGTTCCACATACCGGGCTGCCACCGTGTCGGTGCTGGCAATAGCTACGGCCCTGCTCGTTACCGGCAGTGGGTCCGGCTCCGGGGCCACCGGAGAAGCCGGGGCCAGTGAAGCTACCGTCAGTGCCAAGGGGCCATACGTGACCCAGCCCAGGCTGGATCCACCGAAAATGGTGGTCAAAAAGAACACGTCGCGAGCCTCCAGGGAAAAGATCTTCGTCGGATCCAAGGTGAGCGGGGCAGCGATCTACTCGAGCAAGGGCGATCCGATCTGGTTTCTGCCTTCCCGGAGCATGGACTTCCGGACACAGAAGTACCGTGGCCGGCCGGTTCTGACCTGGTTCCAGGCACCCTCCCCCGGGAACAACCTGAAACGCAACACCTACATGATCGCCAACCGTTCCTACAAGATCATCAAACGGGTGTACCCGGGCAACGGTTACTCGGCTGACTCCCACGAATTCCGGCTGACCAATCGGGGCACCGCTTTCGTAACTTCCTACGCCACGAGATACGCCAACCTGAGCTCGGTCGGACTTGGCACCAACGCTGCGGTCAACGATTCGATCGCCCAGGAGATCGACATCCGTACCGGACGCGTTCTCTGGCAATGGAACAGCCTCAGTCATGTACCGATCCGGGATACCTACGCCGAAAAACCACGTCATCCCGGCAACCCGTTCGACTACTTCCACATCAACTCGGTCATCGACACCCCCGACGGCAACATCATGATTTCCGGACGCAGCACCAATGCGATCTACAAAGTCAGTCGTCGCACCGGAAAGATCATCTGGACGCTCGGCGGCAAAAGCAGCGATTTCCGCATGGGCAATGGCGCCTATTTTTCATCCCAGCACGATGCCGAGCCGCACGGGCGAAATCAGATTTCACTGTTTGACAACGGCGACTCCCCCGTGATCTCGAAACCCGTCCGCTCCCAGTCACGTGGACTCGTCCTGAAGCTCAACTACAAGAAGAAGACCGCCCGTGTCCATCGGGAATTCTTCAATCCGGCCAAGCCCCTGGCCTCGCAACAGGCCAATGTCCAGAAGCTGCGCAGCGGCAAATATTTCGTCGGATGGGGTGGCGTGCCGCTGATCAGCGAACATGCCGCTGGCGGAAAGGTGCTGTTCGACGCCGAACTGAAAGGAATCAACTCCTTCTACCGTGCGTATCGCGGGAAATGGAACGGCAAGCCGAAAACGAAAGTCAGCCTGGTCGCCAGGCGGGCCGACGGTGGTCGCACCAGGTTCTGGGCCAGCTGGAATGGTGATTCGAAGGTGACGAAATGGCGGGTCCTCACCGGGCGCTCCAAAAATTCGCTGAAGAAAGCCCGCGTCAGGAAACGTGACGGATTCGAAACCACTTCAACCGTTCCCGGCAACAAGCCCTGGGTGAAAGTCGTTGGCCTTGACGCGAAGAACCGGAAGGTCGGTTCTTCGCGGGTCGTACGGGCTGGTTAGTCCCCCGGCAAAGGCCAGGGCGGAGCGACTTCCCTGCAAGCTGAACCGGAACAGTTACGGACCTGCTTGAGCTGGCTCTTCATGTAGGAACGAACCGCTTCGTAACGTTCCGAATCGAATCGGTTGCGAAGCTCATAGGGATCGTTACTGAGGTTGTAAAGCTCGTCTCCACCCTGCCGGTAATCGATCAGTTTGTACGGGCCGATCCGGACAGAGTGATAACGCAGGGCCGGAGCCTTGCCTGAAATGGAAGCTCCATCAGTGGTCGTGTCGATGGAGGTCTCCTGTGGTTCTTCCTCCTCGACGTTGGCCGCTTCAAGCGAGATGCCAAGCGGTCGCCTTGTCCGCTTGGAAGGGTCCTTCCAGAACGATTTGAGTGAGCGGCCATCTACGGAATAGTTCGTATTGGCATCGGCCAGACGCAGGATCGTTGCCGGCACATCGATGTTGCCGGTGACTTCATTCGAGATCTGGCCCCTCGGAACATCCGGGCCACGTACCGCCATCGAAACCTTCGAAGATGGCTCGTACGGCAGGAACTTGGCGAGCCCGAAGCGGTGCTCACCAAAGAAGTAACCGTGATCGGAAAGGTAGAAAACGTAGGTGTTGTCCAGCCGGCCGGTTTTGCGCAGCGTCTTGAAAATCGCCCTTACACCGTCGTCGACCGAACGAAGCGATTCCAGTTCACGACGGTAAACATTGGTTATCTGCTGGATTTCCGCTCCTCCCAGCGGATTCGCCATGTAACTCTGGATCAGCGGCGATTTATCCGAAATGTCCTTCTCGTTGAAGTTCGGTTTGCGTGGCAGCGGGGTCCGGCTGGCCGTATCAAGGTGGCGTGTTGCCGCCTGCGGGCCTTTTGGCGGACGAACATCACCGTGAGGTGCCTGGTAATCGATCGACAGGAACAGTGGCTTGTTCCGCTTCTGCTTGATCGTCCTCACCGCGAACCGGGTCATCACGTCCTGCAGGTAGTTGCAGTTGAGCGAATTTGGTGGTGCCTGCAAGGTTTTCTTGGTGCATTTGCGGGAATCGATGCCGGGTCCGTTGCGGTAATAGTCCGGATTTCCGTAAGGACCGACCGCGAAACCGTTGTCGTTGATCTTGTAACCGTAATAACGGGTCCCGGGGAGATACGCGGTGGTGAACCAGTTGTTCCATCCCGGCGGGATCGTGGTGTCAACCCGGTCGTAGGCCTGGTCGTAATAACCGTTCGTGAATTTGCCAACGTGGGCTGTCCTGTACCCGGAGTCCTGAAGCGAAACAGCAAGGTTCTTGTTGTAGATCGGAAGGTTCTTCCAGCCTTCCCAGCCGCCGCGTGAACCTTCGTTCGAAACCAGCTTCGAGTTCGCCGGGTACTGGCCGGTCAGTAGCGAAGCCCGGGATGGTGAACAGACGGGTGACGTCGTGTAGAAATTGCGGAACTGGGTCCCACCCCGGTAGATCTTCTTCACGGTGGCCGGCATGGTCAGGCTGCTTTTGCCGTTCTTCCCGCGAAAGCTCGATTTGACCGTCTGGTAGTTCTGGTCATCGGTCTGGATCACGATGATGTTTGGCCGCGCAGCGTGGACAGAGCCGGGAAATCCGATGATCGTGGCGACGCCAAGCGTGCCGGCGGCGAGGAACTTCCTGAGGGTGGGGTTAAGCAAGTGGGCCTTCATTTCTGCGTCCGGAAGCCGTTTTCCTGGGTTCCGGGGTCAATTTTCGGTTGAAATTCAGGGGTTGCACCAGGACTGAGGGGGTGGTGTCTCCACTCTGGAACCAAGTGGGAAGCGTTTTGTTGCGCCCCGGTTGGGAATCAGCGGTTCATTCCGGAAGAATAGGATCGCCGACGGTGTCTGACCGGCCGGAAACAACTACAGCCCGGAAATCTTTGTCGATTCTATTGGGCGGCGGGCATCTGGCCGCCCTGTGGGCGCTGGCCCTGGTCCAGCCGCTGCTGAGCCTGCTCGGGTCCAACCCGGACTTTTTCGTGGCCCGGGACAACACGGGTGGCCAGATCGTGGCTTTCGTCCTCCTGCTCACCTTCCTGCCGCCGTTGGCCGCGACCGCGATCGAAGCCCTGATCAACCTGGTCAGCCCCGCGGCCCGCTGGGTCTTTCATCTCGCCCTGGTGGCGTTGCTTTTCTCAGCGATCGTGCTGCAGTTCCTCAAACAGATAATGGACGGGCCAGCCTGGCCGATGATCCTGTTCGCTGTCATCGCCGGGATCTACCTCGCCTGGGCGTACGGCTATCGCGCTTTCCTTCGTTCGCTGACTGACATTCTGATTCCGGCGCCGATAATCATCCTGGTCGTTTTCCTCTTCTTCAGCAATGCGTCCGAGCTCGCGACCGGCGACAACGAAGTCGAGGCGATCAGAACTTCGATCGGGGATCCCGCCCCGATCGTGATGCTCGTTTTCGATGAGTTCCCGGCCGGCTCATTGATGACCCCGGAAGGTGACGTGAACGCGAAACGTTTCCCCAACTTCGCCGAACTGGAAGGGCGTTCCGACTGGTACCGGAACACGGTCACGAACGCGTCCTATACGGCGATTGCCGTGCCAGCCATCCAGACCGGCAAAGTTCCTGACCGGTCCCTGCTGCCAACGGCCGCCGATCACCCCGAGAACATCTTCACGCTGCTCGGTGGCACTTATGACGTTCACGCAGTAGAACCGATCACCCGGCTCTGCCCGCCATCGATCTGCGAGAGCGAAGTCGACAACGGCAGCACAAAAGATGCCCTTGCCAGCTTCGTCAACGACCTCAAATACGTTTCGGCTCACCTGACGCTTCCTCAGTCCATGGGCTCGAGCCTGCCTGACATTTCCCAGAGTTTTTCCGGTTTCGGCAACCCTTCGGAAAAGTCAGTCGAACGCGGCCGGGCAAGCCAGTTCGTCCGGGACCAGCTTGAAGGGGCCGGGCCGGCCCTTGATGGTGAAGGCGACATCGATGAATTCCTGGCGGCAATTGATCCTTCCACCAGGAAAAGCCTCGATTTCGTCCATGTGACCGAGCCCCATTACCCCTGGACCCACTACCCCGACGGCCAGAGCTACACCCAGACCACCGAGGATTTCCGGGCATGGATCACCGAGACCGACTGGCTTGCCGGGCCTTACCTCACCGACCGGGCGCGCCAGGCCCACCTGCTCGAAACCGGTTTCGCCGATCACCTGCTGGGCCGCGTCATCGCGCGGCTGAAACAGGACCGGCGATGGAACGAGTCGATGTTTGTCGTGGTCGCCGATCATGGTGGCGCGATGACCGTTGACCGGAACCGGCGCGAAGCTGAACCGGACACGATCGGTGAAATCGCCACAGTCCCGCTTTTCATCAAAGCTCCCGGTCAGACCCAGGGCCGGATCATCAACCGTCCTACCTGTCTGACCGAGGTTCTGTTCGAGATGGCCGACCGGATCGACGCTGATGTCCCGTGGGACCGCCCGGACTGCGTCCGCACCGAGGTTGCGATCGACAACGGCACTGGCCCTCTGGTCCGCAGCCCGATGGCCACGGTGCTCAGGGAGCGTCAGCTTTATGTGGACACCCTGGCTTCACTTTTCGGTGGCAACACCGGTTTCAGCCAGGTTCTGAAGCTGGGGCCGAACCAGGACCTGATCGGAATGCCCCTGAAAAGACTGGACCTCAATTCTGCCCAGGACAACATGGATGCCATGCCGGACAGTCCGGGAGGTATTGGTGTCACCTGGAAACCGAAGGTTTCGTATAACCCGGTGCTTCGCCAGCGCGGAACGCTTGATGGTGTTCCGGCCGGTACCGCGCTTGCGGTTTCCGTGAACGGCACGGTCCGCGCGGTCGGTGAAAGTTACGACGAGTCCTCACGCACTCTTTTCACGATGCTGCTGCCACAGGCATCATTGAAGCCGGGCCGGAACGATATCTCGGTGTTCCGGGTCGATGGTTCCGGGAAGCAGGCCCGTTTGACTCCACTTTGGTCCAGCTCCGATGAATAGACTCGCCGTCTCGTGAGTGAATCGACCAAGGAGGCTGTGCGTCCCGCCCGGCCTTCCCTGATTCTGGGAGCCGCGCATCTGGCTGCCCTGTGGTCCCTTGCCTTTCTGCAGCCGATGCTTTCGCTGCTTGGCAAGAACCCCGAGTTTTTCGTGGCCCGTGGCAACACTTCCGGCCAGATAATCATCTACACGCTGGTCCTCGCATTCGGCCCTCCCCTGATCGGGTTGCTGATCGAAGCTGTGGCGCAACTGGTCAGCAAGAACCTGCGCTGGGGAATCCACCTGGTTCTGATGACGGTGGTCGGGGCCTGTTTCCTCCTGACTTTGCTCAAGGGCATTTTCGACTGGCCGGCCGGGATCCTGATCGCTGTTTCCCTGCTGCTTTCGGCCGGAGGGGTGTTCGCCTACACCCGTTGGAGTTTCCCCCGGTCGTTCATGGATGTGCTGACCCCGGCGCCGATCGTGATTCTGGTGATCTTCTTTTTCTTCACCAGCACTTCGCGTCTGGTCCTGCCGCGCGAGCAGCCCGATCCGGTTGATGTTGCGATCGAGAATCCCTCCCCGGTTGTGATGGTGGTTTTCGACGAGTTCCCGCTGGCCGCACTGATGGACAAGAACAACCAGATCGACGGCACCAGGTTCCCGGCTTTCGCCGATCTGGCTTCCACATCGACCTGGTACGAAAATGCGACGGGCGCGGCCGCCTACACACCGATGGCGGTCCCGGCGATCTTCAGTGGTTCCTTGCCCAGCAATGACGACCTGCCAATTGCGGCGGACCACCCGCGCAGCATCTTCACCCTGCTCGGCAATTCCTATGACCTGCGGGTGTCCGAGACGGCCACCCAGATCTGCCCGCCTGATCTTTGTCCCGATTCAGCCATCGCTACCGGTGAAGCGAAGCTGAGTGACCTGTTCTCGGATCTCGATGTCGTTTCCCAGCATCTGTTGCTGCCCGATTCGATGCGTCGGAACCTGCCGGATGTTTCGAAATCGTTCAGCGAGTTTTCCAACGAGTCGGAGAGTGCAACTTCGGAGCCGGTCACCGGGGTCACTGGTGAAACCGGCACTTCGGGCCCGACCGGTGAATCCACCGCGCAACCGGTGGAACGAACCGGGCAGGGCGCGGCCCGGAAGCTCGGCCGTCTTTTCGCTTTGCGTTCATCGGAGGATGAGATCACGAGGATCAGGGATTTCACCGACAACTTCGAGAGCGGGCAGAACGAAACCCTCGATCTGATTCATGTCGAGAAGCCCCACTACCCGTGGCGTCATATTCCGGACGGGCAGCGCTACACAAACCTGACCGGTGAGTGGAATGGCCTGCTGCCTAACGATGGCCCCTGGATGGCGCCGCCGAAGATCGTGGACATCGCCCTTCAGCGTCATCTGCTGGAGGTTGGTTACGTCGACACCCTGCTCGGCCTGATCACTGATGAACTGAAAGCCAAGGGCCTCTGGGACGAAGCGACCGTTGTGGTGACCGCGGACCATGGTTCCGCTTTCCTCAGCCGGATTCCGCGTCGGGCCGCCGTTCAGGAGAACATGGGCGAGATCGCTTCGGTTCCGATGTTCTTCAAGGCTCCTGGCCAGACCAAGCCCGAGGTCGTGAGCGAACATCGTTGCGCGACTGACATCCTGCCGCAGATCGCCGGGCAGCTCGGCATCGATTATCCGTGGGATGAGGTTGAATGCCCGCCCGATGAGGTGACGGTGCTGAATTCGCCGCGTGGCGAGGGCACTGCTTCACTCGAACAGATGGAGAGCCAGCGCCAGGTTCTGGTCAACCGGATCCAGAGGGTTTTCGGTACGGATGTCGGCTGGGGTCCGACTTACCGTTTCGGTCCGCAAAAGGATCTCATCGGCAGCAAGGTTTCGCAGCTGAACGTGAATGCCGACATCGCTTCGCACCGGATGCGGGCGGAGCCGGAACGCCGCAATCCGGTCAAGGAATATGAACCTGATTCCCCGTCGGTCCTGGGGCTGCTGCAGAAGGGTTATCTGCAGAACGTCGATGACAATCGTGTGCTCGCGGTCGCGGTTGACGATCGCATCGAAGCGGTCGGATGGACTTTCAAGGACGGTTTCGGTTTCGGTCCGGGCTACTCGATTCTGCTGCCGCCGGAGTCGTTGAAGAAGGGCTTCAACAAGGTTGACATCTATCTCGTGGAAGATAACGGCAAGAAGTTGACGATCATCTATGACGGTTCGAAGAAGCTGGAAGGTTCGGGCTGATGGGCCCGGAAACTCCTCTGCGGATCGCCGGCCCTTCCGATCGGGCTGCCACGGTCCGGCTGATCGCCGGTTTCCGTGACTTTCTGGGATCTACCGGCCCGGATAACGCTGAGCTGGAGGTGGTTGTTTCCGAGCTGCTCGGTGACCGCCAGACCGAGTTCCTGCTGGTTGGCGACCCGGAGGTTGGATACGCCCAGATTCGTTTTCGCCTGTCTGTCTGGACTGGGTCCGAGGACGCGTGGCTGGAGGATGTTTTCGTCGAATCGGATGCCCGCGGGAACGGTCATGGCCGCACCCTGGTGATGGCGTCTATCGAGAGGGCGAAAGCCCGCGGTTGCGCACGCATCCAGCTCGACGCGAATCAGGACAACCACGGAGCGGTGAAGCTTTATGAGTCGCTGGGTTTCAAGCCGGTCCATAACCCGGCCAAGTGGGGAGAAACCCCGGATCTCTTCTACAACCTGAACCTGAAGTAAGAAACCAGAACCAGAGCCCCACCAAAAGAGGACTGGCAATGAATTGCATATCTATATGCGTAAATTCATTGCCAGTCCTCTTTTCTTTTCTGGCTTTAGCTGAGGGGCAGTAGGTGGGTTAGTTCTTTGGCGCTTATCTGGGTGTTTCCGGTGAGCAGGCGCAGCCTTTCTGCTGCCCCGGGATCCTCGATCATGCGGTGGAGCTCGCCGAAATCGACCATTTGCGGCACGTCAGGCCTGATCCGGATCACGTTGACGTGGTTCTCGGCCAGATACTCGGCCCCGGCCGGAATCAAGGCTGCCCGCAACTCCCCTTTGCCAACCGAACCGACCACCCGATTGACCAGCACTGCCGGCCCGCGGTCAACCTCGCCCGGTGGATAGATGTACTGCGGCTTGTCCGGTTTGTTACCGAACTCGACATCACCCGACTTCAAGTTGTGCGACCAGATCAGCGGCACGACCTCATCCGACGGATGTTTCGTGAGCGCAGAACGATGCTGGTTCCAGACGATCGTCCCCGTGAACGCTTCGAATCCAAGCTGCCACAGCGTGCGGCGTCCCTCGAAACAGGCAGCGAGCCGCTCCGGTTCGGCCGTGAAGATCACCCGGCGAAAATCCGAATCGGGGCATTCCCGTTCGAAAGTGAAACCACCCATCGGATCACCCTTGCGCAGGACCAGCAGCTGGACCGCGGTATTCGCGTCCTCGAACAGATCGGTGCCATCAAGCACTGTCAGACTCTCAACTGAGCTGACCGCGGTGATGTGTTCACGCAGCGCTTCGAAATAGGCACCGCTGTTCAACGACGGCGGCACGATGAAAGCCAGCTGTCCACCGGGTTTCAGGACATCCAGTCCAGCCTGGAAGAAGAAAGCGAAGATGTTTGCCCGTCCCGAAATCACCCCGGCGTACCGCTCCTTGAGGGCCGGGCCGGGACGGAACTGGAAATACGGCGGATTGCCAATTACCAGGTCGAACGCTTCCCCATCCCAGGGGTCAAGTGCGGACCTCTTCTCCAGCGAAGCGCCGGGAATGTTCTCCGCGGCCGCGGCCAGCACCTGTTTGCCGTTGTCCCAGCCAAACAGTTCCAGCCCTTCCTGCTTTCGCGCTGCTGCTGCCAGGAGCTCACCCGTCCCTACCCCGGGATCAAGTACCCGCATGCCCGGCTCCAGCTGAACCCGGTCAATCAGAGCATCGGCGACCGGCCTCGGGGTCATGTACTGACCCGACTTCTTGCGTTTATCGGCCGGGGTAGCGGCCATCCACTCCCGGGTGGCGGGAGAAAGGCTGTCTTCGACTTCGGAGTTCGGCGTCACGGGCGCGACGCGCGGCTCAGCCGCCGGCGCCGAGCTTCTTGACAGCGTCGCGGAAGGACTTGACTTCCAGGGCGGGCTTCTTGCGACCGGCGAGCTTTTCGCCGTGACGGTTTACCCAGATCACCGGAATCTTCAGCTTCAGGCACGGCGCGACATCAGTGTCGTAATTGCAGCCGATGTGAAGCAGGCCCTTCTTGCCACCGATGCGGCGGGCACATTCCTTGAAATGAACTTCATCCGGCTTGTAGCTACGGACCTGCTGCGCGGTGACAACCAGGTCGAGCTCCGTCCGCAGGTGACGACGGCTGATGCCGAGCATCTTGTCGTCGATATTGGAGACGATGCCGATGTTGAACTTCTTGCCGAGCCGGTCCATCGCGGCATTCGACTCGCGGAACGGCAGCCAGTAAGCAACGCTGTCCGGCAGGAACTGGGCGCGTGAAGGTTCAACTTCCCAGCCGATCTCGCCGGCAACCTTGATGATCGTGCGGCGCAGGACCTCCGCGTAAAGCTCGTAGGAGCCAGACATGATCTCGGCCTGCACTTCGAAGAAGCGGGCGAGGAAAGGTTCGGTGTCAAAGCTGAACCCATCCTTTTCGGCTTCCTTGGCGCAAGCTTCTGCGATGCCCTTCTCCCAATCGATCAGAGTGCCGTAGCAATCCGTGGTGACCCATTCAATGTTCTTTAAGCTCGGTAGGGGCATGCGCGTTCCGCATTATGTCGGATAGTGTCCTCAGTCGGCCTACTCGTCCCCCAAACCGGAAAAAAGACATGGATCTCCTCGAATATCAGGGCAAAGAACTCTTCTCTCGTCACGGACTCCCGGTCCCCGAAGGAAGCCACGCAAAAACCATCGAAGAGGCAGTCGCAGCCTCAGATGCCCTCGGTTACCCGGTTGCAGTCAAAGCCCAGGTTCTGATCGGAGGCCGTGGTAAAGCCGGCGGCATCAAGATCGCCAAGGACGGCGGCGAAGCCCACGAATACGCTGGCGGCATAATCGGCATGGACATCGTCGGACCGCACGGCGAAGGCCCATTCAAGGTCAACGAACTCTGGGTAGAAGCCGGATCCGACATCGAAGCTGAGTACTACGCATCGGTGATTCTCGACCGGTCAGCCAAGAAACTTCTGATCATGCTCTCCCACATGGGTGGCATGGACGTGGAAGCTGTCGCCGAATCCGATCCCGGCGCGCTGATCAAGGAACACGTCGACCCGCTCGAGGGCCTGACACAGGAAGCCGCGCTGGCGATCGTCGCCAAGTCGGAGATTCCGTCCGAACTGGCCGAGCAGGTCGCCACTGTCCTGGTCAAGCTGGCAGAGATCGCGCAAACCGAAGACGCGACCCTGATTGAGATCAACCCGCTGATCGTCAACGCCGAAGGCGAAGTTGTCGCCCTCGACTCAAAGACGACGATCGACGACAACTCGCTTTACCGCCACCCTGAATTCGCCGAACTCGCAGCCGAGATCGAAGACGAGCAGGAAGCAATGGCGAAAGAGAAGGGCCTCACATACGTGAAGCTCGAAGGAGACATCGGAATCCTCGGCAACGGTGCCGGCCTCTGCATGTCAACCCTTGATGTTGTCGCCCAGGCTGGTGGCGCGCCCGCCAACTTCCTCGATGCCGGCGGAGGGTCCAAATCCGAAGCGATCATCGACGCACTCGAAGTGATCACGTCCGACACCAAGGTCAACGCGGTCCTTTTCAACATTTTTGGCGGGATCACCCGCTGTGACGAAGTTGCCAAAGGCATAATCGAGGCGGTTTCCAAGATGGGCATCGAGATGCCGATCGTGGTTCGTCTCGATGGCACGAACTCGGAAGAAGGCCTGCGCCTCCTCGCCGAAGCCGGCCTCGGCAACCTCCACAACGAATCGACCATGCTCGGCGCGGCCAAAAGGGTCGTCGAGCTCGCTGGGAGCCCCTCATGAGCATCATCATCGATAACGACACGAAGCTGGTCATTTCCGGCCTCACCGGCCGTGAAGGCACTTTCCACGGACTGCGCAACCGCGACTACGGCACCAACGTGGTTGCCGGAGTTACACCCGGCAAGGGTGGCGCCGACGTTGAAGGCATCCCGGTTTACAACTCGATCGCCGAGTCTGTTTCCGAAGCGGGCGCCAACACATCGATGATTTTCGTACCGGCCCGTTTCGCCGGTGACGCGATCAACGAAGCGATCGATTCCGGTGTCGAAACGGTAATCGCGATCACTGAAGGCATCCCGGTAATGGACATGCTGCCGACCTACTGGCGGGCCAAGGAAAAGGGCGTGACCCTGATCGGCCCGAACTGTCCCGGCGTGCTCTCCCCGGAGAAAGCAAACGTTGGCATCATCCCGGCGCAGTTCTTCGATCCGGGCAAGATCGGCGTTGTCTCGAAGTCAGGCACCCTGACCTACCAGATCGGCAACGAACTCAAGCAGGCTGGCGAAGGCAACTCCTCGATCGTCGGCATTGGCGGAGATCCCATCGTCGGATCCGACTTCATCGACATCCTCACGATGTTCGAAGCCGATCCCGAAACCGAACTGATCGTCATGGTCGGCGAGATCGGTGGCGACGCCGAAGAGCGTGCCGCTGACTTCATTGCCGAGAACATCACGAAGCCCGTGGTTGGTTACATCGCCGGCTTCACGGCTCCTCCCGGCAAGCAGATGGGTCACGCCGGCGCGATCATTTCCGGTTCGTCCGGAACAGCCAAGGCCAAGCAGGAAGCGCTTGAAGCCAAGGGTGTGCGGGTCGGCGAAAGCCCGACCGAAGCCGCGCGGATCGCGGTTGAGATTCTCCGCGGTTCCTGACGGAACGCCCGGCCAGACCAGGCAGCGTCTATATGATCGCGTTTCGTCTTACCCCCGAAACAACGACGGAAGCCAGCCATGCCTGACACGATCAGTTTTGCCCGCGGTGCCCCCAGTCCTGACCTGATTCCGGTTGAGGCGGTTCGCGCTGCCACAACCAAGGCACTCGAAGACGACTGGCAGAAAGCGCTCTCCTACGGGGTCGGCATCGGCCATCCCGGGCTTTGCGCCTGGATCGCCAACCGCCATGGACTGGATGACGCCAACCAGGTGATGGTCACCAACGGTTCACTTGAGGCGGGCGCGATGCTTTTCCGGCATCTGCTCAAGCCGGGCGACCGTGTGATCGTCGAACAGCCTTCATACGACAGGACGCTGCTGCTGCTGGAACAGCTCGAGGTCGAGTTCGTGCCGGTTTCGCTCGAAGCGGACGGCATCGACGTCGATGCGGTTGAGGCCGCGCTCGCGGAAGGACCGGTGAAGCTGGTCCACCTGATCCCCAACTTCCACAACCCGGCTGGCTGCACGCTCTCCGAAGCGAAACGGATCCGCCTGGTCGAACTCGCGGCCGAACACGGTTTCACGATCTTCGAAGACGATCCTTACCGCGAACTGCCGTTCGCCGAGGATCCACCCCCGACCATGCTTTCGATGGACCGGGCCGATCGCGTGATCCACGCCTCGTCTTTCTCGAAGACAGTGAGCCCGGGCGTCCGGGCCGGTTATCTCGCGGGTCCGGCAAGCCGAATCAAGGAACTGGCGAAGGTCGCCAACGAGACCTATATCTCCCCGAACATGCTGTCCGGGTCCCTGGTGCTTGAACTTTGCGAATCGGGTGCGCTCGACCGCAACATCGCTGAAGTGAAGGTTGCGCTGCATGAGCGTCGTGATGCCTTGATCGCCGCGCTGCGTGAGCACCTGCCGACGGCCGAGTTCGTCGTGCCGGGTGGTGGATATTTCCTCTGGGCCGATCTGGGTGAAGGTTTCGACACGGTCGCCCTGGCCGCGAAAGCCAAAGAAGCGGGCGCTCCTTTCATTCCCGGAACCGACTTCATGCTCGAGGGCGGCAGCACCAGTCTGCGATTCTCTTTCGCATCGGTTCCCCCCGAATTCATCGATGAAGGAGTTCGGCGAATCGCCGCAGCTACCTGAGGACTTCTGGCAGCGCCGGTTCCCCGGCAAACGGGAATCGCTTCGAGCCTGGCTCGAGCTTGCCGGGTGCTGGTCTCTCGCGATTGCGTGGCCGGTCTACCAGCGACTTGATTCGGGCACCGAGGCCCTCACTTTCTACTCGATCAGGGGCCTTGACCTGCTGCTTTTCGTCGGGTTGGTGTCACTGCTGGTCCCGACGATGCTGTTGCTGTTTGAACTGTTGATCGGGCGCGTCGTCTCGTTCACGGCTTCGAGG
This sequence comes from Solirubrobacterales bacterium, assembly GCA_049593795.1. Classification (GTDB taxonomy): domain Bacteria; phylum Actinomycetota; class Thermoleophilia; order Solirubrobacterales; family 70-9; genus 67-14. The sequence continues at coordinate 22,360 of JBAWHK010000008.1, forward strand.
TTCGCCCACGCCGGCATGCTCGGCATTCTGCTCGCCCTGGTGGTGTGGCAGGCCCTTCAGGACAGCCCGGTGCTGGCCGCCCTGGCGCTGCTGGCGGTGTTCCTCGCGATCACCGTGCTTTACCTGCGTCTCGAACTGATTCGAAACTTTGCCTTGATGCTCTCGATCGCAACCCCGGTCGTGATCATCCTCTTCGCGGCGTCCGACCCGATCCGTTACGAGGTCCTGCCGGGTGAATCAGCGATGGCGGCCCAGAGCACGGATGCTGAAACCCCGGTGGTGATGATTGTGATGGACGAACTGCCGCTTGCGCTGCTGCAGGATGAATCCGGTTTGATCGACCGCAAGCTTCTGCCGAATCTGGCTCGTATCGCCGATCAGACAACCTGGTACCCGAACACCAGCGCGGTCGGTGACGAAACCCTCGAAGCCCTGCCGGCGATCATGACCGGTGAAGATCCCGCCCCCCGGGAGGAGCGTCCCCCGCCGGGGCTGCCGAGCTACCCGGACAACGTCTGTTCGATCCCCGAAAAGGCCGGCTTCAGCATCCATGCCGAAGAGACGGTGACTGACCTGTGTTCCCGCAAGTCTGGCCTCAAGCTGAGGATGGCGGAGATGATGAGGCTGGGAGTCTTTGACCGGCCACCAAACCTGGGATCGGTCGAGGGAGCGAAGTTGCCTACCAATGAGGTTTCCAACCTCACCCCAAACCGGATCTTCGAGGACAGGGTCGTCGACCTGACAGATAAATATCCGCCTCCACCCGAGGTCTGGTCGTTCGAACGCCCCACACTGGCTCTCGACTTCACGCGAGACCTGCAGCTGGGCCCAAAAAGCTTCAACTTTTTCCATCTGCTCCTGCCCCACTCTCCGTACCAGTTCCTCGCCGACGGGGCTGGATATCCGAGCTTCCTCCTTAACGACTTCGCCACGGGGAGCGCGCTTCAGCTTCCCGAGAACGTTCCTGAATCACGGAAGAACATGCAGCAGGCCCTGAGCCAGACGATCTACACGTTCACCCTGATCGAAAGAATCATCCAGCGGATGAAAGACGCTGGGGTCTGGGACGAAAGCCTGTTTGTCCTGACCGCCGACCATGGTGCTTCGTTCAAGGTCGGCCACTCACGCCGGACGGTTGACAGCGCCAATGCCGGCTGGCTGATTCCGGTTCCGCTTTTCATCAAGTATCCGGGGCAGGAGAAGGGCCAGATCAACCGGCGGCAGGTGAGCAGCGGTGACATCACCCCGACCGTGCTCGACGTGCTCGGCCTCGAACCTTCGCCCGAGGCCACCGGCAGGAGCCTGCTGGACGATCCGGGGACCACCCCTGATCGGATCACTGTGTCCTCCCAGGCAACCGGGACGCTGGATCTCTCGCTGAAGGAACTCGACCGGCAGC
>JBAWHK010000009.1:0-3924 GCA_049593795.1 Solirubrobacterales bacterium
CGTCGAAAAGGTTTGGAACGATTCGCAATACACCCATAACCCTGAATCTACAGCTGGATCAGCCCCTCCCCGCCTGCCCACCTGGGACCGCGTTGCCTGTCCGCGCATCCGGGTGCGGTGCTTGTCATGCTTGGAACATCGAACCTAACCGACCACAACGGACCGGGCCCCCGGCTGGATACAGACCCTCCGACCGGAAGTCACATTCCACGAAGCCACCGGGGCGATCCGGCCGCCTCCGGGTGTCCCGACGCAATGCCTGGCTGATCGCGGCCGCATGTGCCGTACTGATCTGGGTCCTGTCCGGTTTCCTGCTGCGTGCCTTCAGTTCCGGCGAAGTTCTTGGCGGAACCAACATCAGTGGCACTGAACTCGGCGGTGAATCCCGCACTGATGCCGCCAGAGTCATTGGCGAGATGGAACCGGAATCGATTCAGCTTCTCGGATCACAGAACGAGATCACTGTTCGCGCTCCGCAGGCCGGACTGGTAGTGGACAGCCAGAGCAGTGCCGATCGCGCCTATTCGGCCGGCCGCAACGGTGTCGGCGCGATCCTTGCCGGGCCGGCCGGATTGATGATTGATCGCGAAGTCAAACCGGTCTACGAGCCCGTGAACGTGAAACGACTGAACCGTACGGTCAACCGGATCGCCGAAGAAGTTGATCGCGAACCATACGTCGGCGCATTGTCGATCAACGGCAAAACCCTCGCCGTGACCGCCGACCAGCCCAAAGCCGGCCTCCGGGTCCAGCGAAATTCGATCAAGGACGACATCCTCGAAGCGTTCCAGACTGGTCGCGAGTCGATCGAGATTCCGGTCAGCCGACGGCCAGCGCCAAGCCCCGCTGAGGTCAGGCAGGTAGCCCGCGAAGCGGAGCGTTACCTGCGCCAGCCCCTGCGCATCACTACTGCGGGCGGCCCTGCCGAATTCACCCCGCAACAGGTTGCCGGCGTCCTCACCATCGAATCCACAGGCGACGGCGCCGACACCGCGATCCAGCTCGGCGCCGATCCGGCCGAAGTCGAAACCCTCGTGGCGAACCTCGCTGACAACCGCGATCTTCCTGCCAAAAATGCCACCCTTGACACACCCTCACTGCCCCCGGTCAACCTGACCGAGCAGGGCGACCTCACCTGGAGCCCCAAACCCGATGCGGCGACAGTCCGGCAGGCCAGCGACGGACGGCAGATCAAACAGGACAAAGCCGTAAGCAACACGATCCGCGCAATCGAACGGGACCAGCACCAGGTCAGGTTCCCGACCGAGAAGACCAAGCCGGATGTGACTGCCAGCGAGCTTAAGAACGCAACGTCCCTGCTAGGCACCTTCACCACCAGTTTCAGTTGTTGTGAACCCAGGGTGACGAACATCCAGCGGATGGCTCAGACAGTCGACGGCACGGTGATCGGCCCCGGGGAACAGTTCTCGTTGAATGGGATAGCCGGAGAAAGAACCAGGGCGAACGGCTACAAACCCGCCCCGACCATCGGTGAGAACAACGAGTTGATCGACACGGTTGGCGGTGGTGTTTCCCAGTTCTCAACTACCACCTACAACGCCGCCTATTTCGCTGGTCTGCAGATCGACTCACATACGCCGCACAGCTTCTACATAACCCGGTATCCAGCCGGGCGGGAAGCGACGCTCAACTTCGGAACGATCGACCTGCTCTGGACCAACGACACCGAAACCCCGGTCGTGGTGCGATCGTCCGCTTCCGACACCGCGGTCACCGTGAGCATCTACGGCGGCAACGGTGGCCGTCGGGTGCGGGCCGAAACCCAATCCCGTTCAGGCAACAGTCAAGGTGGATTCGACATCAAGATCGACCGCGTGATCGTGGACGGCGATGGCAGCCGACGCCGTGATTCGTTCACCACGGTTTACGGCCTGCCTTCGGAGTGAAGGCGACGGGCGGACCTGACCGCCCGCCAGTCTAGAATGCGACTCTTGGCTGCCAGGAGGATGAGACTTGCGTTCGGATTGCTCGGGGTCCTGGCTATCGCCGGAGCTGGCCTGTCGGGATGTGAATTTGACACCGCCTCTGGCAGCTTCACACCTGAGAACGAGAATGTCCTGACCGTGGTGACACAACCCATGCCGACAGCCGGATTCTGGGAAGGCACTGCGGCCAGACCCACCGGGGGATTCGAGTATGCCCTCGCAGAGGAGATCGCAAGCCAACTGGATCTCGATGAAGTCCGGGTGGAAACCGCCCCGTTCTCCCGCATCGTCCGAGGCGACCTCGGAGATGCCGACATCGCCATGTCCCTCGTTACTCCCACCCCCGACAGAGAAAAAGTCCTGGAATTCAGCACCCCTTACATTCAGTCCCCGCCAGCCTTGATTGTTCGTGAAGGCACTGAAATCCCTGATGTGAAAACCGCTCAGAAGCAACAGTTCGCCGTCGGCCTGGACACCACTTTCGAAGACATCGTCAACAACGCAATCAGGCCGCATTCAGAACCGATCGAGTTCGAGAACCGGAACCGGGAGGTGAAATCGGTTGCCAGGGGCAAGACCGATGTCGCCATGTTCGACCTGCCGGCTGCCCAGGCCCTCATTCAGCAGGACGATCGCCTCGCGATCGCCGCGAGGCTTCCCCAGACGGAACCGATCGCGGTGGCTCTCCCCAAAGGGTCGTCGAACGCAGAGGCCATCGGTTCCGTCCTGCGCAAGCTGGAAACCGACGGAACCATCGACCTGCTTTCCGAAGAATGGCTCGGTCGCTCCTTTACCGATCTGTCAAACAACGTACCCCTGCTGAGGACTGACCAATGAACCTGTCGGCAATAAGCCTGCACGCACCCGAAGGTGGAGCCTGGGAGTTCCTTGTGCTTTTCATCGTGGTGATTCTCGGCCCGCCGATAGTTCAGAAGGCCAGGGTTCCTGGCCTGATCGGCCTGCTCATCGGCGGCTTCCTGATCGGACCGAACGGATTCGGATTCCTGGATTCCGGCAGCACAACCATCCCGGACCTCGGCCAGCTCGGCCTGCTCTATCTGATGTTCATTGCCGGAGTCGAGCTCAACCTCGGTTTGCTCCGCCGGCACCGACGTTCAGCGATCAGCTTCGGTTTGCTCACCTTTTCGTTCCCGATGGCTTTCGGTACCGCCGTGGGCCTGATCGTCGGCTGGGAGCTGCCCGCGTCGCTGCTGCTCGGCTCACTGCTTGCTTCGCACACGCTCCTGCTTTACCCCCTGGCAAAGGACGCCGGACTCTCCGACGATCCGGTCGTCGCAAGTGTAGTCGGCGCGACCGTGCTGACCGACACGATCGCCCTGGTGATCCTGGCCGTGATCGCCGGGACCCAGTCGGGCACCGGCACCGGAACCGACGTCGCACTTCAGCTGGGACTGGGTTTCCTGGCTCTGGGGCTGGTCTGCTTCGTCGCCCTGCCATTCCTCGCCCGCCGGGCTTTCCGGCTGCTGGGATCCGAACGCACGGTGCGTTACGCGATCGCTGTCGCATCCTTCCTGATCGCGGCCGTGGTCGCCGAGACCTTTGACATCGAAGGGATTGTCGGAGCTTTCTTCGCCGGCCTCGCGATGAACCGACTGGTCCCGAACGAAGGTCCTCTGATGAAACGCATCGATTTCTTCGGTGGAGCGGTTTTCATCCCGGTGTTCCTGGTGTCGGTAGGCCTGTTGCTGAAGCCCGCAGTGATGTTCCAGGGCGAAACCCTTGGCCTTGCCGCATTGTTCATCCTCGCCTGCCTGGGTGGAAAATTCATTGCGGCCGAAATGACCCGCCTGCTGATGGGCGCGACCGCCCATCAGGCGCGCATGGCATTCGCCCTTTCAACTCCCCAGGCCGCCGCCACCCTCGCCGCCACCACGGTCGGATTCGAGATCGGTCTGTTCGGCGAGTCCGTCGTCAACGCCGTCCTGGTTCTGATTCTGGTGAGCGTGCTGGTTGCAAC
>JBAWHK010000010.1:0-8512 GCA_049593795.1 Solirubrobacterales bacterium
GGTCAGCGCCACGAACGTTTCGGTTGTCTTCAAAACGGACCGGAAGTCGCCGGAAGTCGAAGCGCTTTCGGACGTCTCGCTCGAAGCGCACGAACGCGAGTTCCTTTCCATCCTCGGACCATCCGGCTGTGGCAAATCGACCCTCCTCCGGGTCTTCGCCGATCTGGTAGCCCCGAGTTCCGGCGACGTGAGCGTGCTCGGGATGTCGCCTTCAGAGGCGAGAAAATCCCGATCGATCGGTTTCGTATTCCAGGAATCCGTTCTCCTGCCCTGGCGGACCGCCGAGGAAAACGTAAAACTGCCGCTCGAAGTCGGTGGTCGAAAGGCCAAAGCCCAGGTTTCGGGTGACGCCGAAGATCCGCGTGCACTGCTTGAACTGGTCGGACTGGGTGACCGCACCGAGGCTTACCCGCGGGAACTCTCCGGAGGCATGCGGCAGCGCGTCGCGATCGCGCGGGCCCTGGTCACCAGGCCAAAGGTCCTGCTGATGGACGAGCCCTTCGGTGCCCTGGACGAAATCACCAGGGAAGCCATGAATGACGAACTTCTGAGGATCTGGCGCGAAACCGGCACTACCGTGGTTTTCGTTACCCACAGCATCGCCGAATCCGTCTACCTCTCCGAACGAATCGCAGTCCTGACCGCCCATCCCGGCTCGCTTGCCGGAATCATCGACGTCAACCTTCCCGAACGTGAACAGGGAATTCAGGATTCACCGGAATTTGTAGAAATCGCGTCCCGAGCCCGAAAGCTGCTCCATGGAGGTTCGATCTGATGAGCATCGACATGAGAGACATCGGTCGAGCCCTCAGCCGTGTCGCGATCACCCTCAGCGGAATCGCGCTTGGCATTTTCATCTGGTGGCTGGTAATCGAGATCTTCGACATCGCGCCGTACGTGGTTGCGCCGCCGGAAGCCGTATGGGACTCGTTGGTCGAAGACCGTTCGATCCTGCTCGAGAACGCGCTGCCCACCGCCTACGAAGCGCTGCTCGGATTCGCGATCGGCAACATCATGGCGATTTTCATCGCCGTGATTTTCGTTCATAACCAGACCATCGAACGGGGTTTCTTCCCGGTCGCGGTGTTTGTCCAGACCCTGCCGCTGGTCGCGGTGGCCCCGGTCCTGGTCCTGGCTTTCGGGACGGGCATGACTTCGAAAGTGATAATCGCCGCCCTGATGACGCTCTTCCCGACCCTGGTCAACATGGTCCGTGGACTCAAGGCGATCAGTCCCCAGACCGAAGAACTCTTCCGGGTCAGTTCGGCAACCAGATCGAACCTTTTCTGGAAGGCCCGGACCTACGCCTCCCTACCCTTCCTGTTCACATCCCTGAAGATCGCCAGCACCTCGGCGGTAATCGGAGCGATCGTTGCCGAGTGGGTCGGAGCCGACGAAGGCATCGGCTACCTGATCATCACCGCTACCTACAACTTCCAGACAGCACTGCTCTACTCGACGATGATCGTCGGTGCGCTGCTGGCAATCACCCTCTTCTCGATCGTCACAATCCTCGAGAAGATCTTCATCACCTGGGACACCGGCGAGTAGCTCAGCCGAGCGACCAGCCGGCCCCGGCCGACATGACCGAGTGAGCCGCGGCTTCGATCGCGCTGGTCAGACCGTCTTCGATTGAATCGCCGAGAGCGAGGCGGGCGGCAAGGGTGCCGGCGAGAGTGTCGCCGGCACCGGTTGTGTCAACCGCGGCGACCGGTGGTGCCGGAAAGGCGGAAATCCCGCCGGACCCGGCCAGGATTGCGCCATCACCACCCAGGGTGGTGATGGCTGGTGAGCCAGTGATTTCATGAAGGCGGGTCGCGGCCCTCTTCGGGTCATCGATCCCGGTCATTTCACAGGCTTCGTCCTCATTCGGGGTGAGTATCGGCGAAGCTGCCTGAATCCGGGAGTCCAGATCCCGGGCCGGGGCCGGATCAAGGATCACCCTGGCACCCGGCGCGGATTCAATCGCAGCGAGGTTCACTTCGTCGCTGAGTTCATTGCTCAGCACCAGCACGCAGCGATCCGTCGCCCTTCGTGAAACCTCGGCGGCGACAGCTTCCGGATCAAGCGAAGCGTTGGCTCCAGACGCGACCGCAATCTGGTTGTGGCCCTCGGCGTCAACCGTGATCAAGGCGACCCCGGTCGGGGCCCCGTCCCGGATCACACCGCCGATGTCGACGCCGATGTCGGCCAGCGCGGAAATGGCCAGATCACCATGGGCATCACGGCCAACCCCTCCGATCAGGGCGACCTCGGCGCCTGCCCTCGCCGCAGCCACAGCCTGGTTTGCACCTTTGCCGCCACCCGAGATCGCGAACTGTCCGCCGGTCACCGTTTCACCGGGAGCCGGAAGCGAATCGACGGTTACTACCTGGTCGACATTGATCGACCCGACCACGAGCACCGCAACCGGATCGGGCCGGGAACCGCTCAACTTTCCGGGTCGGCGGGCCCTGCGGCCTTTTCCCGCTCCATTGCGAGTTCAGCGATCCGGTCGATCATGAGGTCAAGGAACTTTCCGCCTTCACCATCGATCGCGACATCAGCGTTCGGTTCCTGCCCCCAGCTCTCGCGCCAGTCGGCAACTGTCTGTCCACGGGTCATCCGGCCTCCAAGTTCGACCTCGACCCTGAGCGGCGTTGCGGTAACCAGCGAATCATCCAGTGTCGCGCCAACCACAAAAGGATCGTGCACGAATGCTCCGCGGAAACCATCGAACTCCGCGTGGAAATCGAAGTAGAACCCGAGTGAGTCTTCAACGAAACGGGTGATCGGCAGATCACCGGTTTTCTCCCGAAGCGTGGTCAGGTGCGCGGGCATCAGCTTCGCGCTTTCGGTGACGCTCAGGCCCATTGACAGCGGCCGGGTAGCCCCATCCTGACCAAACTCCCGGAAGACGATCGACGCCGCTTCCGGATCCACGGTGGTGTTCCATTCAGTCACCGGAGTGGTGTTGCCGCTGCCGTTGAACACACCACCCATGATCACCAGTCGCTTCAGCAGGCGGGGCAGCTCCGGCTCGGCGAGCACGGCGACAGCGATGTTGGTCAGCGGTCCGAGGGCAACCAGAGTGATCTCCCCCGGGCGTTCGCGGGCACTGTCGATGATCAGTGAATGTGCGGATCGGGTTGACGGCTTGCTCCGGGGATTCGGCAGGACGGCCCGGCCGATTCCCTGTGGGCCATGGGTCTCGGGGGTTGTAGTCAACGGCTGGCAGAGCGGCGCTGCCCTGCCAGGGGCCACTTCCACCTCTTCGCGACCCGCCAGTTCGAGTACCGCAAGCGTGTTGCGGGTGACCGTATCGACGTCGGTGTTACCCGCGCAGGTGGTTACTGCGAGGAGTTCCGCCTGCTCACTTGCCGCTGTGAAAAGCAGCGCCAGGGCATCGTCAATTCCCGTGTCTACATCCAGAATAAGTGGTGTTTTTTCGGTGCTCTGCATCTCACGCGATTGTATGGCGTGCCATGTGTGCCTGCGTTTCAGTTAGCAGCGCCCGGCTCGCAGGCCGGGCCCGGTTTTTCGGGGGTTACCATTGAGCGATGTGGTTGAGATCGGTGATGACCTTCGCTGTCGTCCTGGCCGGGGCGACGCTGGTCGGCGGTTCCGCTGCCAACACCAACCCTGATTCACCCAGATGCTTCGGCGAGGTGCCAACGATCCTTGGTACCGACGGCGATGATTTCCTCACCGGGACCACGGGGAAAGATGTGATCTGGGCGGGCCCGGGCGATGACACCGTCCACGGTGAGCGCGGCAACGACCTGATCTGCGGTGGCACCGGTACCGACCTGGTGGACGGCGGGCGTAACAACGATCGGGTCGATGGCGGTCCCGGTGATCACGATCAGGCCTACGGCGGCCTGGGTGATGACCAGGTCACCGGTGGCCCGGGCGACGGGGACGAAGCTGCCGGGCATCTCGGGATCGACCGGGTCACCGGTGGCCCCGGCAACTACGACTACGTTCATGGTGACTATGGCTGGGACCGAATGGATGGCGGCCCTGGCGTTGGTGACATCGCATCCTTCGCCACTTCACCCGAAGGGGTCTGGGTGTCCCTGAAAGCAAAGAAAGCGAGGGGCGACGGCCGCGACCGGATCTTCCGGTTTGACAGCATCGATGGATCCCCCGCGGCCGACCTGCTGGTCGGCAACAGGCAGCCGAATGTTCTCAATGGCGGGGCCGGCAACGACCGGCTGATCGGGGGCCGTGGCGGCGACAGCCTGAATGGCGGCCAGGGTTCGGACCGCTGCCGGGGATCAGCTGATCGCCGGTCCTGCGGCAACGAGGAGCCAATGAAAGCACCGACCTACGTGGAAGTGACAACGACGCCGCAGGGAGGTGGTGGGCTGTTGATCAAAGGTGGCAGCGGTCGGGACCTGGTTGACCTGGATTTTGACCCGGACACATCGACCTTCAGCCTTGATGCTGTTCGGGGACTCAGCCTCGGACACGGCTGCGACCGTTCGGATCCGGACGTCACCCGGGCCTACTGCGAAATGGACGGGCCGGCCCGCTGGTTGATCGTCGCCCTGCGCAACGGGGATGACCGCCTGCGGGTAACCGGAAGCCTGATCGGGGTGGGACAGATCCGGATCACCGCTGGCGCTGGCAACGATCTGGTCCGTGGCGGTCCGGAAGACGACCTGATCGAGTCCGGACCGGGAGCCGACCGCATTTTTGGCGGCAAAGGGGAAGACGGTCTGGTCGGCGGACTGCCCGGGCCGACGGTTCTCGTGGGCGGGCCGGAAGGTGACCTGCTGGCCGCCGGGGGTGGCTGCGCTGGCGGGGCCCTGATCGGCGGGGGAGGTCAGGACAATGCTTCGTTTGCCGAGACCGCAGCCCACCCCGGAAGGCTGATCATTTCCTTGCCGAAAGGCAAAGCGTGGATCGATGCGATCAAGGATTGTGACCCGGTCCGGATCGACCGCACCAATGAGAACATCGAAGGCTCATTCGACAACGACGTGCTGATCGGAGACCGCAGGGACAATTCGCTCCTCGGCCAGCCCGGACGGGACATCTTTTATGGCGGGGGCGGCAACGACGTAATCAACGCCCTGGACAGAGTCCGGGATTTCATCATCGACTGTGGCCGACGCTCCGGTTCGACCAAACTGGCAGGGATAGCGCTCCGGGACAAGAACGATCCGCTGGCACCAGGCTGCAAAAAACAGAAAATCGGGAAGTCACTGCCCGGTCTGCACGCCGAGCACTGACCGCCGAACCACATTCAGGACTTCGTGATCTCTTCGACTTCGTAGGTATGACCGACAGCCCGCAGGCGATCGGTCAGCACCCCACCCATTGCGGTTGCAGGGGTGAGCACCCCGGCGATCGGCGGGGTGCTTTCGCGGTCAAGGGCGAGGCAGAGCCCGGCCTCACCGAGCATCACGGCCGTTGCTTTGTAGCCCGGATCGCCCGATGCCCGGATCCGGCAGCGGAACTTGCGGCCACTTGAAGTGGTGCTCGTGATCCTGATCTTGAAGAAGCCTTTCTCCCGGCTTTCTTCATCCGGTCCTTCCCCGGGGTCGGGCAGTACCCGGTCGAGGACCTTGCGGGTCGGTCCGAATGAGAGCCCGACGACCAGACCACCGAGGGCGCCCGTGATCGCGCCTGCTTTCGCGGCGCCGACCGGGCCGCTGCCGCCTTTCATCAGTTCTTTGTAACGAAGGCTGTTGCCGTAAGCCCAGTCGAGGAGCGCATTGCTGCGTCGGACAACCCGGGTGTTGACTCCGGCCATCAGGAAAGGCGCAAGAAAATCCCCGGTGTCCGGATCGCGGCTGACCCCCAGGGAATCACGTTCCGAACCGGCATCAGGTTCGGCCTCGCGTTTCGGTGAAAGTGCGTAAGGATCGGCCGCGAGCCGACGTGCGTTCCTGTCGGCCTTGCTTTCATCGAGCTGGCCTTTCATCGATGCGATGGTGCCACCGCTGGCACCACCCTTCATCGCTTCGACCACCAGGGTTGTCTCGCCAAGGTCACCGGCATCGGCAGCGGTCACGGCTTCGTGGAGGGCAAGCACCCCGAGGTCGGACGGAATCGAGTCGAAGCCGCACGTGTGGACGATGCGGGCACCGTTCTTCACGGCAAGTTCATGGTTCGCATCAATCGATTTGCGCATGAACAGGGTTTCACCGGTGAGGTCGGCGTAATCTGTTCCCGCTTCTGCGCACGCTGCCACCAGCGGCAGTCCGTATTTGGCGTAAGGACCAACTGTGGTCACCACTACCTTCGTCGATTGCGCCATTGCTTCCAGCGACTGGTCGTCGGAACTGTCGGCCAGCATCACCGGCCATTCACTGGCCGTCCCGGCCAGTCCGGCACGCACCGATTCCAGCTTTTCGATTGACCGTCCCGCAAGCGCCATCTTGAACCCGTCCGGCACCACCCCGGCCAGGTATTCGGCGGTCAGCTTGCCAACGAAACTGGAAGCACCGAAAAGGACCAGATCAAATTCACGTTCGGGATCTTTGACAGGCATGGACAGACCCTACCGAGCCAGGAATCACCTTCAGCTAGGCTCGGGTCATGCCTTCACACCTGCCTTCCGTCGACTACGCAAACTGGAAAGAGTGCTGCGACACGCTTCACGCGCACACCCAGATCCTCGGCAAGCTCGCGGTGGCGCTTTCACCGCCCGAACCGCAGCTTCAGCATGCCGCCCAGCGGCTGACTGCCCGCGGATGGGAAACCACGCCGATGCCGGCCCCGGATGGTTCCGGCGCGATCGTCGCCGGATTCGACTTCCACACCCATGAAGTTTTCATCGAACACAGCAACGGTCTCGGTGACCGGCTGCCGCTCTACCCGGACGTATCGACCGGCGAGCTGACCCGCGGCATTCTCGAAACGATGCGCGGGCTCGGTGGTGATTTCGAGATCGCGATGAACCCGCAGGAAGTTTCCTGGACGGTGCCGCTCGACGAAGACGAAGAGCATCGGCATTACGACCCGAAACAGGTCTCCGATTACTTCACGGCGGCAACCGAAGCTGCCCTGGTCCTGAATGAAATACGGGCGCCCTTCCGTGGCCGCGCGACCCCGGTCAATGCCTGGTGGGGATCATTCGACCTGGCAGTCAACCTGTTCTCCGGCGAGCCGGCCGACCCGCCCTCCACCGATTTCATCATGCGAAACGCGATGGATGTCCAGGAAGTCGCAATCGGCTGGTGGCCTGGCGATGCCCGATACGAGAAGGCAGCTTTTTACGCTTACGCCCATCCCGCCCAGCCCGGTTTCGCTGAAAGCGAACTTTCGCCCGCTCCCGGTCAATGGAACGGTGAACTGGGCGAGTACGTGCTGGACTGGGATGTGTTCCGGGCGGCCACGAACCCGCGCGAAGCCGCGCTCAAGTTCGGTCGGGCTGTGTTCCAGCATGCCTGTGACGTATGCGAATGGGATCCGGCCCTCGCCGCCAGTGCCGAAAGTGATCCACCGCCAATCCAGTAGCGGCCGGCGTTCGAATCCCTGAGGCTGTTTCGGTCACAGGATTTCGGGTTTCACCCGGTCCCAGCTGAAACCTTCCAGCAGCTCCCGCGCGGTGGTTTCAGCCCCCGGTTCCACCAGCCCGACCGAGGCTGCCATCTCGCCGATCAGACCAGGCAGGGTCTCCCCGTTCGCGATCCTCTCCTCGAGGGTGACCGCCCCATGCCGTTTCGCCAGACGGGCGCCGTCTTCACCGAGCATCAGTGGAACGTGGATGTAACTCGAAGGGGGCGTCAGGCCAAGCTGCTCGAACAGCCAGAGCTGACGTGGCGTCGAATCGAGCAGGTCCGCACCGCGCACGACTTCGGTGATTCCCTGAGCGGCGTCATCAACCACCACCGCGAGGTTGTAGCCGAAGTCGCCGTCGTTGCGACGGACCACGAAGTCATCCTCACCGCCGGAACGAACCCGCAGTGCCGGCGGCCTGCCCGACGCCCGTCTGGCTTCCCTTTCGGCCTCGCTGAGATCAGAACAGATTCCCGGGTACGCATCCGCAGGTGAGTTGCCATGAGGAGCGGATGCTGCGTCCCGGATTTCCGCCCGGGTGCAGAAACATTCATAGACAAGTCCTTTGGACACCAGCACCTCAAGTGCCTGCGCATACATATCAAGCCGATCGCTCTGCCGGACCGGTTCGCCATCCCAGTCGATGCCGATCATCCGCAGTTCCTCCAGCTGGGTTTCGATGAAGTGTTCCCGGGAACGGCCACTGTCAAGATCTTCAATCCGGACCAGGAACCGGGCCCCGGTTGATCTGGCTCCAAGCCAGGCGAGCAGCGCGGTGCGCAGGTTGCCAAGGTGGAGCTGGCCGGTCGGGCTTGGTGCGTAGCGGCCTGTATTGCTCAACTGATCGCCTTTGCCAGCGGTGCGGCCAGATCCCCATTCGGTTCGATCACGACCCCTTCCAGACCCAGCCAGCCGGCCATTGCTTCCAGTTCGGCGGCCAGTTCCGGCACGGTTCCAGCAGGGGCGTTTTCTTCCGCGAAGCTGCCCTTGACCAGAAGAACGGAGGCTTCACGGTCGG
>JBAWHK010000011.1:0-1830 GCA_049593795.1 Solirubrobacterales bacterium
CCCCCCCCTGACCCCAGCTTCACCTTCCAGCCTTAGGCTCCTGACACATTGAGTGATCTGGAAGTCGTAATAGGTCTGATTGCTGTCGCCGTCGTTCTCGTGCGGCTGGCTGATCTGGTCGCGATCCCGTATCCGATAGTTCTGGTGATCGCCGGGATCCTGATCGGCCTCGCGCCGGGCGCGCCCGCAGGGGAACTGCCCCCGGAAGCGATATTCCTCGTATTCCTTCCGCCATTGCTGTTCTCGGCCGGTCAATCGACCTCTCCCGCTGAACTGCGGGAAGAACTCGGTGCTCTGGGCGGCCTGGTGATCGGCCTCTCGATCGCGACGATGGTTGCCGTCGCCGCAGTCGCCCATGCGGTAATTCCGTGGATGAACTGGACCGAAGCCCTGCTGCTCGGCGCGATCGTCGCGCCGACCGATCCGGTGGCAGCGATCGCCACCTTCACCAGGGTCGGCGTTCCCCGGAGGGTGGCGAGACTGGTGGAGGGGGAGAGCATGGTCAACGACGCGACCGCTCTGGTGCTCTACCGCGTGTTCACGATCGCCGTGGTCAGCGGCAGCCTGACTTTCCAGGTGGCGATCAAGGAACTGGTGATTGCGGTGATCGGCGGGGTCGCGATCGGGCTGGCGATCGGTTGGGCCGCGGTCCGACTGCAACGCCGACTGGCCGATCCCGCACTCTGGATCCTGCTCTCGGTGGCAGTTGCCTATGCGGCCTACCTCGTGGCCGACCACATCGGAGCTTCCGGTGTGCTTTCCGCCGTGACCGCCGGGCTCTTCGTCGGAACCGCTTCCCGGGTCAGCATGGATGCGGAAACCCGGCTGAGTGGACTCGCGTTCTGGGGAACATTCATCCTTGCCCTCAACGTGCTGCTTTTCATCCTGCTTGGCCTCCGGCTGCCCTCGATTTTCGAATCGGTACAGAAGGTGATGACCCTCGAACAGATGCTCGGCTACGGGGCGATTGTGAGTCTGGTCGTGATTGGGGTGCGTCTCGCGTGGCAATTCGGCCCGGTCGCAATCGGACGCTACTTTTCACCAGCGCTCCGATTCGACACTGGGGACGGATGGAAAGAGCGGCTGGTCGTCGGCTGGTCCGGCATGCGTGGGGCCGTGTCCCTGGCGGCGGCGCTTTCACTGCCACTGACCCTTGACAGCGGTGCCCAGTTCGAAGGCCGCGAAGTCCTGATTTTCCTGACAGTGGCGGTGATCGTCTCGACCCTGATCCTGCAGGGCCTCACCCTGCCGCTTCTGATTCGCCGGATCGGTTTGCGTGACGATGAGGACGAATGGTCGCCGAACGAAGCGAAAGTCCGGGTTGCGGTAACCGAGATTGCCCTGGGACGCCTCGGCGAGCTTGAAAAAGAACGTCCCGAGATCCCGGAAAAGATGATTGACCGGTACCGGCGGTTCTATGACGTCAGGCGCGACCGGTGGAAACTGGCCCTGGACCGGGAAACCCATCCCGGCAATGACGAGAGCAACCTCAACTATCTGCCGGAGATCCGACGGGAACTAATCAAGGCCGAGAGGCAGGAACTGATCCGGCAGCGAAGGCAGGGCGAAATCGACCTGAAGGTCTTTCAGCAGATCCAGCGGGAACTTGACCTCGATGAAACCAGGCTGCCCCCGGAAAATGACTGAACCAGCGGTTCTCCGCAACCGATCCAAAGAGGTGCGCTACGCTAATGGCAATGGATCGTCGTCTGACCAGCCCGGCACTACTTCTCCTTCTCCCCTTCGGGGGAAATGATCGCCGGGCGGCGCGTTAGCCGCGAGCAGACTTTTTTCAGTTTCGATTCAGAAGGAGAAGTCCCATGACCAACA
>JBAWHK010000012.1:0-5837 GCA_049593795.1 Solirubrobacterales bacterium
CGTCGCCAGGCATGGGATCTCTCGCAGAAAGAACTGGCCGAACTCTGTGGCACGACGCAATCAGCCATCGCCCGCCTTGAAGCGGGACGCCGTCCCCCACGGATCGACACGCTGGAAAGGGTCGCTGCGGCCCTCGACTGTGAACTGTCGGTCCAACTCAAACCGAAGACCGAGGGAGATAGATCATGAAGACCAGGACGGAAATCGAGAACGTCAAGACATCAGGATCGGAAAAGGTACTGGCGGCGATTCTCACGCTGTTCATCCTGATCGGCGGGATCTGGGCCTACGGACAGATCGGCAAGATCTCCGAGGACCAGTACTCGTCTGACTACGGAGGGAGTCCGGCCTGGGTAGTCAAGGATGACCTTTCACAGGAGGATCGGGACGCGCTGAAGACCCAGAGCCAGGCCCGCAATGCGGTCTGGAAAACCGAGCGTGCGATCAGGAACCGGACCAAAGCTGTCGAGTTCACCCGCGAGACCTACCGGACCGAGATCGATGCGGGCCGGCCCGGAGCGGCAGAACTGGCCGCATATCGGGAAGCACAGGCAAAGCTTGCTTCTGCGATCGCCGCGAACAAGGCCGCCAAAGACGCAGTCAGCGCAGCCCGGCCCGCGGCCGCAGTGGCAAACCAGCACCAGCAGGCGCTGCGGGAGGAAAAGGAAAAGAAGCGGGACAGCGATGACCGCATCGTCTTCGGCCTTCGACTCCTGCTCGTGGCCGCGATGCTGGGTGGTGGCTACATGGGGCTTTCCGCAGTACGACGGCGTCGATCAAAGCTCCTGCCCATCGCCCTCGCCGAAATCTCGGCAGCGGCCCTTCTGGCCGCCTACATGGCGATCGAGTACGGGTCCGACCTGATCGTATTTCGTGAGATCGGGCCACTGGTGATTTCACTGGTCGGCATCGTCCTCACCGTGCTCGCATTCATAGCCCTGCAGAGATACCTCGCGAAAAAGATTCCGCTGCGACGGGTACGCAAACGTGAATGTCCGTTCTGCGGCTACCCGCATCACGGCAATACCAACTGTGAAGGCTGCGGTCGCCGGGTCACCGGTGAATGCGCGACCTGCCACGAACCACGCCGGGTTGGCACCCCGCACTGCGGAAACTGCGGAGCAACCTGAAGCCACCCCCAAGTACCGCGAGGTACCCAATACCCGGCATAGCCCCCACGAGGAAACCGGGTCGGGAAAGGCCCTATAGGCGGGTTCGAACCGACCCGGAAGCGCGGGGGGTTTTAGATCCGGCCGGCGGCGAGCAGACGTCTCAGGAACTTCTTGGTTTCGGGCGCTTTCGGTTCGGCCAGGACTTCGGCCGGTGTTCCTGTCTCGAGGATCCTGCCTTCATGGAGGAAAGCGACAGTGTCGGCCACCTCCCGGGCGAAACTCATTTCATGGGTGGCGATGATCATGGTCATCCCCTCCTTCTTGAGTTCGCGGACCACCTCGAGCACATCGCCGACCAGTTCCGGATCAAGCGCACTGGTCACTTCGTCCAGCAGCATCAGGCGTGGATGGGTGGCGAAAGCCCGGGCCAGGGCCACCCGTTGCTGCTGGCCACCTGAAAGCTCGTCGGGACGATCATCTTCCCGGCCACCGAGTCCGAAACGATCGAGCAGCGCCCTGCCCCGCTCCGCCGCTTCCTTACGCTCGACCTTCTGGGCCTTTATCGCACCCAGGGTGACGTTCTCGAGAACAGTCATGTGCGGGAACAGGTTGTAGGCCTGGAATACAACTCCCAGTTTCCGCCTGACCGCGACCGGATCAACCGACGGATCGGTAATCACGCTGCCATCGAGGAAAATGTCACCATCATCGATTTCAGTAAGCAGGGAAATACAACGAAGCAGGGTTGACTTGCCGGAGCCGGAAGCTCCGATCAGGGCGATCGCCTCGTGTTCATCCACCGAAAGGTCAATTCCGCCGAGGACATGCCGGTCACCGAAGTCCTTGGTCACACCCCTTGCCTGAAGCACCGGACCGCTCACGAGTTGATCTCCCCCTTCGCCGTGATGTGATCGAGAATACGGGCCATCGGGATGGTCACCAGCAGGTAAAGCAGGGCGGCCGCGATCAACGGCGTGTAGTTGAAGTCCCGGTTGGTCTCGATCTGGGCGATCTTGAACGCCTCGAGAATGCCGAGGATCGATACCAGAGCGACGTCCTTCTGGAGGGAAATGAAATCGTTGAGAATGGGCGGCCGAACCCGGCGGATCGCCTGGGGCAGGACTACGTGCCGCAGCGCCTGGATCCGGGTCAGGCCGACCGCCAGAGCCGCGTCGGTCTGGGTCTGGTGGACCGACCCGATCCCGGCCCGGTAAACCTCCGCAACGTAAGCGCTGTAAGCGAGGGTCAGGGCGATGCCAGCCAGCAGAATCGGGTCCTTGGGCACACCGGAAAGTTCAAGGGCCGGGATCCCGAAACCGAACAGGTAAATCAGGATTACCACCGGTACACCACGAAAAACATCGCAATAGACGGCAGCCAGTGCCCGGACCGGAAACAGTGCCGCATTGCGGGTGGTCCTGACCAGGGCGATGGCCAGACCCAGGATCAGTACCGCGACCTCGATCACCAGGAACATCTTGATGTCGAGCCAGAAACCTTTGGCTACTTCAGGAAAAGACGTCCGGAACGCATCCGGGGAAAAGAAGCGCTCCTGAACCACGGGCCAGCCGGAACTGGTCAGAACGATCGCAAACAAGCCGCCGATAACCACGACGGAGGAAATAACGGTGATCGCCTGGCCGCGCCGCGATCGGGCCTTTCGGGCCTTCTCGCGGGCGGCCTGGCGTTCACCGGGCGCTGCTGCAGCTACTTCAGATGTGATGCGGCCCTAGCTGAGTTCCGGCGCCTTGGCCGAGTCACTCATCCACTGCTTGGTGATCTCGTCAAGCGAACCGTCTTCTTTGAGGGTCGCGATCGCCTGATCGACGCAGGAAGTCAGATCGGAATCCTTGCCGAGCAAAGCCCCCCATTCGTCTCCGGCCGGGTCGTCGAACTGACCGGCGACAACCGCGCCATCGACAACGGCGTCACGCAGGTAAATGGCCTGAGGCAGGTCGACCACGACAGCATCGACCTGATCCTGCTGGAAGGCACTGACAACATCGTTCGAGTTGTCGAACACCTTCGGTGAGCTGGACGGGTCAATCTGTTCCAGAACCGCGTCGTAAGCGGTGGTTCCCAGCTGGACGCCAATGGTCGCGTCCTTGAGTTCATCGAGGCTGGTGATGCCTTCCAGGTCAGATCCCTTCTTCACCATCACACCCTGGTCGGCGACGTAGTACGGCGACGAGAAGTCGACGTTCTGGGCCCGCTTGGGCGTAATCGAAATCTGGTTGAGGTCGAAGTCGAACTTCTTCTCACCCGGGGCAAACGAAACGTTGAACGGGATCGTGGCCCATTCGACCTGCGACTTGTTGAAGCCAAGCTGGTCGGCGATCGCGTAAGCGAGTGCGCCTTCGAAGCCCTTGCCGTTGCTCGGATCATCATCTTCGAAGTAAGGCGGGTACGCAGGACTGTCAGTGCCGACGGTAAGAACACCATCCTTGAAGGTGTTGAGACCTTCCGGGGTGCAGTTAGTGGCCGCGGTAGTTGTCGAGTCGGACGAATCATCGCTTGACGAGTCGTCGCTGCCACAGCCGACGATGAAGGCGACGGCGAGGATCGGAACGAGAAGTAGGACTAGGCGAAACTTGTGAAGCCGGGTCATGGGCATGCCTCCGGTAGCGGACGAGAACGGCGAAAGCCTATTTGAATTGGAGGTTTTAGACTCAGTTGACCTTGGGGAGCCGGTAGACATCGCGTACGTAATCGAAACTTCGGCGACTATTGCCGGCTTCGTATTGCTGGTCCTGCTGATGGTCTCAGCGGCGAACCTGGCTGTCCGCCGCGGCCGGACCGGAAGCTGGCGAGGCCATTACCCGCACCCGGTTCGATATCTGGTGGTCCGGATCGGCATCGCGGCCGCAATTGGAGCGTCCTTCTTCGTGCTGATAACGGCCGGGCTTGTCCTCAACAGCAACCGTCCGCCCGAAGACGTAACACCGGTCGTAACCGTCGAAGATGCCGCCGGACCGGTCACTTTGCGCATGAACCTCGGGGACTGTGGCGAATCGGTTGAAGGTTCAATTTCGATTCGTGGTGGCGGGAGCAGCGCAACCGTATATTCGGACCACAGCGGGTTGCAGAACCTTCCGCTGGACAGCGACGGACGGGGAACCTTCGAACTCGAAGGGGCGACCGCAAAACGGGGCCTGCTCTCCTGCTATCTGCAGCTGCCACTGGTCAAAGCGGGTGACCATTCCTCAACGGTGAAACTCGCTCTGAACAGCTACTCGGAAATCGATACCGTCGCGTCGATCCCGCCACCCGATGCCTTCGCCAACGGTCGCTGGACCTGGAACTGCGACGCGGGCGAGCGCTGCCAGACCCTGGCAACCGTCGGTTACGCGATAGAAGACGGCACCAAACAGGTGATAGTGCTCATCCTGGCGGCGATTTTCGGTTCGATCATCGCGCTCTTCATGGGCGAAGCCCTGATCGAACCGGTACGTCGCAAACTGCGTGGCCCGGAGCAGGACGACTAGGTAAAGAGGCCCGGGGCGACGATCCGGTTCGCGCTCGAAGCGAGGTCGATGTCTTCAACCGGGCAGGGACGCCCAAGGTGGTACCCCTGGGCGAAGTCGACCCCGTACTCCCGCAGCAACTCCAGCGTTTCGGCATCTTCAACCTGCTCGGCGACGGTCAGTTTGCCCATCCCCTTGGATATCTGGACCAGGGCTTTGACCAGAAGGCGGTCGGTGGGATCACTGGCGATCTGGCGGATGAACTCCCCGTCAATTTTCACGTAGTCGCAGTCGATGTGCTTGAGGTAATAGAACGACGCGAACCCGGTCCCGAAATCATCAAGCGCGAAGCGACAGCCCAGGCGGGCAAGGCTCGAGGCAAAAGTCTGCGCGCTGGCGATATTGCCGATCGCTGAGGTTTCGGTCACCTCCAGGATCAGGCCGGACGGGTCGACCCCCGTCTCGCTGAGTTCAGTCGAAATGATTTCGAGGACGGCAGGGTTCCCGACAGATCGACCAGAAAGATTCACGCAAAGCCGGGGGCCGTTCTCACCCCCGGGATAGTGAGCGAGGATCCTGATCGCCCGGCGAATCACCCACCGGTCGATTTCCTGAATCAGGTCATGTCGCTCCGCCACCGGCAGGAAAGCCCCGGGTGGCACGATCTCCCCATCCTCGTCGACCATGCGCAGGAACAGTTCGTGATGGGTCCGGCCGCCCGGCCGGAAAGACGAGATCGGCTGCGCATACAGAACGAAACGGTCCTCGCTCAACGCCGCTCGAATCTTCTGGACCCAATCCATGCTCTGGCCGACATTTGATGCTTCCTGAGGGTCGTAGAGCCGGGCCCCGTTGCGACCGGAATCCTTGACCTCGTACATGGCGACATCGGCGTGGATCATCAGTTTTTCTTCGGTGATGTCCTGCTCCGGGTCGGCAAAGGCAACCCCGATGCTGGCAGTCACCCGGGCCGAATAGTTGGAACCATCCACCCGCACTTCGCTGGCCACCAGCCGGGCCAGGTCGTTGGCCAGTTGAAGTGCCCCCGCCCGATCCACGTCGCGCATTATCACCACGTATTCGTCGCCACCCTGACGGGCCAGGATGTCAGTTGAGCGCAGGCGGGACCTGAGCAGTTCGGCGGTCCTGACGATCAGCTTGTCCCCGACCGAATGGCCGTAGGTGTCGTTTATGAACTTGAAGTTGTCGAGGTCGATGTTGAGGATGGCCAGCCCCCTGCGTTCCTCGGCGATGGCATCGA
>JBAWHK010000013.1:0-3795 GCA_049593795.1 Solirubrobacterales bacterium
AGAACGGGCCGTACCGAAGCGGAATTTGACGGGGAGACAGTGGGCCGTCCGGAGCATTGGGGCGGGTACCTCGTCAGGCCGGACCAGATCGAGTTCTGGCAGGGACGACGCGCGCGGCTCCACGACCGGTTCCGATACCAGCGTCGACAGTCCGACTGGCACGTGGAACGACTCGCTCCCTGATCCAGCAGGCATTTCGACGTTCGCCGACGATCGGTGTATCCTTCTGTTTCTGCTCGTAGGGAGTAGTGCATGTACAAACTGAAATGGGAGCGTTAAATGCGGGGAGTTCGTCACACCACACTGGTGGCCATTGCGTTGGCCGCGATCATGGCCCTTCTTGGGTCGGTCACGGTTTCAACGGCCACTGCTGAACCGGCTGCCGTCTCGGGCAAAAAGAAGCAGCAGAAAAAGAAGCAGAAGAAGAAGTCCCCGAAACTGAAGTCCGCGCCGAAGGTCACCACCCCCGCAACCTTCACGGCCCGGGGATCAGTTGGCGACGCATACGTCCGCAATGCCACTCCCGGCATCAAACTGATGCTGGTCAACAAAGCCAACGGCATTGTTGCCCAGGGTGTTGCCGATTCCTACGGCAGCAAGGTCTTCTACGACCAGAAGATGGGATCCGGCTACCGCGTCCTCAGCAAAAAGGGCAAGACAGTTGCCGGCTCCAAGCGCTTCGCCATCCTCAAGCTTGACCAGAACCCTTCGGCCGCCTTCTACCAGGGCAAGCCGCTCAACCCGGGCCTCAACTATGTGACCATGCGCGACGGAATCGAACTCGCAGTCACGGTCCGTCTTCCGCTCGGGAAGACCATGGCTGACGCCCCATTCCCGACTTTCATCGAGTACTCCGGCTACCAGACCGCGGCTCCGCACGACCTGCTGAACTCGGTAATTGGCGGCGGTCCTTCGGACCCGCTGGCGCCGGCCACTTCAACGGCGGTTGGTTCGGTTATCGGGCCGTTGCTCGACTTCGCCACGGTCAGCGTCCAGATGCGCGGATCGGGCTGTTCGGGTGGAGCATTCGACCTCTTCGGATTGCCGACCACCTATGACGGTTACGACATCGTTGAAACCGTCGGCAACCAGTCCTGGGTCAAGGGTGGCAAAGTCGGCATGGGCGGAATTTCGTTCTCCGGAATCACCCAGCTGTTCACGGCCGGCACCCGCCCGCCGCACCTCGCCGCGGTTTCACCGCTGTCGGTGACCGATGACCTTTACACCGGTACCGGCATGCCCGGCGGCATCTTCAACCAGGGCTTCGCCCTGAGCTGGATGCAGGACCGCATGGATGACGCTGAACCCAGCCCGGAAGGCGGCCAGAAATGGTCCAAGATCCTTTCCGACCCAACCAGCCCCGATTTCGATCAGCGTTGCCTCGACAACCAGACATTGCGCCTCCAGACAAGGGATGCGATCAAGCTGGTCGAGAAAAACGCTTACCGGACGCCGAAACTCTTCAAGTACCGGGCACCCGGTTACTGGATCGGCCGGGCAGACGTGCCGATCTTCTGGGTCGGCCAGTTCCAGGACGAGCAGACCGGTGGACGTTTCCCGGAAAGCATGGGTCAGCTGAAGAACAAGAAGGACGTCTACCTGACTCTGCAGAATGGTGTTCACGCCGACTCGCTCGGCCCGAGCGTCATCACAAAGTGGGCCGAGTTCATGAACCTGTTCGTGGCCGACCGGATCCCGGTTGTGTCGCCGCTGGTCCTTTCGTTTGGCAGCGTGCTGTACGACTTCCTCGCTGATGCCCCGGCCCTGCCGGTCCAGCAGTCGCCGTACGCGAGCTACACCGACGTGGACGCCGCGAGGGCAGCGTTCCGTTCGGACAACCCACGGATGCGTCTGCTGATGGACAACGGTGCCGCAGTACCGGGTTCACCCGGTGCGATCGGTGCTGCCTGGGAGATGGCATACAGCGCCTGGCCGATCAAGGAAGCCAAAGCCACGACCTATTACCTCGGCAAGAAGGGTGCCCTGAACCGGAAGAACACCAAGAAGGGCAGCAAAGCGAAGTACGTGGCTGATCCTTCGGCCCGTCCGCCCCAGACTCTGAATGGTGCCGGCGAATCCGATTCCTGGGTAGCGCAGCCGCCTTACGAATGGGCGCCGATCGCCGCGAAGAAGGGCCTTGGCTGGGTCACCCCGCCGCTCGCCAACGACGCGATCGTGGCCGGTACTTCCAGCCTTGATCTCTGGGTGAAGTCGAACCGCAAGGACACCGACATCCAGGCGACCCTTTCGGAAGTGCGTCCTGACGGCAGCGAGACCCTGGTCCAGAACGGCTGGTTGCGGGCTTCGCATCGCAAGCTGGACAAGAAGCTCTCAACCAAGCTGGATCCGTTCCCGACCCACCTGAAGAAGGATTCGGAGCGTCTGTACAGCAAGAAGTTCTCGCTGGTACGGATCCCGCTCTTCCCGACAGCCCACGCATTCCGGGCCGGATCGAAGATCCGCATAACGATCTCCGCGGTTGGTGGCGATCGTCAGATCTGGGATTTCGCCACGCTCGACAAGGGCAAGACCAGGAACACGATCACGATTGGCGGCAAGAAGCCTTCCAAGTTCGTGGTGCCGATCATCAAGGGAGCGACCGCTCAGGGCACACCGTTGCCTGAGCCCACGGCACTGCGCGGCCAGCCGAGCCGCCCCTACGCCCCGGCATCCAACGGTGGCTGATTGATTTCCCGGGGAAACCCGTGAAGCGTGTGGCGATAACGGCCGCGGCAATTGCCGCGGCCGTCGCCGTTTTATGGTCGGTTCTGAACCGGGCTTTGCTGGCAGGAACCGCCGCTTGGCCGATTACATGGAGTTCTACGCGGCGAATCTGGCCAGCTGCGAAAGTTGACTAGCGGGGATTGCGGCTGCCCGACCCTTTGATGAGGTCAGCGGCGCGCTCAGCGATCATGATCGTCGGAGCATTCGTGTTGCCGCCCGTGATCGTCGGCATTACGGACGCATCAACCACACGCAGACCCTGGATGCCTTTGACCCGAAGGTCCGGATCAAGGACCGCATCGCGGCCGGTACCCATCCGGCAGGTTCCAGCCGGGTGGTAAATCAACTCGACCCGGTTCCTCAGGTCCTCCTCGATCTGCTCGTCGTCGACCCGGTCAGCCCCGGGGAAAATCTCCCGGCCGGCAACTGACCTCATCGGTTCCGTCGCCGCGATCTCCCTTGCCAGCTTGACCGCCGCCACGAGTGAAGCCACATCATCGGGTTCGGTCAGTGAGTTGGTTCGGATATGAGGTTTGTCGGCGGGGTTGGGCGTGCGCAGCTGGACGTGGCCCCGGGACTTCGGACTCACCAGGACCGGGCCGATGGTCATCGCGTGACCGTCGTATCTGTCGGCCCCGTGCTCGCTGAAATACGCGGGGGCGAAATGGAACTGGATGTCCGCGGCTGGCAGACCGGGCCGGCTGCGGACGAAAGCGAAGGCTTCCGCCACCGTCGAAGTCAGCGGTCCGGATTTGCGCAGCACCCATTCGGCAAGAGCTTTGGGTTTTTCCGCATCGGCCAGTGAGCCGCCGCCCGGGGTATCCCAGATGCAGACCAGGAACGGATGATCCTGGAGGTTTTGCCCGACATTCGGCGAGTCGAGCACAACTTCCAGGCCGGTTTCGCGCAGGTGGCCGGCGGGCCCGACTCCGGACAGCATGAGCAGCTGGGGTGAGGCGATGGCTCCGGCTGAAAGGACCACCTCCCGGTTCGCCGTCACTGTCTGGGTCCTTCGGCGACGTCCCGACAGGTAGGTGACACCAATTGCCCTTGTGCCTTCGAATTCGACTT
>JBAWHK010000014.1:0-11601 GCA_049593795.1 Solirubrobacterales bacterium
ACGTCCCGGAATGCCCAGCAATGTTTGCGCAAGATCACGGAAAGCTCTCCCGGCGAGCCTTCCAAGGCGAAGCTCGCGGACCCGTTCGGGAAGGCTTCGACCGTCCGCCTGAAACCAGAATCTCGCAAGCAAAAACGACAGACAGAAAGACAGGAAAATGAAAATCTCAATCAAAATGGCCCTGGCCACCATTGCCGTTGGCGGGATGTACCTGGCCGGCACCGCCAGCGCCGCCCCGAAAGGCCCGCCGCCACCCAAAGCAGCATCCGGCGCGACAGTGAAGCCCTTCGCCACCGGCGTTGCCGTGCCGACCCAGATCGCATTCAAAGGCCGGACCGCCTTCGTGGCCGGCGCTGCTGAAGGTCCGATGAAAGGCGGCGTCTACGCAGTGAAACCCGGTGCGAAAAAAGCGGTGCTGATCAAAAAGAGCCCCAAGAGCGCTTTCGGCATTGCCGTGAAATCAGGCAGGGTTTACGTAAGTTCCGGCCGCGGAGTGATCAGGTATTCCGGATGGAATGGCAAGGGCTTCCGGTCGAAGAAGACGATCTATTCCGGACCGAAGTCATTCAATGGATTCTCGGGGCTCGCGTTCGGCCCGAACGGACGGCTTTACGCCGGGGTCTCACTGAACCAGGAGTACGACCACGCTGATGACCCCTCCCATTTCGGAAACAGCATCGTGTCGATGACCGCCAGCGGCAAAAAGCCGAAAGTCGTCGCTACGGGGATGCGGCAGCCCTGGATGATGACTTTCGCGAAAGGCAATCCGGACCCGTTCGTTTCCGTTCTCGGGCCGGACCTTCCGATTGGCAACGGCGCGCCGGACCTGATCGTCAACGCCGCCCCGGGGGACGACTACGGATTTGCGGCCTGCGACTGGGCAGCAACCGCGAACTGTGCCGGATTCACCGAACCGTTGGTCAAGCTCGATCCCGTTCCGGTCAAGCAGGGCGACGAGGAAGCACTCGCGCAACAGTCACCGATGGGCATTGCCGCCAACGGGAACAAACTGTACGTCGCCCTTTTCAGCGCCGGCCAGGTAATGCAGATGAAGACTGACGGCACCGGGATCAAACCGTTCCTCACCGGTTTTGCCGCGCCGGTTCTTTCGGTGACAACGCACAAAGGAAACGTCTACACCGGGGACTTCACCGGAACGATCTACAAAGTGAAGGGCTAGCCGGATCGAACTCGTCAAACGACGTTGTGCCAGGCGGCGCCTCGCGAGGGGCGCCGCTTGGCGTTGCGGCAGCCTCGTAGTCTGAAGGGATGGGTGACCTGCTCCCCGATCTCGCAATCGGAGTTCTGGTCGGTTTCGTTCTTGCCGGCGCACTGCCCCTCCTTGCGGGGTGCTGGCAATACACGCTGATCGGCGTCCATGGAATCCGTAACCATCTGGACCGGGCGGAGGACTTCACCCCCCGGACAGCGGTTCTCGTTCCCGCCTGGAACGAAGCGGCAGTGATCGGTGACACGGTTGACCGTCTGATGGAACTCCAGTACCCCGGCGATTCGCTTCGGATCTACGTGGTCGATGACGGCAGCGATGACGGAACCCCCGAGATCCTTCAGGAAAAACAAGCTCTTCATCCGGGCTGGGTTTTCCATCTGCGCCGGGAGAACGGTGGCCAGGGCAAGGCCCACACGCTCAACCACGGGCTCGAAGTCATCCTTGCTGAAGACTGGGCGGAAGCCATTCTGATCATCGATGCCGATGTGATCTTTGATCGAAAGGCGCTGCGCAAAATGACGCGACATCTGGCCGACCCGGAGGTCGGGGCGGTCACTGCCTACATCAAGGAAGGAAGCCAGAAGGCCAATTATCTGAAGAAGTTCATCGGTTTCGAATACGTGACAGCGCAGGCCGCAGCTCGCCGCACCCAGAACGTGCTCGGGGCGATGGCCTGCCTCGCGGGCGGGGCCCAGCTTCACTCGCGGGTTTCCCTTGAATCGATCGGTGGCCGGATCGATACCAGCACCCTGGCGGAAGACACGATCACCACATTCCTGACCCAGTTGAACGGTCGCCGCGCGATCTTCGAAGGCAACGCAACCGTGTGGGCGGAAGAACCCGGTGACATCGGCGGCCTCTGGAAACAGCGTTTGCGCTGGGCCCGCGGCAACGTCCAGGTGAACAAGCGGTTCAAAGGGGTCTGGTTCAACCGCAGGCGGGGCGGACGCCTTGGCGGGATCAGCTTCGGCCTGTTCTGGTTCTCGACCTTCCTCATGCCACTTTTCATGATCAGTTCATCGGTGGCGCTGGTGACCCTGTTCATCGTTGACTACGGCTACTCGCTGGAAGTTTTCCGGGCTCTCTGGATGATCAATGCGGTCACCTATGTGATCGTGACCTCCTACACCTTGATGATCGATACCGAGACCGCCCGTCGCTGCTGGCTGCAGGGCATCCTGTTCCCGGGATTCGTTTCCCTGAGCATCATCATCGCGACTTGCTATCCCCCTCTGTTCGAAACCCATGTCCCTGACCTGGCGGCTTCGGCCGGGGTGCCGCTGACCGGTACCGCCGAGCAGGTCTTCGTGCTTTTCGCGTACCTCTGGCTGACACTTTCGATGGTGGTGGCCTGGCTGGCGAAGGTGTTCGAGACCCGCGCCGGCCTACGGCGGATCTCCCCGCTTCTGCTCTACATATCGGGCTACGGGCCACTGCTTTCAGTCATTACCTTCGTTGCCTACATCAAGGAAATCCAGGGTGCCGAGGCCAAGTGGGACAAAACCGAAAAGTCGGGACAGGTTTCGGTGGATGCCCGATGAGCCAGGAACCCTGGAACTACGATGACGAGATGCAGCGTGACCGGAATTTCGAGCGTGGTCTCGTGCCCAAGGAGTTCATTGTTTTGCTGCTTGTCCTCGCGGTGCTCGCAATCAGGTATTTCCTGGGCTGAACGTCAGGCGTCGGCTTCAGGCAGCCATTGAGCCAGAACCCGATCGAGTTCTTCCACCTGCAGAGGCTTCGCCAGGTAGTCATCCATGCCGGCGGCCAGGCATTTTTCACGGTCACCTTCCATCGCGTGGGCGGTCATCGCGATCACCGGCATGTGCGGTAGATCCTGGTCCACTTCGCGGAGCCTGAGCTGTCTGGTTGCGTCGTATCCGTCGAGTTCCGGCATCTGGCAGTCCATCAGCACCAAATCGAAGTTCGAATCGTCAGCCGCCAGCATCTCCAGCGCCTCGACTCCGTTCGAAGCGATCTCAAAGCTGTAGCCCTTGCCGGAGAGAACCTCGCTCAGGAAGAACTGGTTGATTTCGTTGTCTTCGGTCATCAGGATCCGACCGGTCCCTGGCACCCAGCCCCTCTTGGTTTCGGGGGCGGTCACCGTTTCGCGACTGGTGTGCATCGTGGAAGCGATCGTGTCGAGCAGTCGCGACTGGCTGACCGGCCGGGCAAGGTAGACCATGTTGGAGGTCTCTGATTCTTTCGCCGCCTCGATCCGGGAGTTGGCGATCATCACGATTTTGACTGATCGCAGCGACGGCGATTCGCTGATTCGCTCGGCGATCGTTCGTCCCCCGATTGAATCCAGTGACGAGTCCAGCAGGATCAGGTCGAAGGGCTGGCCGACAACTGCCGCGTCATGGAGCAGGTCCATCGTGCCTTCGGAGTCGGCGACTGTGCTGGCGCGCATGCCCCAGGCGGTGGTGTAGGAGTCGAGTATGCCGCGACCGGTTTTGTCGGGATCGGCGATCAGGACTTTGAGCCCACGCAATTCCGATTGGGCGGAAGGTCGTTCCCGGTCACCGCTCGGGTTCCCGAACGGCAGATCCAGGGTGAAGACGCTTCCGACGCCGACTTCGCTTTCCACCGTGATCGTGCCGCCCATCAGACGGGCCAGTTCAAAGCTGATCGCCAGTCCGAGGCCGCTGCCACCGAATCGCCTCGTTGTGCTCACATCAGCTTGCGTGAATGCGTCAAAGAGCGTTTCAACCACCTCAGGTTCGATTCCGATGCCGGTGTCACGAACACGGAAAATCACGTGGGATCCGAGGGCGGTGCGTTCGCCCGGAACTGCCTCAACCACGATTTCGCCTTCTCCGGTGAACTTGATTGCGTTGGTCATCAAGTTGGTCAGAATCTGCATGAAGCGTCCGCGGTCACCATTGACCGACGCCGGGATTTCCGGATCGGTAAACGCGTGCAGCAGAAGGCCCTTTTTCCGGGCCGCGGTCGACACCACGTCACAGGCTGCATCGATCGCCTGATGCAGGTCAAAATCGTGTGGATCCACCTCGAGTTTCCCGGCTTCGATCTTGGAGAAGTCAAGGATGTCGTTGATTACCATCATCAGCGCGTCCCCGGAAGCCCGGGCGGTGCGTACGTACTCCCGCTGCTCGGGATCCAGTTCGGTCTGGTCGAGCAGGGTGGTCATTCCCATCACGCCGTTCAGCGGTGTGCGGATCTCGTGGCTCATGTTCGCCAGGAATGCTGATTTCAGCCGGGATGCCTCTTCGACCCCTTTGATTGCTTCTTCGAGTTCCTGGTTGGTTTTTGTGAGCTCGACCCTCCGTTTCTGGAGCGAGTCGGCCATTCGGTTGAATGAATGGGCCAGGGTTCCGATCTCGCCCCGGCCGCCGGTGGGTACCCGTGTCTCGAGGTCTCCGTTGCTGAGTTCACGCGCGGCCCTGGCAACTCCACGGATCGGTCGAAGTACACGCAACCGGATGTACCTGGAGAGGCTGATCAGCAGGACGAGCGACCCGACCAGGCCGATCGAAGCGAAGATCAGGGCACGATCAGCGACTTCCCGGGCGTTGGCCCGTTGGGCGGTGACTACATCGTCCTGAACCGAGTTGATTTCATCGAACTGGAGCCGGAGATCATCGACGTAGGCTTTGCCCGTCGTGAGTCCGGAGCGGACCTGTCTGGTTTTTCCTGCGGACAGTTGCGCGGCCGTGACTTCGGCGTACTGGTCAACGTAGAAATCAATGGCGGAGTTCAGGGCCGACACCTGCTCCTTCTCGGAGTCGCTGTCGGCGTATTCCGCCATCAGATCCTGCTGCTCCGGCAGGGTGGCCAGCCCCTTTTCGTACGGCTCGAGGAAAGTTTCGTCACCGGTCAGCAGAACGCCGCGCAAACCGGTTTCGAGGTCAACTACTGCCCTTTCGGCGGCGGACGTAGCCAGCAGCAGATTGGCTGATTCACTGGCGCTGTTGATTTCGGAACGCAGGTTGACTGCCGAGAGGATCAGGATCGCGAACATCGCGGCAATCAGGATCGATGTGACCGCGAGTAGCGACCCCACCAGCAGGAGCAGGCTGCCGCGGCGCCGGTTTGTACGACGTTCCACCTGCGGGGCGTCCGGGGAACGACGCTCGTTCATTGCAGCTGCCGCCAGACCTCCGCACCGAATTCGTAACGGCCGATGTGTTCCCGTTTGTGGCTGTCGGTGCTCATCAGCACAGTTACGCCATGGTCGACGAAAGGTCGAAGGGTTGCTGCCGTGGGGCAGCGCCAACGCTCTGAAATTTCGATCATGTTCCGGGTCTCCGCGGTTACCCGGGCCAATTCATCGAGTGATCCTGCCGGCACGTCACTTTCGGAAAGGCCGAGCTTGGGCAGCAGGCTGAACATGTGGGCAATCACCATGTTCCTGTGTCTGCGGGCAGCGTTGGTAGTTGATTCGATGATCGCGCTGATGACCCCGGCGGCATCGCGATCGCCGGATTCGATTTCCAGTTTCACTTCACGCGGGTGGTGCGGTCCGTCCTCCAGTGGTACCTGGTGGTCGGCCGCGTAAATGCGATCCACGCCTTCAGGAACCGGCGGTAGATCAAGGGTCCCGGAGGTGTCAAGGAGTTTTGCTTCGATGCCGCAAATCAGTTCGATTTCGGTCGTCGGGCGCAGTCGCTGGATTGCAGCGACGTAGTCAGGCAGGTATTCGGTGTCGGCCCGCACATGGTCGACGCAGGTAAGGGAAGCCAGACCAAGCGATTCGGCTTCTTCGATGTTCTCTTCGATCGTATTGTTGCCATCGGAGAAGGTGGAGTGGACATGCATGTCCTGTTTTGGAACCGCGGCGGTGTTCATGGTTGCCGCTTGATCATCGTCTGTATTTCGGAGAAGTCGAAGATGTGCTCGTCGAAATGTCGAACCATGGCGATGTCACGGAACGGAATCGGGCCTGATGGCAGGTCTTTGCCGAGGGCTTCGTCCACCGCGAGTTTTGGCATGTCGACCCCACTGGCAATGGTCAGGGGCATGGTTCCGGGAAAACGCGGGTTGACTTCAAGGAGCGCCGGCACCCCTTCCGACGCTTCTTTCGCCTGCACGTTGGCGACCGTGTTCAGGCCGATCAACCGGGCAACGTCGGCACCGAACTGTTCCAGGGATTCGTCGTGCGTGGTGCGGCCGGTGATGGCGATGCCGGAATCGACCTTGAGTCGTTCACGAGGAACCACCGCCAGTACTTCTCCGGAGCGGCTGGCGAAAACATCGAGTGAGAACTCCGGTCCGGGAAGAAGTTCCTGAACCAGCAGTGAACTGTCACGTTCGAGCTGTTCGAGGTCGCGGATCTCCTCGATCAGCCGGATGCCCCGGGAGCCGCTCCCGGTGCGCGGTTTCACGATCACCGGCAGATCTATCGTGGCCGGGTTGAAGTTTTCATCGACGACCACCGTGGCCGGAACCCGGACGGATCCTTCACACCGTTCATGGAGTTTCCATTTGTCGAGACAGACTTCGAGGGTCTCCTGTGACGCGATGACCAGCTCGGTCCCGATTGCCTTGAACTCGTCTGCTCTCCTTGCCAGTGGCAGCAGTTCGGTGTCGACCGTGGGGATCAGGACATCGATATCGAGTGATTCGCAGAACTGGCGCACGACGTCGACGAAGTGCCGGTCGTCGCCGCGGGGCAGAAGTGTCCGCTGCGGCTCCGGAACCAGGTAGAGACCGGTGGCATACGGGTCGATGTCGCCGGAATAGAGCTTGTATGGCCCGTCTTCCAGGTCTTTGAGGATGGAGATCCCCGATGGTCCACCGGTGCCGGTGATCAGGATTTTCGGATCAGCCATGGTCGCTCTCCCTTATGACTTCCAGCGGTTCGACGTACGTGCATTGCGAAAAACGGCTCCAGTACCGAGCGGTTGACCGTAGGAGGTCAGGTTCGAGGTAGGCCCGCACCTGGACCTGTGAGTCGTAAGCCTTGATCACATCCAGCTTGGCGTCGATGTAGTCGTCAACGGCGATGAATTTGGTCGGTTTGAACTCAACTGTCGTTGAGGGTGCCTGGTAACAGTAGATCCGCGGAATGCCCCGGGCAGCCACCAGGGTGGCGCTGTGTACGTTTCGGTGGTCCTGGTGGACGTCTTTGGAAGTGTGGGTGTAGATCGTGGTTGGCGAGACCCGGTCGATTACTTCTTTGATCGCGCCGATCGTGTTGCCGCCGTCGCTGACACTGGTGTCGACCAGGTCACGGTGAAACAGGTTGGCGGACATCATCCTCGCCGCCTCGAGTGACTCGGCCGCACGAGCTTCGGTGTCGCCTCCCTGCTCGCCACCGGTAAGGGTGAGTACCGCAACCGTGTCGCCGGCCGCGGCGTGTTTCAGGAGGATGCCGCCGACCCCGATCTCAACATCGTCAGGGTGCGCACCGACCGCGAGAACGACTTCGCGCTTCTCGGCTTTCCGACGGCTGGTGATGGCGGTGAGTTCACCGACTTTCGCGATCAGTTCGGATCCGTCGACCGGCTTGGACATGAAATCGTCGGCTCCTGCCCGCATCGCTTCGACCGCATTGTCGAAACTCGCATCACCGGTCAGGATCAAGGTGGAAGCCAGGGAGTTGCCGCGTTTGATCTCCTTGATCAATTCGATGCCGCTCATCCCGGGCAGGCCGATGTCGACCACGATCAGATCCCAGTCGGTTGTAGCGAGCATCGCGATGGCAGCTTCACCGTTCGCAGCCCACTCGACTTCGCCGGCCGAACCGAGCATTTCGGTGGTCAGGGCGGCAACGATTTCGTCATCTTCAACGACGAGTATGCGTGGGGCAGAAACGGGGGAACTCAAATTTGTGGTGACTCCGGTTTCAATTCGGCGTTTGACGGGTCCCGCGAGCCCACGTTATCGCCAGTTCGGAAGCTGCCCCGGATCAGGACAGTCCCGGCAGATATCCTCCAGACATGAAAAGCCTTGATCAGCAGGTCCTTGGTGGTCTCGACCGGGACATGGGCGGGCCGGAAGCCGTCGCCAGGATCATGACCATGTACCTCGGCAAATTGCCGAAAGAATCACTCAGGCTTCATGAACTGGCTGGCAGTGGGGACATGGCCGGGCTGTCCGAACAATCGCACCGGATGAAATCAAGCACAGCGATGCTTGGCGCCATCCGGCTGGCCGAAATCCTGGCGGAGCTTGAGGCCGCCGCCAAGGCCGGCGACGCTGAATCCGTTACAGCGTGCCTGTCCGAATATGAGCTGGAGACGACACGCGTTGAGCGTGAAATGAAGCAGTTTGTCGCCTGAGCGGATCCGCTCAGGCGTGTGTGGCCCACTTGTCGACGGCGCGTGAGGCTTCCAGGACCGCTTCCGAGATTGTCGGGTGCGGGTGCATGATGAACGAGAGTTCCTGGTTTCCGCCTTCGAGGGCCATCACGGCGACCAGTTCGGCGATCATGTCGCAGGCACGGTTGCCGACGATGTGGGCACCGACGATCTCGCCGTACTTCTTGTCGACCACCAGTTTGACCATGCCGTCACGGTCGTCGTAGACCGAACCGGCACCAACCCCGCCAAGTTTGAACTTGCCGGTTTTGACGTCGAGGCCCTGCTCTTTGGCCTGGGCTTCGGTCAAGCCGACGCTCGCTACCTGGGGGTGGCAGAAAGTCGCACCGGGAACCAGATCGATGTTCACCGGATGGACCTCTTCGCCGCTGGCATGACCGGCCGCGACGATTCCTTCTTCCATCGCTTTATGGGCGAGTGCGGGACCACGAACGATGTCGCCGATCGCGTAGATGTTCTCTTTCGAGGTGCGCTGGTATTCATCGATCTCGATCTTGCCGTCATCGCCAAGTTTGATGCCGGCCGCATCGAGGTTCAGTGCTTCGACGTCGGGCGCACGGCCACCGGCGATCATCAGGTAGTCGACCTCGGCCGAATTGTCGCCGTAAGTGAACTTGACCGAATCGGAACCAACCTCGACGTTCTCGACCGGGGTGCCGGTCGAAATTTCGATGCCCTGCTTCTTGAAGGTGCGTTCGACAACCCGGACCGCATCCTTGTCTTCAGCGGGAAGGATCTGCGGCAGCATTTCGATCAGCTTGACGTCCGTTCCGTAACGGATGTAAGCGGAAGCGAGTTCGGACCCGGAAGCCCCGGCGCCAACCACAGCGATCGATTTCGGCTGCTCCGGCAAAGACCAGGCGCCCCAGGTGTCAAGCACCCGGTCACCGAATTCAACACCGGGGATTGACTGCGCAACGGAACCGGTAGCGATAATCACTTTGCCGGCTTCATAGGTGGTGCCGTCCACTTCGACGTTGCCGTCAGCGGTCAGGCTGCCGACACCCGCGATGAACTCGATCTTGTTGTTCTTGAAAAGGCCGGATACCCCGCCTTCGAGGCCAGCTGAAACCTCGGTGCGACGTTTACCGAGCGCTTCCCAGTCCAGTTCGGCACCGGTGACTTTGACCCCGATATCGGCGCTGTTCTGCGCGTCATCGAAAACTTCAGCGGTGTGAAGCATGGTCTTGGCAGGGATGCAGGCGTAGTTGAGGCAGCGTCCGCCAGCCTTGTCCTTCTCGACCACAGCGGTTGCCTTGCCCAGTTGAGCGGCCCTGATTGCGGCAACGTATCCGCCCGGTCCACCCCCGATTACGATTACGTCAAAAGAGTTCTCAGCCATTGTCAGCCGAGACTACCGAACTGCCTCCACATGGTTCCGCGATATCGGTGGGCCGACTGTGCGGAACCATGTGGGGTGAAACGGACGGACTAGTCCTGATCAGGCTTGACTGCGCTCTGGAACTTGAAGCCCCGCTCGAAGAAACCGGTTCTCAGGTCGGAGTTCTGGTCACCGAACATCGCGATCAGCTTGTAACCGCGTCGTTTGACGATTTCGGCGCGCTGCGAGTTCTTGACGGTTCCTTTGTCCGGGGCGGTCGGCGGTTTCATGTAAAGACCGGAGAGGGCGGTGTAACCAATGGCGTTCAGGTTGGCTTCAGCGCCGGCCCGGAGCTGCTCGGTGTCGGGGCGGGCAGTGATGACGAAAGCAGCGACGCCACGTTTTTTGGCGAGCTTGTAAATCTTCCGCATCTGCGGAATCGCGGTCTGGTCGCCGGCGAGCAGGTGGTCGAGTTCATGGGCGCCGTAGTCCGGTGTGTCAGAGCCGTACAGGTAGCTCGAGGCGGCGGTTTCATCCATGTCCATCGCGATCGCGAGCTTCGGCATGTTCTTGCAGCGCTTCTTGGTGATGCGCTTTGCTTTCTTCGCTTTGGGATACCGGATCTTCGGTGATTTCGGATCAGTTACCGGACCGAGGCCCGCTTTCGGGGCTTTCACGATCTTGTCCGGCAGCTGGCGTTTCGGCACGGTTACCGGAATGGTGTAGTCGGCAGCGGGATTGGCGCCCGGGTCAGCCTTGCCGAGCCGGAAACCCTTCGCGTTGCACTTCCTGACGATCTTGATAGTCGGCTGGGTGCGTTCGATGATGAACTTGCGGGCCCGGTCAGTCACGAAATCGAGATCCTGCGTGTATTTGCCGGAATCGAAGTATTGCTGGCGCTGCTCCGGTGTGTATTCGGCGTTCGCCGGGGCGACGGCACCGAAGAGCAGGGTGATTGCGGCGAGCAGGCCGACTGGGAGCAGGCGGAAGAAACGGAAGGTGGTCATATGAAACTGAAACTACCGGGAAGGCGTGAAGTTGCGTTGGCGCTTCAGTTGCGCTTCGGGCCGTCGGGCATCTGGATTCGCGCCATGGCTTTGACCATGAACCAGAAAAGCAGGCAGAGCCCGAAGGTCAGCAGGGCGGTGCTGACCATCTGCAGCAGCGTGCCAGCGACAACAAGTCCGAGGATTCCGGCCAGGATCAGCAGCACCAGCAGCATCTGGAATCCAAGCACAGCCCAGTACTTGGCTTTCCACATGCCCCAGGCCAACAATGTGAAAACGGCCGCGAGGCTGACCCATTGCGCGATGTTCACGTCTTCACCATTGACTTTCGCGCCGGTGACGAGGGCGACCAGGGACGATCCCCAGAGGAGTAGTGACACCACCAGGGCGCAGACCGCCCCGACCGTGACCACAGTTGGGCGCTGCCCTTCAGCCAGGGGCTCGAGCGATTCACGCACTTTCTGGTTCTTGACTTCTGCTTTGGCGTAACCGGCCTTCATCCGGTCGGCGCCGTCACCGGACTCGTTGGTTTCCCCTGGAGCGTTCCCGTTGGGGGAGAGTCGTTCGGTGCCCGGCCGACTTTTGCGGCGGCCTGAACGGCGCGGAGAATCGGCTGAATCAGCCACCGGGCGCGATCTCCTCTCCGACTGCAGCGAAGGCGCTGCGCAAATGCTCGGCAACCGCGGTTGGGTCGGCCGCATTGCGCAGGGCCCTGACCACACAGATCCGGCGGGCGCCCGCCGCGAGGACTTCGCC
>JBAWHK010000015.1:0-36252 GCA_049593795.1 Solirubrobacterales bacterium
GATCTACACCCTGATCGGCCGAGCTGTCGTCAAGTTCGGCTGGATTTTCCTGAAACGCAAGTTCGTCCTGAGGACCGCCCTCGTTGGCAGCGCGGCAGTGGCCGTCGGGGTTACCGCCGTTGGCGTAGCCGGATACCTGGCCACACGGGACGTTCCCGAAGGCTGAATCACCGAAGTCGCGAAACCTGCTTTCGCAAAGGATCTTGCGGGGGCCGCCCGGTTCAGGGAGCCGGGCGGGGACGTTAGTTACGGTGTGAGTTGGCTTTGGTTTCAACTCACACCCTCATATCCCCGTTCAGGCCTTCGGTTTGAGCGGGAAACGATCGACATTCCTGGCCGCTTCGGCGGTCATGTTCGTCTGCGTCGCGGCGCTGGGTTCGGCGCAGGCAGCCCCCGGAAACCTCGAACAGAAATCAGCGGACGCAAGGGACAGGATCGAGCAGGTTTCGCAGTCGCTGAACCAGAACCGATCCGAACTTGACGCCGCCCAGGCGAAAGCCGAAGCCGCGGCATCCCGCGAATCGGAACTTGGCGGACTGATCGCCAACGGGGCTGAGCGCTCCGCCGTGCTGGGTGAACGGGTGAGCACTTCGGAGCAGGAACTGGAAGACGCGCGCAAGCGCCTGAACCGTGCCGAGAAGCTGCTGGCCGACCGGCTGGTCGCGATGTACATGTCCGGTACCCCCGACATGATTGACCTTGCCCTCGGTGCCGGTGATTTCGGTGAGCTCGCGTCCCAGCGGGAATATCTGCTGGCGATCCAGGAAGCTGACCAGAGGCTGGCCGAGCGGGTTCGATCGGTCAGGAATGATTTCCGGGGCCAGACAGCCGATCTCACCCTTCTCAAAAGCAGGGTGGATGCTCACAACGCTGAACTGGCGGCCGCCCAGGCCGGAATCAGTGCGGCTCGCGCCACGGCTGAATCAAGTGCGGCCCGGCTGGCGTCGGTAAACAGTTCACGCCAATCCGAGATCACCGAACTGAAGTCCGACATCAACGGCTGGCAGAAACAGATCGAAAAAGCTGAAGCCGTGCCCCCGGTAGAAGCCGAAGAGCAGGTTGATGAACAGCTCGGAGGCCCCTACTCGATCCCGACCTACATCGTGATGTGCGAGTCCGGTGGCAATTACGCGGCACTCAACCCGTCCAGCGGAGCAGGGGGCGCGTACCAGATCATGCCGGCAACCTGGGAAGCCTACGGGGGCAAGGGCCTGCCGCACGAAGCGTCGAAAGCTGAACAGGACCGCATTGCGGCCCTGATTTACGCTGACTCAGGGACAGCTCCCTGGGTCTGCGGCTGATCGGAGAGCCGGCCGTCAGTCCCCGGCAGCACCCGCGATTGCGGCAAGCTCGGCTGGTCGCAGCAGAGCCCGGAGCAGGTTGGGCTCAAGGATCACCAGGCCGCCCTTTTTCATTTTGATCCTGGCGCCGGTCAGGCGCGCTACTTCCATCGAGAGCACCGGTTCGTGGCCGACCAGCAGCATTTCGCCGCGGCCCGCGGCCAGATCCACGGTGTCGTACTCGCCGTAACCGATCGATTCGACGATTTCCGGCTTCACGGTCAGTGAATGGCAGGCGAGTTCGGCGGTATCCCTGGCCCTCACCCGAGGGCTAGTCAGGCAGCTGTCGAGCTTTATCCCGAGCGCCGCCAGCGCCCGTCCGGCATTCGCTGCCTGGGTTTCCCCTTTGGCGGTAAGGCGCCTGGCTGAGTCCCCTCCGGCACTTTCCGGTTCGGCTTCACCATGTCTCAACAGATAGATCATTGAAGTGATGATATTCGCACCCCGCAAAGTCCGGAAATCGGCCCGATATGCATCGGTTGATGTCTGACCGAGTTGCCACAATGATCCTCCGTGAGTAACTCATCTCCATCCGCTCCGCAGGTCGCACATCTGCATGTTCACAGCGAACATTCGGTGCTGGATGGCGCGTGCAACATCAAGGAAATGGCAGCCCGTGCGGCAGAACTGGACATGCCGGCGCTCAGCCTGACCGACCACGGCGTGATGAACGGTGCTCTCGACATGTACAAAGCCTGTCGCGAGAATGACGTGAAGCCGATCCTCGGCATCGAGGCGTATTACGTGGATGACCGCCACTCGGTCAAACAGATGCCGAAATATGAACGCAACCACCTGACCCTTCTCGCCGAGAACGACGTCGGCTTCCGCAACCTGGTCGAACTCAGTTCGGAAGGTTTCCTCGAGGGCATGCATCGCGGCAAGGCCAACATCGACATGGAACTGCTCGATCGTCACTCCGAGGGAGTGATTGTCCTCACCGGTTGCCTCCAGGCCCGTTTTGTGAAACGCCTGGTCGAGGACCGGCCGGACGAAGCCCGCCGTCACCTCGACGAACTGATGCAGGTCTTCGGCCCCGATCAGGTCTACATGGAGGTCCAGAAAAACGGGATCGACGACCAGGACAAGGCAAACGAGCAGATCGCCCGGATCGCACGGGAGGTTGGACGCCCCTTGGTCGCGACGGCCGATGTCCATTACCTGCGGCGTGAGGACTACACGAACCACACGGCGCTGCTCTGCGTGCAGACCAAGTCGACCCTCGACGCGCCGAAGATGACCTTCGACACGAATGAGTTCTATCTCAAGGATGCGGGGGAGATGACGGCCGCTTTCACCGAGTGGCCGGAAGCTGTGCCGATGACCCTCGAGGTCGCCGAACGCTGCAACGTCGAGATCCCGCTCGGCGAGATCCTCCTGCCGAAGTTCCCCACCGAGAACGACGAGGACTCGCGGGTCGTGCTGCGGCGGATCGCCCTCGAAGGACTCAAGGAGCGTTACGGCGATCCGGTCCCGTCAGTGGCACTGGAACGACTTGATTTCGAACTCGGGGTGATCGAGGAGATGGGCTTCCCCGATTACTTCCTGATCGTCTGGGATTTCATCAAGTACGCCAAGGAAAACAACATCTCGGTCGGTCCGGGACGTGGTTCAGCGGCTGGCTCGATCGTTTCCTACTCACTGGGCATCACCGACATCGATCCGGTCGAGCATGACCTCTTCTTCGAACGGTTCCTGAACCCGGGCCGTAAGTCGATGCCGGATATCGACATCGATTTCTCGGTCCGCGGACGCGACCGCATGATCCAGTACGTGACCGCCAAATACGGCTCGGATTCGGTCGCCCAGATCATTACCTTCGGCAAGATGGCACCGCGGGCAGCGATCCGTGACGCGGCCCGGGTCCACGGATACGACTACAAGATGGGCGACACCCTCGCCAAACTGATCCCGGAACCGGTGATGGGCCGTTCACCTTCATTCAAGGATTGCCTGAAGCAGGGCGAGGACCTCAAAAAGACTTACGACTCCGACGCTGATGCCGCCAAAGTGATCGATACCGCCCGCGGACTCGAAGGCAAGATCCGCAACACCTCGATCCATGCCGCGGCAGTGGTCATCTCCGGGCGCCCGCTCAAGGAAATCGTGCCGCTGCAGCTGGTCGAAGACAAGTCGGCCGCCGCGGCGAAAGACGAAAACGGAAAACCGGTAAAGCAGTACAAGACGGTGACCCAGTACTCGATGAACCCGGTCGAGGAAATGGGTCTGCTCAAGATGGATTTCCTGGGCCTGCGAAACCTTGACGTCATCGACGATGCGATCGAGATCATCAGCCGTTCGAAGGGGGTTGAGATCGACATCGGCGAGATTCCGCTCGATGACGAGAAGACCTACCGGATGCTTGCCGCCGGAGACTCGACCGGTGTGTTCCAGTTCGAATCGGAAGGCATGCGCGAAGCCATGCGTCAGGTCAGTCCGACCGAACTGAACGACCTGATCGCCCTGGTTGCGCTCTACCGTCCCGGTGCCATGGCGGAGATCCCGCGTTATTCGCGCGGCAAGGCCGACCCGAGCACGGTCGAATACGCCGACCCGCGCCTGAAAGACATCACCGAAGGAACGTACGGCTGCCTCGTCTATCAGGAACAGCTGATGGAAATCTCGAAGAAGCTGGGCGGTTTCTCGCCGGCCGAATCGGACGATCTGCGAAAGGCGATCGGCAAGAAGAAGCGCGACATGATGGCCAAGATGAAGGACATGTTCATGGAGGGCACGGCTGCTTCCGGAACTGACCTCTCGGTCTCGAACAGTCTCTGGGGCTCGATGACTGCCGCGGCCGACTATTCCTTCAACAAGTCCCATGCCGCCTGTTACGCGCTGATTTCCTACCGGACCGCCTATCTGAAGGCGAACTACCCGTCGGAATACATGGCTGCCGTGATTTCGTCGGTGATGAACACCAAGGACAAGGTTCCCGGGTACATCTCGCGTTGTGCCGAGATGGGAATCAAGGTGATGCCTCCGGACATCAACATTTCCGATCACAGTTTCGTGGTGGACGGGTCGAACATCGTTTTCGGTCTCGATGCCGTGAAGAACGTCGGTTACGCCGCGGTCGAAGCGATCTGCCAGGCCCGCGAAGAGAAGCCGTTCGAGTCGCTCTGGGATTTCTGCGAACGGGCCGATTCCCGCGCGGTGAACAAACGGGCGATCGAATGCCTGATCAAATGCGGAGCTTTTGATGCTTTGCCCGGGTCCCGCAAAGGAATGCTGGAAGTTCTCCCGGAAGCGCAGTCATCCGGCAACAAGGTCCAGTCGGACGCCCATCTGGGCCAGGGATCCATTTTCGACATGGGTGGCGATGACGGTTCGGCCGGCAGTGGGGTACAGCACCCGCCGATAACCGAGGTTGATTTCGATCAGAAAGAAATCCTCGCCCTTGAAAAAGAGACGCTGGGCACCTTTCTTTCGTCGCACCCTCTCGATGGTCTGCGTGAAGCCATTCTCGCCAGGTCCGACTGCAAACTTTCGGAGCTCGGCAAGCGTGAAGACGGTTCCTGGGTCACGGTCGGCGGCATCATCACCGAATACAAGAAGCTGCGGACCAAGAGCGGTTCGCAAATGGCGTTTGCGACGCTCAGCGACATCGAGTCCGAAGTTGAACTGATCGTGTTCAAGGCCGATCAGTCGGAGAAGTCCCAGGCCATTCAGCTTGACGAAGTCGTTCTGGTCAAAGGACGCGTTGATCAAACCGAGAAGGGGACCAAGCTGGTCGTCCAGAACGCCGAGAACTTCAATCCGAAACCGGCGGAGATCGAAAGGGCAATCGAGCAGCAGGCCCGCAAGAACGAACCGTTCACGGTCAAGGTCGATTCGGGCCAGCTTTCAATGGACGCACTCGAAGAACTGAAAGTCATCTTCGACCATCATCGTGGTGAAAACGAAGTCGTTCTGGTCGTGGTGAACGGTGAGCGCGAACGCCGTCTAAAGCTCGGGCCCGATTTCAAAGTTCGTCAGTCACCTGGTCTGCGC
The DNA here is from genome assembly GCA_049593795.1 of Solirubrobacterales bacterium. Taxonomy (GTDB): domain Bacteria; phylum Actinomycetota; class Thermoleophilia; order Solirubrobacterales; family 70-9; genus 67-14. Next base: position 5,334 of record JBAWHK010000015.1, read on the forward strand.
AGCGAGCTGGACGAGATGCTCGGTGGCGGCACGGCCCAGGCCGCCTGAGGATCATTCGCATCAGCATTGGGTTTGCGGCGTGAACGGCTATTCGTTCAACGTCACATAACCTCGACATCGATCCATGTAACATTGTTGTATGACAGCTACACAGACTTCAGAAGAACTGCTTGAAGAAACGGCTGGAGCGGCTGATGACAAGCCGAAGTTCAGCCTCGAACTGAGCCAGGATCAGAAAGACATCCGGGAATGGGTGCATGGCTTCGCCGAAGGCGTAGTCCGTCCGGCCGCTCACGAATGGGACGAGAAAGAAGAGTTTCCGTGGCCCGTCGTGCAGGAGGCCGCCAAGATCGGTCTTTACGGCTTTGAAGGCACCGCCCAGTTCTTCGCCGATGAATCGGGGCTCACGCTGCCGATCGTCAACGAAGAACTGTTCTGGGGCGACGCCGGCATCGGCATGGCGATCATGGGTACCGGCCTTGCCGTTGCCTCGATCTTCGGCCAGGGCACGCCCGAACAGATGGGTGAGTGGATCCCGCAGTGTTACGGCACCGAGGACGACATCAAGGTCGCCGCGTTCTGCGCCTCCGAGCCTGATGCCGGATCCGATGTGTCTGCCGTTCGTACGACTGCCAAGTACGACGAAGTCAAGGACGAATGGGTAATCAACGGACAGAAGGCATGGGCCACCAACGGTGGTATTGCCAACGTCCACGTCGTGATCGCATCGGTTGATCGTGAACTCGGCTCCCGTGGCCATGCTGCTTTCATCATTCCGCCGAACACCCCCGGTTGTGAGCAGGGCGCGAAGGTAAAGAAGCACGGCATCCGTGCTTCCCACACCGCTGATGTCCATCTCGACGACGTGCGTATTCCCGGTAACTGCCTGCTCGGTGGCAAGGAGAAGCTCGACGAGCGCCTGGCCCGTGTCCGTGAGGGCAAGAAGGCCAAGGGTCAGGCCGCAATGGCAACTTTCGAGGCCAGCCGCCCGATCGTTGGCTCCCAGGCACTCGGAATCGCCCGCGCCGCTTACGAATACGCCCTCGGTTACGCCCAGGAACGTGTCCAGTTCGGCAAGCCGATCATCGAGAATCAGGCGATCGCTTTCACCCTCGCTGACATGAAGGTCGAAATCGACGCCGCCCGTCTGCTCGTATGGCGCGCTTCCTGGATGGGACGCACCCAGGTGCCGTTCACCCAGGCTGAAGGTTCGATGTCGAAACTTAAGGCCGGCGAAGTCGCCACCTGGGTCACCGAACGCGCCATCCAGATCCTCGGAGGCAACGGTTACACCCGTGAGTTCCCGGTGGAGCGGATGCACCGTGACGCGAAGATCTACGACATCTTCGAAGGCACGTCAGAGATCCAGCGCCTGGTTATCTCACGCGCCATCTCGGGACACCACATCAAGTAGGAATTCCCAGGCCGATGGCCTGGAGCAGCACCAGAAAGGGCGTCCCTGGGGGCGCCCTTTCTATGTGGAAGACCATCCAGCAACCCCCCCCGAGGTTCCGGGTCGGTTTCGCCGCCCATACTGCGGCCAAACCGACCCGGAAGGTGTGAGGCAGGCGAAGAGACCGCCCCGGGTCGGTTTCACCGCCCATGCTGCGGCAAACCCGACCCGGAACTGGGGTCAGGTCCAGGTGATCCGGTCCGGAGGCAAGGCTTCTCGCAGCTTCGGTGGGGCTGAACGGTAGGTGGCGGGGCTTTCCGATAGTCCGATCGGACTCCGGGCCAGGCTGATCATGTTGCCGTCTTCGTCGGGGATGTCGACGGTGGGATCGAGCCCCAGGGAAGACGCGAACGCGAAGGCCCCGGAGATGTCGTTGACCAGGCCCGCCGGCACGCTCTTTTCCGACAACGCGGCCACCCAGTCGGCCGCGTTGCGTTCAGCGAGACGGCTGCTGAGTTCGACTTTCAGCTCTTCCCGGTTCTCTACCCGCACCGCGTTGCTCAGGAAGCGCGGATCCTTTGCGAGTACCCCGCCATTCGGCAGGACTTCGCATAGCGCCTGGAATTGGCCGTCAGTTCCGACCGCCAGCACCAGTTCACCGTCAAGACAGGGATACAGCTCATACGGCGCGATGCTGGGATGGGCATTGCCCATCCGGCCAGGAACTTCGCCGCCGACCGTGAAAGCCGAAGCCTGGTTGACCAGCCCGGCAAGCAGGCTCGAGAGCAAATCCACTTCGACCTTCTGCCCGACGCCGGAAACCTCGCGTCGCTGGATTGCGGCAAGGATCCCGATGGCAGAAAAAAGTCCTGCGATCACATCAACCAGGGCAACACCGACTTTCTGTGGTTCACCTTCGGCTTCGCCGGTGATACTCATCAGGCCGCCCGCCGCCTGGACCAGCAGGTCGTAGCCGGGCAGCCGGGCTCCGTCACCAGAGCCAAACCCGGTGATCGACGTGTAAATCAGACCCTCGTTGTGGAGTTTCAGATCCTCGTAACCGAGTCCCAGACGGTCCATCACGCCTGGACGGAAGTTCTCGACCAGGACATCGGCTTCGGCAGCGAGACCCCTGGCGAAATCCAAGTCCTCAGGTTTCCGCAGATCGAGCGTCACGCTGCGCTTGTTCCGATTTACTGATTCGAAATAGGTGGCGCTGCCACGATCGTCGACCGGCGGTTTCCACTGCCGGGTGTCATCGCCAGTCCCGGGGCGCTCGACCTTGATGACTTCGGCACCCAGATCGGCCAGGACCATGGTTGCGAGCGGACCCGCAAGAACGCGGGAGAAATCGAGAATCCGGATCTGCCCAAGAGCGCTCGTCATAAGGCCAGAATATTCACACCCGGGGAATATGCTCAGCCAACGCCGTCAAGCAAGCTCACGAGCGCCTGAATGTAGCGAGACAAGGAGCAGCCCGGGTTCGCTTAAGCCTGCGCCTCAGCTGCGGCTGCCGCCATCTGCTTCTCGAGTTTGAGAGAGAGGAAGGTCATCGGTCCTTTGTCCTCGAAGCGCTGGCTGACGTTGCCAGCCAGGCCACCTTCCAGGGCGAGTTGCGAGATGAGGTCGAGCTTTAGCTGCGGGGAGCCTTCACTGAAATCAAGGTCGGCCAGATCAACCCAGACGATATTCGGCCGGGTAGTCGACTCAAAGACGTAACGTTTGTTGGTCAGGTCCAGGACCGTCTGCCAGATCGTCTGCGATGCGTCCGGCTTACCCGGGTCAGGGACACGGAAGGGCTGCGCCGCGTTGCGAATGACACTGAACATCGCGGCGATTGCTTCGAGCTGAGTCTGCGGCTGTGCCAGTCGGCTCACGTAGTAGGAAGCTCGCGCGAAGCGGTCAGATGCCAGAGTGGATCCGGGAAGAGGCTGGTCGCCACCAAGGCCGTCGATCTTCTTTACCAGCTCAATCTGCTGGTCGAAGGTGGGCGAATTTGTCATCACGTTGTAATCGGGGCTGTGGTAGACCTTCGGCTTTCCGTCCACATACTCGATGATGCATGAATCGCCGGTGGCATCATCCAGGGCCAGGTGGATTGCGGGCGGCTTGCCGCCGGTCGGATCCATCATCTGCACCACCTGGACGTTGGTCTCGGCGATCCAGTCGACTGCTTCGGCAACGGTGGCGAAGTTATCGAGGAAGTACTGCATCCAGATGGCCTGGCTCAGTTTGGTTCGTGATTCGTCGGGGGTGCCAAACTCCGATTCCGCTAGCCACAACACATGCCCTGCGAGGCCCTCTTCATTGAGTCCGTCCACCGAGATCATGTCGAAGGAAGCCGCGACAACACTGCCGTATTTCGAAGTCCAGGTCAGGTCGCCATTGACGCCGTCATCGCGCTCGACCCCGCGTGGGTACTTCCACAAGTTCGTCATCAGATCCTTGTGAAAATCCATGTTGCGGCCAACGATTACGGATCCGTTGGCGTCGGGCCAGATTACGCGTGTGCACATAGCTGTCTAACTCTCCTGGTCGTGAGAACTGAGCGGTTGTGGGGCGGCAGCCTGTCTGCCGCCCCAAACCGATGAATATTGAACCGGTCAGCCGATAGCGGAAGCGGGAACCATTGCTGCGGTTCCTTCGCCGCCGAGCGGATCGAGCTTCGAGGTCAAGGACAGCATGATCTCGTCCTTCTCGGCGAGCGCGGCCAGATCAAAGGCCGTGTAACCGAATGAATCGTAGGTCCGGACCATGAACCTGCTCCGGTTGAGATCGGAGAGGTTGGTCCAGGAGGTGTATTCGGTCGGCGGGCCGTCACCACGGCTTGCACCGGCGAAACTGATGCCTTCGGCACCGGTCTTCGGATCGACCGTGGCTCCACGAGGCCGGTCGAAATTGTTCATGATCCGGGCCAGTGCAAGCATCGCCTGATCCGGGTCGTCGGTCTTCTCGGTGAACTTCGAGTAGAACGCCGCGCGAATGAACCGGCCAACTGCCGTGTTCGATGACGGCAGGGAGGCGGTGGCGATACCCGAATCGGGCTGACGTACGTCGAGGTCCCCGAACTTGCCGTTCGACGAATCCACGTTGGTCAGGTGGGTCCAGTTGCCCATGTTGGTCAGGTGCCACTGGAAGTCCGGTCCGTTCGTCATTACCCCGACCGGGTTGTCGTGAACGGTCAACTTGCCGTTCTGCCACTCGATCACGATCCCCTTGCCATTCTTGTCATGAACGGCGATGTGGAAGGGGAAAGGCAAATCGCCAACCATGGCGAGACGTGTAAGGAAGATCGACTGTTCCTCCAGACCGGCCTTCACTTCATCGACATCTCCGAAGCCCGCGAGGACCCACGTACCGATGTCAGTCGCCTGAATGAGCGACCGGGTCACATCGGAAGCTTCTTCGGTTCCACCAGCAGTCGGGTATGCGAGCAGGCTGCAGGTCACTCCCGCCAGGTTCATTCCTTCGACAACCTTCAGGTCAGACGCCCCCAGTGGGTTGTCCGCTGTGGGCATGCGTGAAGGAGCGGCGACCGCGATGAACGGATGCTTCGCTTCGTACTCAACGGGATCGTGGCCCTCCACTTCCGAGGAGAATTTCATCCCCTTGGGAATGAAGGTGACTGCATAGGCCTCGTCGACGTCCAGTTCCAGTGTGCGGCCCAGGTACTGGCCGCCATTGGCATCAGAGTAGATAAGTGATGTACACATTCTGGTTTCTCCTAGTAGCCGTGGCCGGAATGGGCTGCCGGCTTCGGTCCGGAAAGATCTCCGGCCGCGTGCTTCGCCCGCAGGAACTCGACCGAATCCTCGAAATCATCGGCCAGCGCTTCACCCAGTTCACGGGTCTGGTTGACCTTGATCAGCATGCGGAGAATCTGCTGTTCGTCGTTCTTGGGCGGCATCTTGTACGCAGGGACCAGCCAGCCGTTGCGGCGGGCCAGTTCTCCAACCAGATCGGTCCCGGTGAAGCCTTCGTCGTCATTCACCTTGCAGATCATCAGCGGAAGAATCGGACGTTCGCTGGTCAGAATCGTCAGCGCATCGATCTTGCTGAGGCGATCGGAAAGATGATCGCGATTTATGTTCATCGCCCGGACCAGTGACGAATATCCGTTGAAGCCTTCGCGCAGGAACATGTAGTACTGGGCAAGCACAAACGAGGCGCTGCACGAGAAGTTCAGCGTGAAGGTTGCGTCTTTTTCGCCGAGGTAGTCCTCGTAGAAAACGATGCCTTCAGGGATCTGCTCGTCGTCACGCAGGATCAGCCAGCCGACGCCGGGGTAGACCAGGCCGAACTTGTGGCCGGAAACGTTGATCGACTTGACTGACTCGAGCCGGAAATCCCATTCGAATTCCGGGTGAGAGAACGGGAAGACGAAACCGCCACTGGCGGCGTCGATATGCATTGGCACGTCGAGGCCCTTGTCGTTCTTCAGTTCGAGGAGGTGCTTGTTGAGAGCGACAACGTCATCGCATTCGCCGGTGAAAGTGGTTCCAACCACACCGACCACACCGATGGTGTTCTCGTCGATCTGCGGGCCGAGTTCATCGACACCCACGGTTGTCTTGCCGACGGGGATGTCGACCTTCCGAGGTTCAACGTCGAAGTAGCGGCAGAACTTGTCCCAGACCACGTGAACATCGCCACCGTAGACCAGGTTCGGCTTGGCGTCGGACAGACCGGCGTCGGTCCGGTTCTTCTTCCAGCGCCATTTCATTGCGAGTCCGCCCAGCATCACTGCTTCGGAGGATCCGACCGTGGCGGTTCCCGGCGCATCGGGTTCACCCGGACCGTTGAACAGGTGATGGATCATCCGGACGCAACGCTTGGAGATCTCGGCCGTACGCGGGTATTCCGCATGGTCGATGTAGTTCCGGTGGAGGTTCTCGGTGATCACTTGCGTTGCTTCCGGTTCCATGTAAGTGGTGACGAAAGTAGCGAGGTTCTTGTTCGGATCCCCATCGAGCATCATCTCGGTCTGGAGCATCGTCAGGGCAGTCTTGGCGGGAACACCATCCATCGGGAGCGAGCCGTCCCGGGCGGGCTTGGTGAAATAGGTCTCGGCCAGAGTTTTCTGCGGTTCATCTGCGGATGCAGTCAAGTGATCCTCTCATAATGGGTACTGATTTAGGTACTGATTTAACGTCCAACATATCTAATTCAAGACGCGAGATATCATCGGCTCTGGTCCCTCGATCAAGGACGTGGCCAGCCCGTCGGGAGCTTGATCGACTGCTGAAGCTGTTGTCTGGCCGAGCGTGCGGCCCCGATGATCCGCATGACCCTTGTGCCGACCAGAATTCCCAATGCGATCGAGAGGATCGCCGAGATTGCGCTGACCAGACCGCCGATACCGTTGGTCGGTTCGATCGAGGCAAGCTCGCTGACCCCCAGCAATCCGAGGGCACCGGGAACGAGCATCAGGAAGGCGGGAAGAAAGAGAGCAAAGGCCGGGGGAGCAGTCTTGAAACGCTCGAAGTACTGGACGACCGGGACCACCACCAGCGCAGCGAAGAATCCGGAGAGGATCGGTCCGAACAGCGCATCGCCGAGCAACTGCGTCGAATGCGCCAGGTAGAGAACCACCAGCAACCAGGGGAACATTTTCAGCGGGGCCGCTTCACGCAGGGAAACGCCGGCGGCGAAAACGAGTACCCCGAGCCAGGGAACCCATGAGGCAAATCCACTGCCGTGGCCTTCGCTGGAAGAAGGGTGCACTCCGAGAAGGCTCGCCGCAGCGAATATGCCGAAAGCGAGCAGGGCAAGCTGGAGCATTCCTTCAAGGAACCTGCTGGAACCGCTGACCACCTCTCCTGAAGCAAGATCGATCGCGGACATGGTCAGGAGGGCCCCGGGCAGCAGGATGGTGAGCGCCGGGATCAGGGCTTCTATTGGCGCCGAATCGTATTTGCTGCCGGTGACGGCGAAAGCGATCACCGAAGCGATGAAAGCGATGACAACCGGCATGATTGCCGAAAGTCCGGGAACCCGGTTGGAAAACGCCTGGATCAGCCCGACCAGCGCTCCGAGCCCCAGATAGAGCGGAATCGTGGCGTCGTCTGGCCTGAACAGCAGGGCGACACCGAAAGTCATGGTCACGGTGCCCAGGACTTCAGGCAGGATTGGCCGCCGAAGCTTCGAGTTTTCGATTTCGTGAAGCTGGTCGATCGCTTCACCCGGAGCGATTTTGCCGAGACGGGCCTGGCGAGCGAGGTGCATCACCTTGATTACCTGGTCGAGACGCAGGTGATCTGCGGCAAGGTCGCGACTCATGATGTGGGCAGGGCGCTGGGGATCAAACGAAGCCATCATCAGGTTCGGCAGAACGATGAACTGGGCATCCGGTGCCCCCCAGGACCTGGCTGCGGATCTAAGCTGGACGTTGATGTCACTCACGGCGTCGCCGCTGGCCAGCAGGAGCCGACCGAGCAGAAGCAGCGCTTCGACCAGCTGAGCTCCTTCGGTCGAATCTTCGATCGGGCCAAATCTGGCCAGACGGTCGTCCCCGTCCGGGCTCAGCTCGCCGACCGGATCTGAATCGGAACCCAAGCTCTCTCCTTCAGCCAGGAAATGCGGCGTTGGGCCGGATCACACTTCGATTGGCGGATAAAGGCGAGTCATGTTGTACTGGCGGTTGCGCCGCACCGCGAAAGCACTGACTGACAGCGAGACCACCAGAATGCCGACAAGTACGGCAATGGCGACCCAGAGCCTGGAGTCGACGCTGGTCGCGACAGTGAGCTGTCGCATGCCGTTGACCGTGTAAGTCATGGGGTCAAAGGGGTGGATCCACTGAAACGGAAGTGAAGTTACCGGGACCGGGTAGACGCCTCCCGCTGAAACAAGCTGGACCATGAGGACCGCCAAAGTGACGACGCGACCGATCGCGATATCGAAAACGGCGTTGAATGCCTGGATCATCGCGATGAAGCTTCCTGAAGCAAGCATCATGAACAGGATCATGCCGATGACGTTGTTGACCTTGAGGCCCAGGGCCAGATAGACGACGAAGAACAGTGCGAGCACCTGGATCGCGCCGACGATGATCCCTGACAGGTATGAAGTGATGACGGTTCGATACGAATTCAATCCACTGACCGTCGCCCGGGACTGGATCGGGGTCAGGATCATCCAGATCAGCATGCCGCCAACGAACAGGGCCAGCGAGAAGAAGAACGGTGCGAAGCCCGAGCCGAAGGTTGGGGCTGCATTGTCTGTCTTCTGAACCAGCAGAAGGGGGGTGGAAAGAGTGTCGGCAACCTTCAGGCGCTGCTTCTTTGTCCATTGCGGAACCTGTTTGAGTCCTTCTTCGAGACCTGAGGCAAGCTCGTCCGCGCCCGCCGAAAGCTTGACCATCCCGCTGCTGAGTTCATTGGCACCATTGTTGAGCTGGGTAACGCCGCTCTGGACCTCCGCCACCTTGGCGTTGAGCTCCTGTTCGACCTGGGCAATCGCCCCGCTCAGGGTGTCGTTCTGAATGCGCAGCTTGCTTTCGATCTGCGCCGCCCCCGCTGAGATCTCGCTGACGACCGCGTTCGCGGCGTTGGCTTCTTCCGGGGTTACTCCTCCGGGAACCGGATTGGCGGCGGCACTGCTGAGCTGGGCGGCAAGGTTGTTGAGCTGCTGGATCAACTGGCCGGCTTCATCGGCGATCTGTTGATACTCACCGATATTGAGCGTGTTCAGGACGGGATCGTTGATGCCGTTGATCTGGTTGGTCAGGTTCGAAGCGCTGTCCGTCAGGCGATTGATGGAAGCGATTGCGGCCGCGGCCTGGCCTGCGAGGGTGTTGGTGCCACCCGACAATTTGGCTGAACCGGCGCTGGCTTCGCCCAGTTTCGAAGCAAGTTCCGACGCACCGTCGGCAGCTGTCTTCAGCTTCGCGCCAGCGGCCTGGATCTGCTTCAGGACCTGATTCATCGTTTTGGCGCCGACCCCTGATTCGGCCTTGTTGATTACCTGCCCGGCCGCGTCCTGGCCAATTACCTGTGCCAGGTAGTTGTTGGCGTCGTTGTAGGTAAAAGTGAGTTTTGCTTTTCTCGGGTTGTTACCGGCAGGGGACGCGATCGCCTTGCTGAAATTCGACGGGATGACGATGGTGAAGTAGTAGTCACCGTCAGCCAGGCCACTCTTGGCGTCCTCGTAAGAAACCTCGGTCAGGTCGAGCTGGCCTGATTCGATCAGGGTCGCGGTCAGTTGCTTGCCGGCTTTTATCTTCTGGCCCTGGGCCACTGCACCCTTGTCCTGGTTCACGATCGCAGCCGGAATCTGGTCTACCTTGCCGAAGGGGTCCCAGAAGCCCCACAGATAGAGGGCGCCGTAAAGCAACGGCATGAAAATGATGGTGACGATTGCCAGTCGGGGCAGCATGCCCCGGAAGTACCGTTTTGAGTCGCTGCCCAGAGCCAGTCCCGCAATCATTATCGGCTCACCCTGATTGTCTCGCTGAATTCAGGTATTTCGACGACGCTGTAGGGGTTGGAGTCACGATGTTCAGCGTTGACGTCGGCGGAAACGATCGATTGATTCTGTCCCATGTCCAGCAGCCGTTCGACCAATCTTTCTCTTTCTCGATCGTCAGCGATCCGGTCCAGCCGTCCGACCACGAGCAGGGGTGGGCGCCCGGTGTTGGCGATAGCGATCCGAAGCAGCAGCTGCTGCAATTCGGGAAGGTCTTCAACGAATGCTTTGAGGGGAGGCAGCGGCTCGTCCCCGAAGACGTATTCGCACATCTCCCTGACTTCCGAGTCGCCGGCTCGCGGGACCCGCTTGTGCCATGGGGAATTCCACCGGATCTGTTCAGTGACGAGGTCCTGCACCGTTACGGCGGGTTTCACACCATCGAGTTCATCGAAGCAGGCGATCGCTGACTTCCTGAATACCTCTTTCGGATTGTCCCGGATCCCAAGGACCACGATCGAACCCTTGGTCAACCGCATGCGACCACAGATAGCCATCATCAGAGCCGTCCTCGCTTCGCCGGGCGGGAGGGCGATCACCGACAGGCCTTTGCCGCCTTCGATTACCAGATCCAGAGGCTCAAAAACCTGACCCCATGTACTGGTCAGCTCGATCTGCCGGGCGGTCACGAGTGCCTTTGAGTCGGGATCCCATTTGACATCGTCCTCGTCGGGATCCTGATCCCGGTCGGGTTTTTGCCCTGGGACGTTCCGGCCCTGGCCTTGCTTCCTTTCAGGGCGCCTCAGCTTCGAAATACGGTCTTTTGCCTTGGCGATGATCCCGGTGCCGGGACTGTCCGTTGAGTCTTCCGGGGGATCAACCGGTTCTTCGGTGGAATCCGGTTTGGTGGCGGCCTTTGAGATGTTTCTGGGGGCCTTTAATGCCACCGAAAGGTGATTACTCACCGCCGGAAGGTATCGAACCGTGCGCCGATTTGCCTTCCCCGTGTCACCTTCATCCCGTAGCAATTACTGGTCCCGACAACGGCTCTTCCGTTTCTGATATTTCATCCGATTTATCTGATGACCTTCGCGATCACCGGTCTGTGCCAGCACAACACCGGGGGCGCCTTTACCCGTCGACCGAGGTGTAGACATGCTCAGCAACATCGCAATTCAACCGACGCTGAAACTTCAGTGCATAGTGTTCATGATCGGCTCGACGCTCTTTGCGGTGGGGGCCTCGCCGGTGCTTTCGGATGCGCTCGGTACCCACCTCAGCAACGTCATCTTTTTCATCGGCGCCTGGTTTTTCAGCACCGCGGCTTTTGTCCAGCTCCAGCTGGCTGGATCTGCCCGCAATGAGCGTGGGGCCCTCAAAGCTGTCTGGCTGGCGGCGTCCACCCAGTTTCTCGGAACCCTCCTCTTTCTGGTCAGCACAGGGGCAGCGATCGACGCCACGGCTTACGTCACGGAGAGGGACTTCGTCTGGGTGCCTAATGCCGAAGGTTCGGCGGCCTTTTTGATCAGCGGTGCTTTCGTGCTGCTGGTTCTGGTCCGGGCGAAGTCCCTCTGGGGGCCGGTCAACCGGGACTGGATCAGTTCGTGGGTGAACATGATCGGCTGTGTCGCTTTCGGCGCGGCAGTGTTTGGTGCCGTGGTTCTGCCCGGCGGCGGTGATGCGAACGCTGAACTCGCCACCTGGGGAACTTTCATCGGTGCGATCTGTTTCTTCATCGCATCAGCTGTGGTTTTGCCTGATGCGGGCAAGAAGGAAGGCAGCCCCGTTCCGGAAACCGGTCTGGCAAACGAGACCGCCTGACCGGCACTGCTTCGTTTCAGCCTGGGCTGATTGAGCTTTTGGTCAGCCGTTTCGGGCTCGAAGACCATTCGCGCGAAGGCGGCGGGCCTTTTTGACGTCTTTTGCGGTTACGCCTTTCTTGTCAGGCCCCGGGGTCTCCATCGTTGCCGTGAGACCTTCGAAACGTGGTTCGGACAGGAACAGCCCCAGTGACTTGTTGCCGATCTCACCGTCACCGAGGTCGGCGTGACGGTCCCGCCGGGAATTGAACGGAAAGACTGAATCGTTGATGTGAAGTGCCTTCAGACGCTCGAGCCCGAAGCGGGCATCGGCATCGTCGAGTACGCCATTGATTCCCTCGACCGACCGGATGTCGTAGCCAGCTGCAAACAGGTGGCAGGAATCGAAGCAGGCACCGACCCGGTCGCCGCCGCCCGCTGCCTCGGTGATCGCTTCGATTTCCTCGAAAGTGTGGGCCAGGATGCCTTTATGTCCGGCCATGTGCTCGATCAGTACCGGACAGGTGTCTGATTCGGAGATTGCTTCTTCAATCACCTCACCGGAACGGATCAGGGATTCAGTGATGTCGTTGTCTTTGCGAGAACCTGGGTGGAGCACGACGCCGGTGGCGCCGATTTGGTCACCGACCCTGAGCGCGTGAACAAGGGACGCGCGTGACTTGTCCCGGAGCTCTTTGTCCGGGGTGCAGGTATTGATCAGGTAGACGGCATGGATGATCACCGTTTCGACTTTGGAATTCGCCATCGCCTCACGGAATTCGGCGAAGTCTTCCTCGGTGTGACTGGTCGGTTTCCAGGCCCGCGGGCTCTGGTTGAAAATCTGAATCGAGGAACAGCCGATTTCGGCTCCGCGACCGACAGCCTTCGCCAGTCCTCCAGCTGTGGAAACATGGGCACCGATGAGCATCGCTAAGAGTGACCTCCGAGTTAGATTCGCCCCTTCGCCGACCGGTGCATTGCACATCGGCGGGGCCCGAACCGCACTGTACAACTGGCTGGCCGCCCGGCACGACGACGGCACGCTGGTCCTGCGTATCGAAGACACTGACCTGGAGCGTTCGACCGAGGAGAACCAGGCCCAGATCTACGACGCCCTCAACTGGCTCGGGCTCGGCTGGGACGAAGGACCGATCTCGCAGGTCGCCCGCGAGCCGCAGCACACCGCGGCCCTCGAGAAACTGCTCGAGAGCGGCGCCGCCTACCGTGACGGCGCCACCGCCGACGACGTCAAGGCCTGGAAAGCCGAGCACGGCAACGACCGCGGTTATCGCGGCACTCCGAGCGAAGACGGCAGCGGCGCGATCCGCCTGCGGGTTCCGGACGACGGTGACACGGTCGTCAATGACCTGATCCATGGTGAGGTGCGTTTCCCGAACCGCAGCTTTGATGACTTCGTGATCGCCCGCGGAAACGGCTCGGTGCTCTACAACTTTGCGGTGGCGGTCGATGATGCCGACATGGGCATCACCGAAGTGATCCGCGGCGACGACCATCTTTCGAACACCCCGAAGCAGCTGCTCGTTTTCGAAGCCCTCGGTATCGACCCGCCGCGTTATGCGCACGTGCCGCTGCTCCACGGTCCAGACGGCAAGAAGCTCTCCAAGCGCCACGGGGCAGCGTCGGTCCAGGAACTTCGTGATGCCGGTTACCTGCCCGCTGCGATCCGCAACTATGTCGCCCTGCTCGGCTGGGGTCCCGGCGACGATGAGACCTTGCTTTCGACCGATGAGCTGGTCAAACGGTTCCGTCCGGAAGATGTCGGCAAGTCGTCCGCCGTCTTCGACGAGAAGAAGCTCCGGTGGATGAACGGGCGCTACATGCGGGAGCTGCCTCTGGATGAATACGTGACGGAGGTCGTCGAGTACTTCGCCATCAGTGAGGGCGGGGACGGCCCTGATTTCGACGTGGACCAGGCACTGCCGGAGCAGTTCCGCCCGGCTTGCGGCATCGCCCAGGAGAAAGCGTCGACGCTGGCGGAAGTCTGGCCGCTGATCAGGTTCGTATTCGAGGAGCCGGTTGAGGACGCGAAAGCCTGGCGGAAAATCATGAAGAACGACGCCGGCACGGCCCTCGAAGCCGTCCGGGAAGCGCTGTCCGAACTTGAAGAGTTCACCTCGGAGTCGGTCGAAGCCGCGGTCTCGCCGATTCCGGAGAGGCTCGACCTGAAGCCCGGCAAGGTTTACCAGCCAATCAGGGTGGCGATTACCGGCACCACGGTTTCCCCGGGGATTTTCGAGTCTGTGGCTGTGCTCGGCAAGGCACTTACCCTTGACCGGATTGATGCCGCCCTGTCCAAAATGGCAGCTGCGCCATCGATTCCTGAGTGAATACGTAGTCTTCCCCCTGCGGAGTGTTGTAGAAAGAAGGGGTGATCTCTGTCACCTCCAAGTCCCGCTACGCCGTTGTCGCAATGGCAGAGCTTGCCCGATCCGGAGACCGGCCACTGCCGGTCAAGGAACTTGCCGAGCGGCGGGACATCCCGGATCAGTTCCTGGAACAGCTGTTTTCGACGCTCAGGCGTTCGGGATTGCTCACCAGCCACCGCGGCAGCAAGGGTGGCTACACGCTTTCCCGGCCCGCGGACGAAATCGCGGTTCTTGAGGTGGTTCAGGCACTCGACGGAAAAGTCGGCCAGGAGGCCGATGAAGCCGGAGGGATCTGGGCGGAAGGCGTCGCGGCACTCCGGCAGGTCTTCTCGGAAACCACCATCGGTGACATCGAAAGACGCGAAGCTGAGGATGCCGCGGCAAGGATGTACTTCATTTGATTGCGCCCCAGGCATCGGCCACCGTCGGCGGCACCCCGATCGTCTCGCTCGCCCGGATCGGTCATGGGGCGGGGGCCGAAGTCTGCGCCAAACTCGAATATTTCAACCCGGGGGGCTCCGTCAAGGACCGCATCGGCGCGGCCATGATCGGTGCGGCCGAGGCCCAGGGCAAACTGGTCCGTGGTGAATCGGTGATCGTTGAACCGACCAGCGGCAACACCGGAATCGCGCTGGCCATGATCTGTGCCGCCCGTGGATATGAACTGATCCTGACCATGCCGGAAGGCATGAGCCGCGAACGGGCCCGGCTGCTGCGGGCCTACGGTGCTGAAGTCCAGGAAACCCCTTCGATGGGCGGCATGGACGAAGCGGTGACCCTGGCCCAGCGGATCTGCGAGGAGCGCAACGGATTCACCCCTCAGCAGTTCTCGAATCCGGCGAATCCCGAAGCCCACTTCCGTTCGACCGGCCCTGAGATCTGGACCGACTGTGAAGGTGACATCGCCGCATTCGTCTGCGGGGTCGGCACCGGAGGCACGATTACCGGGGTCGCCCGGTATCTGAAAGAACAGGGATCGGACGCGAAGATAATTGCCGTGGAGCCGGCATCCTCACCGGTGCTTTCAGGTGGGCGAATCGGGCCGCACCGAATCCAGGGGATCGGGGCAGGATTCATTCCCGAAGTCCTGGAGCAGGATCTGCTCGATGAAATCCTGCCGGTAAACGATGACGACGCCCTGAAGACCGCCCGGGAACTGGCGGCACGGGAAGGAATCCTCGGGGGAATCTCGGCCGGCGCCAACGTGTTCGCGGCCCTGCAGCTTGCCAGGCGGCCCGAATTCAAGGGCGGCCGGATCGTGACGATCGTCTGCGACTCCGGGGACCGTTACATGTCACTACCGTTCTTTGCGCCCTGAGCGGGAAACCACGCGAGTAACCTGAGAACCGTGGCCCGACCAGACCTGATCACGAACGCGATTGGTGGAATCCGCGCCCACATCGCGGCTGCGCGCGGTCGCGATCCCGCCACCGGCAGCGTCTCCACGGTCGAGATTCTCGTCACCTGGCCCGGGGTTCAGGCCCTGCTGGCTTACCGGCTCGCCCACCGTCTTTGTGCGGCCGGGGTGCCTTTCCTGCCGCTGCTGATTTCTTACGTGAGTCGCTCGATCACCGGGATCGAAATTCACCCAAAGGCCGAGATCGGCCAGGGATTCTTCATCGACCACGGATCAGGTGTGGTGATCGGTGAAACGGCGGAGATCGGTGACAACGTGACGCTCTATCAGGGGGTGACCCTGGGCGGCACCGGGTTCCAGGCCGGCAAACGTCATCCGACGATTGAAGACAACGTGACGATCGGTTCGGGGGCCAAGCTGCTCGGGCCGATAACCGTCGGTCACGGGGCCAAGGTGGGGGCCAACTCCGTAGTGGTCGAGGACGTTCCCGCCTGCTCGACAGTAGTCGGCAATCCCGGTCACCCTGTCCGGATCGAAGGCCGGAAGGTCGAAGGACCCGACGCTGACTGGATACATCTGCCGGACCCGCTTCAGGATGCCGTGAAAACCCTTTCGGCCAGAATCAAGACCCTGGAAAAGCAGATTGCGGAACTTTCCGGAGAAGACGACCCGGAGGTCGAAGAACCTGTGACCAAGCCGCGCAAAGGCCGATCGTCGGCTGGCGGCTGAACGGACCCGGCCCCCGGAGCCACCGCCGGACACATCTATATCCTCGGTTGGTGACCGCAGCAGGAACATCCACCAAGACTTTCAGTTAGTGGAGGCCGTTACGGACACGAATTCCGGCCTCAACCCACCCCAGCAGCAGGCGGTTGAGCATGGTGCCGGACCTCTGCTGGTAATCGCTGGAGCCGGATCCGGCAAAACCCGGGTCCTGACCCATCGGATCGCCCATCTTCTGGCCAGCGGGCAGGCCCGTCCCGGCGAAATCCTCGCGATCACGTTCACCAACCGGGCGGCTGCCGAGATGCGGGACCGGGTTGAAGAACTGGTTGGCCGGCACGCCCGCGCGATGTGGGTAACCACCTTTCACTCGGCCTGCGCCCGCATGCTCCGGGCCGATGCCGAAAGACTCGGCTATTCGAAGTCGTTCACGATCTATGACCAGGCTGATTCCCTGCGAATGATCAAACGGGTGATGGAAGAACTGGACATCGATCCGAAGCGGTTTCCGGCGAGAGCGATCCAGTCAGGCATATCCGGTGCCAAGAACGAGCTGCTCGACTCGGTTTCCTATGGGGAACGTCAGGGCTCGTACTTCGAGGACACGGTCGCCAGCGTCTACGAGCTTTACGAGAAACGAATGGTTGAGAACAACGCCATGGATTTCGACGACCTGCTGGTCCGAACAGTCAACGTGCTCGAACTGTTCGAATCGGTGCGGGACCGCTGGCGCCGGGCCTTTCGGTACATCCTGGTCGACGAGTACCAGGACACCAATCACGCCCAGTACCGTTTCCTTCAGCTTCTGGCCGCCGAACACCGCAACCTCACGGTTGTCGGGGACGAAGACCAGTCGGTCTACGGCTTCCGGCACGCCGATATCCGCAACATCCTCGATTTCGAAAAGGACTTCGCCGACGCCACGGTGGTGAAGCTCGAGCAGAACTACCGATCCACCCAGACCATCCTCACGGCAGCGAACGCGGTCGTCGAGAACAATCGTGACCGTCGCCCGAAGAAACTCTGGACCGACGCCGGCCAGGGCGACGAGATCGAAGTCGTCCGCCTCGGCGATGAACATGAAGAAGCCCGCTGGGTTGCCGGTGAGGTCGAACGCCTGATCGAAAACGAAGGCGTCGGCGTCGACGAAATCGCTGTCTTCTACCGAACCAACGCGATGAGCAGGGTGGTTGAAGACACCCTGGTCCGTTTCGGGACTCCGTATCAGGTGATCGGTGGCACCAAGTTCTATGAACGGGCCGAAATCAAGGATGCGGTCGCGTATCTCCAGTACATCTCCAACCCACGTGACTCGGTGTCCTTCAGCCGGATCGTCAACATGCCCAAACGCGGCATCGGCAACACCAGCCAGTCGAGGATCATGGCCCACGCGAACACCACCGGAGAGGACATCTGGGACATCGCACAGTCCGCCGAGACCGTCCCCGGGCTTGGCACCGCCGCGATCCGCGCGGTGACCGAATTCCAGTCGACGATGTCCGGACTGCGGGCGAAAGCGGAACGTTCGCCCGTTTCGGAAACGCTCGAAGCGATCCTCACCGAAACCGGATATCTGGAATCGCTCGAGGCCGAACGCACGATCGAGGCTGAAGGCCGGGCGGAAAACCTGCGCGAACTGATCGGTGTGGCTACCGAATTCGATGCCAACCGGGCGATCGAGGGCGAAAGCGAAGTTTCCGCCCTGGACGAGTTCCTTCAGCAGATATCGCTCTACACCGATCAGGACAAACTCGGAACCGAGGAATCCCTGCTTACTTTGATGACCCTTCACAACGCGAAGGGCCTTGAGTTCAACACGGTTTTCATCGTTGGCATGGAAGACGGGGTGTTCCCGCACTCCCGCGCGCTTGACGAAGGCGAAGAAGAGGAAGAGCGACGGCTTTGTTACGTCGGCATCACCCGGGCCCGTGAACGGCTTTACCTGACCAGTGCCCGCACCCGCCGTCTTTACGGCGGACATGCCGAATCAACAATGCCCTCACGTTTCCTGGATGAACTTCCGGCATCACTGACCCATCATCAGGGTTCGCAGGTTGGCGGCAGTCTCGGCAGTTCACGCAGCTATGGGTCTCTGGGATCGGGTTTCAATCCCGGCGCCGGCGACTTCCAGCCGGCAGACCCGATCCAGCCGTCAACCGCAGTCGAAGTATCGGTTGGCGACGACGTGCTTCACGCTTCGTTCGGTGAAGGGGTCGTCATCGGCTCCGAACCGGGCGGGGTGATTATCGTTCGGTTTTCCGCCGATGGCACCGAACGCAAACTCATGGCCGAATACGCGCCGATACAGAAGAGGTGAGTCAGACTTTGCCGGCCAAAACGATTGATGGCAAACAGGTATCCCAACTGGTCCGGGACCGGGTCGCGGCTGAAGTCGCTGACTTCGTGGCCGGTGGCGGTCATATTCCGACCCTGGCCACCGTCCTGGTGGGCGCCGACCCCGCATCCGAAATTTACGTCGCGAACAAACACAAGGCATGCGAAGCGGCAGGCATGCGCTCTGTTCATCACGGGCTGCCCGCGGATGTCCCGCAGGCTGAACTGGTCGAACTTGTCAAGGACCTCGGGCAGGACGACGGGGTCGATGGAATCCTGGTTCAGCTGCCTTTGCCGGGTGAGCTCGACCCGGACGAGGTTGTGAATGCGATCAACCCGGCCAAAGACGTTGACGGGCTGACCCCGGCAAGTGCCGGCATGCTCGCCTCCGGCCGACCCGGCCTTGTCCCATGCACACCGGCCGGCGTGGTTGAGCTGCTCGACCATGAGGGTGTTGAAATCGCCGGCGCTGAAGCGGTAATCGTCGGGCGCTCGAACCTGGTTGGCCGTCCGCTGTTCAGTCTGTTGCTGGGACGCAACGCCACCGTCACGATCTGCCATTCACGGACGAAGGACCTGGTGGAGGTCTGCAGCCGGGCGGACATCCTGATCGCAGCAGTCGGCGTACCCGAGTTGATAACCCGCGACCACATCAAGCCGGGCGCGATCGTCATCGACGTCGGAATGAACCGCACCGAGGACGGCTTGCGCGGAGATGTCAATTTTCCGGATGCGACCGGGGTCGCCGCGGCGGTTACTCCCGTGCCTGGCGGGGTGGGTCCGATGACCATCGCAATGTTGCTCGAGAACACACTTTCAGCGGCCCGACAACGTTAGCCTGACCACGAATTGGGGGATTCACAAATGAGCTTCAGCCGAGTCAAACCGGGCGAATGGGTCGCTTCGCTTTGCGGCATCCTGATTCTGGGCGCATTGTTCATGCCCTGGAACGGGGACGAAACTGCGCTTGAGTCCATCGGTCTGCTCGACATCCTGCTGACGCTCGTCGCGGTCATGGCGCTCGTCCTGCCGGGGATCGTGGCGTTCAGCAGCCGCCCCAACCTGCCGATCACTTTCGAAACCTTGATGTCAGACCTGGCAACGATCGTCACCGCGATCCTCGTGATCAGGTTGATCTGGGCACCCGACGGAGGTGTAAAGGCCGGATTTCTGCTCGGATTGATTGCTTCTGTCCTGCTTACAGTGGCGGGCTGGCGCAGCACCTCTCGCGAAAGCTAGACTCACCAGCGTGATTGAGCGCGAGCAGGTACTCCATGTAGCGAAGCTGTCGAGGCTGAAACTGACCGATGATGAAGTGAGCCGGCTCGAAGGTGAGCTCTCATCGATTCTTGATCATGTCGACCGTCTCGCCGAGATCGACATCGATGGGATCGAGCCGACCTCTCATGTAGTGCCGCTCGAGAACGTTCTGCGTGATGACGTGCCACGGCCCAGCCTCAACCGCGAAACCGCTCTGGATCAGGCCCCTGATCCGCACAACGGTGCCTTTCGGGTTCCGTCCCCGCAGGCCGAGGCGTAACCATGGCCAATTCGGAATTCCTCACGGCCACCGCGGCCGAAACCGCGGCCCTGATCCGTGACGGTCAGGCCTCCGCACCCGAGGTTCTTGACGCCTGGCTCGACCGCATCGGAGCCGATGACCTGAACGGATACCTCTGGAAGGCCGATCGCGAAAGCGCGGTTGCCGGGGTGGCCGCCGATGTCGATGGCCCGGTCGCCGGAGTGCCGGTTGCTATCAAGGACATTTTCTGCACCACCGGGGTGCCGACCACGGCAGCCTCGAAGATCCTGGAGGGTTATCGCCCGCCGTATACGGCAACTTCAGTTTCGAAGCTCGCTGATGCCGGCATGCCGATGCTCGGCAAAACCAACATGGACGAGTTTGCGATGGGATCATCGAACGAGAACTCCGCCTATGGCCCCGCGCTTAACCCCTGGGATCGCAGCCGCGTGCCCGGAGGATCTTCGGGTGGTTCCGCCGCGGTGGTTGCCGGCGGACTCGCTCCCTGGGCCTTGGGGACCGACACGGGCGGATCGATCCGCCAGCCAGCCGCACTTTGCGGAATCGTCGGCCTGAAACCGACCTATGGCTCGATTTCGCGTTTCGGCATGATCGCCTTCGCGTCGTCCCTGGACCAGTGCGGGCCACTGACCCAGGATGTAACTGATGCGGCCCTGCTGCTTTCCCAGCTCGAAGGCCGCGATCAGATGGACTCAACCTCAACCGGGATCGAAGGCGGCATTGAAGTACCAACCGCAACCGACCTGAACGGCATGCGATTCGGCGTGCCGACCGATCTGATCGGTGACGGGGTAGACCCGGGCGTCAAAGCGGTGTTCGACCAGACGGTCAAGCGGATCGAAGGCCTGGGCGGCACCGTGGTCGAAATCGAACTTCCACACGCCCGGCATGGCATTTCCGCCTACTACGTGCTTGCGCCGGCTGAAGCTTCGACCAACCTGTCCCGATACGACGGGGTGCGTTACGGGATTCGCGAAAGCGACGCTGACCTGACATCGATGTATGAAGTGACCCGTGGTGACGGTTTCGGTGCCGAAGTGAAGCGCCGCATCATGCTCGGCACCTACGCACTTTCATCCGGCTATTACGACGCCTACTACGGTCGCGCGCAGAGGGTCCGAACGATGATCGTGCGCGACTTCGATGCAGCTTTCACTGACGTTGACTTCGTGATCACCCCGACCGCACCGACCGTGGCTTTCGGTCTCGGTGAGAAGACGGTCGATCCCCTGACCATGTACCTGAATGACCTGTTCACCGTCCCGATGTCGCTTGCCGGAATTCCGGCCATTTCGATCCCGGCAGGGATGGCGGTGCCGGAAGGTGACAACGGCGAATCCGGTTCCGGGCCGATGCCGGTCGGGTTCCAGATCGCTGCGCCAGCCTTCGGTGAACAGAAATTGCTGGAAGCGTCACTGGCCCTGGAGGCCGCAATCGGCTTTGATCGCAGCGGCGGGAGGGTAGTTTCATGAGTCAGGAAATGGAAGCCGTAATCGGCCTGGAAATCCACGTACAGCTTTCCACCGAAACCAAGATGTTCTGCGGATGCAGCCTGTCTTTCGGTGACGACCCGAACATCCATACGTGCCCGGTTTGCCTGGCTCACCCGGGATCGCTTCCGGTCCCGAACCGCAAAGCGGTCGATTACGCGCTTCAGATCGCGGCGGCGCTGGAATGTGAAGTGGCACCGCGATCAATTTTCCATCGCAAGAACTACTTCTATCCGGACAGCCCGAAGGCGTACCAGATCAGCCAGTTCGACATTCCGATAGCGGGCGCCGGACGGCTCGGGGATGTCCGCATCCACCGGGCACATCTGGAAGAAGACGCCGCCAAAATGATCCACGTTGGCGAAAGCGGTCGGATTCAGGGGTCAGATTCATCGCTGGTTGACTTCAACCGTGGTGGCACACCCCTGGTTGAGATCGTGACCGAGCCTGATTTGAAAAGCGGTGCCCAGGTCCGTGAGTGGGGACAGTTGCTGCGGGCAACGATCAAACAGCTCGGTGTTTCCAACGTGAACATGGAAGAGGGCAGCCTGCGCTGCGACGCCAACGTCTCGATCAGGCCGGTCGGTTCAACCGAACTCGGTACCAAGACCGAAATGAAGAACATGAACTCGTTCCGATTCATCGAGCGCGGGATCGAAGCCGAGATCAGCCGCCAGAAGGAACTGGTTGCGGCTGGCGGCAGGGTGGTCCAGGAGACCCTCCACTTCGATCCGTCGACCGGGGAACTTCATTCTCTGCGTTCCAAGGAAGAAGCACACGACTACCGGTACCTGCCGGAGCCTGACCTGGTTGCGATAGTTCCGACCCGGCAGATGCTGGATGACGCCGCAGCTTCACTGCCCGAACTTCCAGCCGCCCGCGCCGCCCGCTACCGGGATGAACTCGGGGTTCAGGACAGTGCCGCGCTGCTGCTTTCTTTCGAAACTGAATGGGCCGCTTTCTTCGAAGGCGTGATTGCCTTCGACAGTTCAATTGAGCCACGGGCCGCAGCGAACTGGGTAACCGGCGAATTTGCCGCGGAACTCCGCCGGCAGGACGATCAGGCCCTGGCCGATTCCAAAGTCACGCCGGACGCCCTGGGGGCACTGGTTGCCCTGGTCGGATCGAAGCGGGTATCCCATGGTTCCGCCAAATCGGTGCTCGAAGTGATGGTCGCTGAAGGAGCGGATCCCCTGGCAGTGGTTGAGGATCGCGGTCTCGAACAGATCTCCGATTCGGGCGAGCTGGAATCGATTGTCAAGGCGGCAATCGAAAACAATCCGAAGCCAGCCGAGCAGGTTCGTTCCGGCAACGAGAAAGCGATCGGGGCTTTGGTCGGGGCGGTAATGAAAGAGACCAAGGGGCGGGCCGACGGCGGCGAGGTTACCCGCCTGTTGCGTCAGGAACTCGGTCTCTGAACCCTGGTCTGGTGACCAGGGTCAGCGAGTGACCCTGAACTTCCGCTTCAACTGGTTGACTGCTTTGCGACCGGTCTGGTCGAAGGCCCTGACCCGCAGTACGTGGCGTCCCCTTGAGAGATGCCCGATTCTGGCCTTCCTGGCGCACCGGCGGAACTTGCGCCGGTCGATCGCGCACTGGTACCGGAGCGGGGTGCTGGCCAGTCCGAACATCTTGATCCCGAAATGGTGGCGTTTCAGTTTGCGTGGAGGTGCTTTGCGGAAAGCGATCAACGGATCGATCGAGCCTCCGACCAGCGGACTGCGGTAAAGCTTCTTGGCTGCGGTCGAGAAGTACGGGGCGAAAAGGTAACCGCAGTACTTGGGGTTGGTGTCGCAGTACACGTAGCTGGTGACCGAGTTGAGGTAGCCCTTGGAGATCCAGCCGCCTCCGCTCGCACCGTGGCTCATGTAACAGGGAAAGGCTGCCATCGGCTTCGGTTTGCCGCGGTCACGACCCACGACTTTCGAGTGGCACCCAAACATGCGTTCACCGTCGAATGGGGGATTGGGGTCTGCCGGGTATCCGTAGATCGTGTAGGCACGCTTCTTCGCCTTGAGATTGAAGGCAACCGGGCGGGCACCGCCAAGGTTCGCGACCGGGGTTCCGGAAACCGTCGCGATGCCGATGTCAGCTGCGAAGCTCTTTCCCCGCTTCCAGTTCCTTGTCGTAGCCAGACTTGCCGCGGCGTAACCCCCGAGCGGGGCCCGACCTCCGGTGTAGGCCGGGATGAAGAGCAGGTCACGGACGAAAGACCGACTGGCGCGATCGTAAACGCAGTGTCCGGCGGTGAAGATTGCGTTTCCGTAGCGGGAACTGATCACGGTTCCCGAACAGGTGAAAATCTGATTGCCGATCCTGAAGAACACTTTGCCGTGAAGGCGTTTGGGCAGAGTCAAGGGATTCTTGACCAGGTAATCGCCCTGTCGTACCGACGTGGAAGCATCCGGGAATGCGGGCAGGTCGAAAGGCTCGGTTACGGGAGCCGGGCCGTCCAGGGGCACCGCGTTCCGAAGGTCGGCGTCGGACCAGCTTGCTTTCACATCGGCCGGGCTCTTCCCGATCGTTTTCTGGATGACTCCGTCGTCAACGGTTTCAGCCGCAGTGGATTTCGCGACCAGGATCATCGAAGAAAAAGCGGCCAGGACCATGACAGCAGCGGCCACGATGGCCGTAGTGAAGCGGGCGGGGAGGGGAAGGAAGCCGGGGCGAAGTTTCATGAAGGGCAGGTGCCCCGTTACGACTTGACTGAAACCCTGAATTTCCGGGTGATCACCCGGGAGCTGAGCCGACCGGTCTGGTCGATCGACCTGACCTTGAGCCGGTGGAGTCCGTTGGTAAGCCGGGAAATCTTCACCCGGCTGCCGCAGTCGACATACTTTCGCTTGTCAAATTTGCAGCGGTAGGTGAGGGGTGTGCTGCCGGTTCCCGCCAGTTTGAACAGCACATTTCGCTTCCGAACAACTGCCGGTGGCCTGTAGGTGACTTTGACCGTCGGTTTCACGGAACCACCGGCGGTGTCGCTCGTGTAGAGCGACTTGGCCGCATTCGAAAAGTACGAAGCGAAGGCGTAGCCGCAGGTTGGGGCACTGTTGTCACAGTGGATGTAGCTGAACACCGCGCTGAGGTAGCCGCCGGACATCCAGCTTCCGCCGCTGGCCCCGTGGCTCATGTTGCAGGGATATGCGGCGATCGGCCGCGGGCTGCCGATGTCACGCCCGGCCGCTGCTGCTTTGCAGCCGATCAGCTTTTCCCCGTCGTAGAGCGGCTGCGGGTCAGCCGGATAGCCGTAGATCTTGTAGCTGCGGTTCTTGGTGGATCGGTTGAACGCAACCTTTTCTGATCCGCCGAGATCCTTGGTCGGGTTGCCGGCGAGCGAGGCGATACCGATGTCGTAAGAAAGGTCGCCACGGTTCGCCCATCCCTGCGTGGTTGCCAGGGCGGTGGCGGCATACTCGCCGAAAGGGGCGTTTCCACTGTCGTAACCGGGGACGAAGATGAAGTCAGTAACGAACGCCCGGATTTCAAAGTCGTAAACGCAGTGGCCTGCCGTGAAGATGGTCCGGCCGGTGGCTGAACTAACCAGCGTTCCGGAACACGAGTAGCGGTTGGTCCCGACTCTGAAGAAGACTTTTCCGTGGAGGCGTTCGGGAAGCCGGGATGCGTCGGCCGGGGTGAAGTCGCCGGTGGCGGCAGAAGTCGTGGCGGCCGGGAATTGGGGCAGGTCGAAAGCGGACTTGGCGGGATTGGGCTGATCGAGCGGCTTTGCGGCCAGCAGGTCGGCTCGTGTCCAGTTCGATTTGACCTGGGCCGGGGTGTCGGTCAGGTTCTGTTCGATGATCGCGGCCGAGGACGAGCCTGGCGCTATCGATGCGGCGATTGCCAGCACCAACAGCACGGCAAGCAACAGGGGGGCCGTTCCGGTCATAACAGGGAGGCCAGGGCGGTTTGCCGGGTTGGCGGGCATCAAGTGAGTGTATTCGTCGTCATCTTCTCTGTACCAACACGGCTTACAAGCACTGGATGCGCTTGTGACACTTTGTTACAAGATGTATGCTCTCGACATGGCTTGGAATATCGTCATCGTCGGTGGTGGGTTCGCGGGGGCACAGGTTGCCCGGTCGCTGGAGAAGCTTCTGCCACGTCAGTCGGCCCGGCTCAGCCTGGTCAATGACGTCAACTTTCTGCTTTACACGCCGCTACTGCCGGAAGCCGCTGCCGGCACCCTTGAGCCTCGCCACGTAGTTACTCCGCTGCGGGACATCCTGCACCGGACGAACCTGCGCCTGGGGGTCGTCGATTCGCACGATCCGGGGGAGAAGACCGTCGGCTTCCGCAGCCATACCGGTGAAAAAGAGACAGTCCCGTACGACCATCTGGTGCTCGCGCCGGGGTCGATTTCACGTTTTCTTCCGGTGCCCGGACTTGCCGAGCATGCGGTTGGTTTCAAGAGCCTTGCCGACGCGATCTATCTCCGAAACCAGGTGATCGAGACCCTCGAGATGGCCAACGCCACGGAGGACAAAGCCCTGCGTGATGAATTGCTCACCTATGTTTTCGTCGGCGGCGGTTATGCCGGGCTTGAAGCATTGGCCGAACTTCAGGATTTTGCTGCTGACGCGATGCAGCACTATCCACGGGCGCGCCTCCACGGCATGCGCTGGGTTCTGGTTGAGGCAGCTGACCATGTGCTTCCGGAAATCGATCCGAAACTGGCTGACTATGCCGTCCGTGAACTGCGCGGACGCGGAATTGACGTCAAGTTGACGACCATGCTGAACGAAGTCACCGCGAATACCGCGACGATTTCAACCGGGGAAGTGATCCCGGCCCGCACCGTCGTCTGGACCGCCGGCGTGACCCCGCACCCTGTGCTCAAGACTCTCGATGTGCCGCTGGACGACCGTGGAAAAGTCATGGTCGACTCGCACATGCGCGTCGAGAACATGGACGGGGTCTGGGCGCTCGGAGATGCCGCTGCTGTTCCGAACCCGACTGGAGGGTCATGTCCGCCGACGGCCCAGCACGCAGTTCGTCAGGCCCCGGTGGTTGCGGCCAACATCGCGGCTTCGGTCGGAATCGGCGAAGCGCGACCTTTTCAGTACAGGGGCGGGGTGGCTTTCGTCAACCTCGGCCGGTACAAGGCGGTCGGCATGCTTGGCAAGTACACCTTCAGCGGCTTTCTTGCCTGGTGGATGGCGCGTTCCTACCATATGAGCCAGATTCCGGGTGTAGCCCGGAAGGTCAGGGCAATAATCGACTGGACCGCAAGCCTGCCGTTCAGCCGGGATCTCTCCGAGGTCGGTTCGATCGGCCGGAGGGGCAGCCTCGGGCCCGATCAGTATGAGCGCGGCGGTTCTCACCGGCCCGTCGAATAGGGCGGATCCATGGGTTTCGAATGGGTATTCCTGGCGATCCTCTTCGGCATCGCCACCGGCATCATCGGCCGCGCTAAAGGCGGCTCGTTCTTCATCTGGCTGATCGTCGGGTCGGTCCTGCCGGTCCTCGGACTCGTGGCAGTGGTCCTTTTCCGGAACGAAGATGACGAGCCAGAACGCCAGTGTCCGAACTGCAACAAGATCGTCAAGTTGTACGTGCAGGTCTGTCCCCGTTGCGGCTGGGACCTCTACCTTCCGCCGGTAGAAGAAACCCGCATGCCACCTCGCAAGTAGCAGGGCGCTTCCGGTCGGCCGGTCTGCTGACTCTGTCTAGCGCATCCAGGTTCGGAAAATGGCGTTGGCGAAACCAACTCCGTAACGGAACACCGCCGGCTTCTTCGAATGCCCGTGCAGCCGTTGCTCGACGGTGATCGGGACCTCTTTTGCCGGGATGCCACGTTTGATCGCTTCGATCATGAATTCCGACGTGTGGAACTGCTCCTGCTTCAGAACCAGCTGGGGCAGGACGCTTGTGCGTACAGCGCGATAACCGTTAGAACAATCCGAAACCTTGGTCCGGGTGATGAATGACACCAGCCGGTTGAAGAAGACGATGCCGAGTTCGCGGGCGAAATGATTCTGCTCGGCGTGACCAAGGACCCTCGAACCATGGGCAACATCGACCTCACCATCGAGAACCGGCTGCACCAGCAGGGGCATCTCGGCGGGCAGATGCTGGCCATCAGCATCCAGCGTGACGACGATCGCGGCTTCGGAATCGACCATCAGTCTGTACCCGGTGCGCAGGGCGGCGCCACCACCGCGATTGACCACATGGCGGGCGACGATCGCCCCGTGGGCTGCGGCCACCTCTTCGGTCCCGTCACGGGAACCATCATCGATCACCAGGGTGGCCGTCGGCAGTCCACAGACCTCAGCCGGGATCTGATCGAGCACATACCCAATGTTGTCGGCTTCGTTATAGGCCGGAATCACAACAGCGATGCGATTCCGGAAACCTTTGCGATAGCCGGCGACACGAAACTGTTCCGACGAAATGCCTTCGAGCGCCGCCGAAAGCTGCCGGGCATTCTTCGCCCCGACCGACAGGGCCCGCATCGCCATCAGGAACAGCACGATGATCGCGAAAACGGCCAGCCCCAGGATGCGGCCACCGTTGCCGCGTTCGAACGAAAGGGCGGAGAGCAGCCGGTCGGTCAGTTCGGTTCCCGACACGATCGCCAGGCCAAGTCCAACCGCAAGCAGGATCAGCACGTCGGCATTGCGCATTTCCCTGCGCCTGATCACGGCGAAAGCGATTATCAGCACGGCGATCACCAGTCCGGTAGTCCGGAGGGCTGTCATCTGGGCAGGAAATATCGATGCGTAAGTCATGCTGGGCCAGGTTTCACTGGATCGGTTTCCGTCTCTTCGCGGTTGATTCGCCCGGCGATCCAGGCGGCTGCTTCGGCTAAGGCTACGGCGGCGAGCGGCAGAACGAGAGCCATCAGGATTTCATTGCGTCTTGGCGGGGCCAGCGTGGCGGCCCCGACAGCGCTAACCACGACGATCGGAATCGCAACCGGAATCGTTTCCCAGCGCCTCTTCCAGGCAAGCAAAATCAATCCGGCGACCCCGGCCAGGACCAGGATTTTCTGGATCAGGGAACCCAGCGGGCTCGACATTGCCTCGCCGATTCCGGTCCCCCACATACGACCGACCTTGCGGACCGTCATGCCCGCATAACCGAGGGGATCCTCCTTGATGTACTTCTGGAAGTTCTCTTTGCCGATCGTGCCCAGTGCCGCGTCACGGGACAGCTCCGGATACTTCTCGGCTTCCTTGTCGAACAGCGGTTCCGGCTTGACCTTTTCGAGTTCGTCCGAGTAGCGGTCAAGCTTGATGCCGGTCTGTTTCTCGTAAAGCTCGGCTTTGACTCCCTGATATTCGCCATCAGCGGGCAGATAGGTGCCGACGAACGTCGCTTTGCCACCGCCGGTAGTAATCGGAACCACGCGGTCGAGGGTCACGTAGTTGTGAATCGTCCACGGCACGATCGGCAGAAAGACCGCCGCTGCGAAAGCGAGACCGCCAAGGGCTGTCCGTTTCACCCGGGCTTTCCGGTCAGTTCCGGCTGAGCGCCATGCCCGGACCAGCAGCAGCACCCCGAAGGCGAAAGCCACCGCCAGGTACTCCGGCCGGATCAGCGTGGTCAGCCCGAACAGGAGACCGGGCAACAGCCAGGCCCAGGGCGACCGTTTCGCGTCAGCCCAGAGAAAAGCAAGCACAGCGGCCGGCAACATGAAGATGGCCGGTGGCTCGCTCATCAAAGCACCGGTTGAATGGATGAAAGGTGGATAGAAGGCGATCAGGCCCGCCGCGAGCAGGGCTGCCGATTTTCTTCGGCTGAGCCTCAAAGCGAGCAGGTAACCAAGCAGGATCGCCGCGGTTCCGAACAGCGCCTCGACCCCGCGGCCAACCCCGTCCCGGACCCCGCCCGTCGCGTAGTACGCGGCGCCGTAGATCAAAGGCGCACCCGGAGACCAGTCACTCGGTGTGTTGAATTCCGGCCCGCCGTAGCTTTTGTCTTCGTAGAGCGATTCAGCCAGAGCCCGATAGGCAAGGGCGTCGTCGCCGGGAGTGGCGAGGGGATTGACCACCTTGTCCATCCGCAGCCCGAAGCCGAGAACGGTGATGATCGCCAGCGCAATCAGGGTTCTTTTTCCATGTTTCGCAACCACTGACTGGAAGCGGGAAGTTTTTTGGTTGGGCTGGTCAGACATCGGGGTCGGTCAGGCTATGGCAAAGGCCAGTCACCGGCGCTGAAGCTCCCGTCGTGCAAGTCCGAAAGCGCCGGTAAGGCCGATTCCGGCAAGCACTGAGACCAGTGGCCAGAGCACCATTGCCCGGCGTGGTGATGCGACGAGCAGCACGCCGACCAGGGTCACCGAAGCGAGTATCGCCGTGAAGATCCAGACCTCCGGTCGCCTGCGGACCCCAAGCACAATCAGGCCACCCAGTGCCGAAACGACCATCGCCCAATGGAGCATCCGGCCAGGAATGGTTTCGATGAATCCACTCCGTCCGCGCCACCAGATCCGGACTGCCTTGCGGTAGAAATAACTGGCCAGCCCCGCAGGGTCATCACGCAGGGCCTCGAGATACTGCTCGCGTCCCAGACGTGAAAGGGCCGCACCCGTTTCGAGATGCGGATAGGTCTCTTTCGCGTAGAGCGCGAAAACGCGCTCCGGGGTGATCGAATCGATACCTTCGCCGCTCATCTGGTTCTGGCGCTCCAGCTCATCCAGCAGCAGGGGGTTCGTTCTCAGAAGATCTGGCATGACTCTGGTCGGGTTCCCCTGCGAGTCGATGTAGCTGCCGACGAACAGGGTCTGGCCGCCACCGGTCGAGATCGGCACCACTTGATCCAACTTGACGATGTTGTGAACAGTCCAGGGCGCAAGCACTGCAAGGGCGCTGACCGCCACGACGGCGACCGGACGCACCGCATGTGCGATCCCGCCTCTCGCTTCGATTGCGACCAGTGCCAACAGCACGAAACACCCGACGATCAGGTACTCGGGTCGCACCATGATCGTGAGGCCGAGCATCGCTCCCGCCAGCGCCCAGGCCGGCCAGCCCGACTGATCCCTGGCCCGCAGGATCGCCAGAATGCATCCGCTGAAAAAAGTGCCGGCCAACGATTCGGTCAGCAGCATTCCCGAGTCAGTGATCAGGGTGGGGTAGAAGGCGAGGGCCGCGGCCGCGACCAGTCCGGCCCCGGGCCCAGCCAGACGACAGGCGATCAGATAAGCGAAAACGATCGCCAGCGAAGCGATCAGCGCGAGCGCCACCCTTGCTACGCGCACGTCGTCATCGCCAGCCAGGACGAACACGGCGGCCGTCAACAAAGGAAGGCCAGGACTGTAGTTGGAGGCGGACTGGGGGTTGGCCGGGGTTCCCGACCCAACCTGCTCGTAGATGCCTTCCTCGGAGAGGCCGCGTGCGATCCGTTCGTATGCTGCTGAATCGGAGAGATCCTCATCCGATCCCTGCCACGCATAATCGGCCCGCAGAGCAAAGCCGGTCATCACGATCAGCAAGAGAACGATCAGGCGCAAGTCAGCGATCCTAGATGCCCGTCCGGGGAA
>JBAWHK010000016.1:0-62761 GCA_049593795.1 Solirubrobacterales bacterium
TCAGGCATGCGGCATCCGGGCAAACGTCGCCACACCGTCGGATTGAGTGGCTATCTGTCTGCCTTACGCTGACGCTGTGCGTAGAGATTCGAATGGATGCCGATTCGAGACGCCAGGACTGTTGGCCGGGTCGTTGAGGGTGCCGGGCGGGCAATCCCGGGTCGATGCCAGCACTTACGGGCTGACCACCGGCCATCCGTGGAAGATACCTACGTGCCTTCTGGCCTCAGCTTCGGGCCCGGCCCTTGCCCGCGGCCCTCAGCCTTTCCCGGTACTTGTTCATCGAGGAACGGCGGAAGTCCCCATGGGTCTGTTGCTTGAGGCTTTTGATCCGTTCCCGGTGGTATCTCGAGCTCAGGCTCTCGTTATGGCCGATTACGTCTTTGACTTCGATGTCGTAAATGCATCGCAGCCACCGGGTCAGTTTGAGTGAGCTACGCATTTGTCGTTTACGCCCAAGCACCGCCTGGTCGCTGTAGCCCACGTGTTCGATGCCAATACTCATGTAGTTCAGTCCGACCACGTGGCGGCACCGTGTTCTCAGGTTCACGAGCTGGTAGATGCGCCCTCCGGGGGCGATCGCGAAATGGGCGCAGGTGTTCGGAAGCTCACCGAGTTCAGGGTCGGGGGAGTCAGGAGCGAATGTGTTGAAGATCTGGCTGACCGTGCTGGTCTGCGAATAGTGCTGAACTATCTGGAGGTGACGTCTCAGACGCCATTCCCGTTTACCGTAATGACGGAGTGAATACGCGGCCATCTCCCGCTTGCGTTTGCTGCCGAAAGGAATCAGCTTCTGGCGAATCTTCGGTTTGATTCGGCTTGTAGGGGAATGGCTGGCGGAACTTGCCGGTTTTGCTTCGGCGACGGCCGGCGTGTCGGTTCCCTGCGGCAGCAAGAACAGTCCTGCGGCCGCGGCCAGGAGAATCACGACAGAGGTTGAGAATCCGATGCGGGCTCGGTGTTGCATCCGGGCACCGTATCCCACAGGTTCAGGCGCCGATGTCCAGCCTTATCCGTGGCGGCAGCAGTGCTTCGGGAAGGGTGGTGCTTTGCGCTGCCCTGCAGTTGCCTCGGCGTCCCCGCTCAGGGCGTTTCGTTTCTGCTGGCTGGTGACGACGCACCCTTTCCGTTCTGGTCGAAGGTTTCGACCTCGAGCGGCCCGGCTGGCAGGTGGATTCAACCATCCTGTGCTGGGGCACATCCGGGTATTCGAGACCGTATTCACCGAGTGTGGCGAACTCGATCATGAGGTCCAGGGCATCGGCGGCTTTAGCCGGAATCTTTCTGAGGGATACGAACATAGGTTCGTAATGTACGGGGGCCTTCGGACACGAACGTGTGTTTGCAAGTTTGCTTGCAAGACGAACCGCAAACCGTGTGCTGGAGCCAAATATATTTTCAGTCTGCAAACAGGTGTTCGCATTTTGCGGGTTGTCGGATTTCCCGGAAAGTGCGGTGTTCGCGGGTTATGGTTACCGGCCACGACGACCGAAATTCTGTCCTACCGGGGCCAGCGACTTGATCGAAGGATCGGCCGGTTCGATCTCCGCGAGGGCGTTGACGATCAGATTGACCACCCCCTGATTGGTCTCGATTCGGCCGCGGGCACGGAGCAGGGTCGCGTTGCGAATCACCAGCCGGTACTTGAGCGCGACCCGGGAGGGCGTGATCAGGTTCAGCGTGCCGAACTCATCTTCAATCAACAGGAAGATCGTGCCGTGGGCGGTTTCCGGCTTCTGCTTGGCCACCAGCATCCCGGCGACTTCGGCCTGGGTCTGGTCAGCGGACTCCGCAGCCTGGACCGTGTTCTTTACATGAGTCTGGAGCCCCGGCCGGATCAGCGCCATCGGGTGTCCTTCAAGGGTCATGCCGATAGTTCCGTATTCAGCAGCGACCCTGCTCCACTGCTTCGGCTCCTGCAGCTCGGGGCTCTCGCCGGCCTCAAACGGCAACGACAGTTGCCGGCCGCTGGAATTGCTGGTGCCAGTGGTGGTAAGCCCAACGTTCCAGAGCCCTGACACCCGGTCACCTTTCGGCAGCGAACGCAGCGCACCGGCCCAGGCCAGTTGTTCAAGTTCCTGTCGGCGCAGTGGCATCCTTGAAGAGAGCTCACCCAGGCTCCTGAAAGGGCCGCCGCGATCCCTTTCACTGACCAGGGCCTGCATCTCTTTCTCCTTCGCACCCTTGATGTAAGCCAGTCCGATACGTACGGCCGGCTGGCCTTTCGGATCCTCCCTTTCTTCCGGCAGCCACTCGGTGGTGCAGTCAACCCGGCTGGAATTGAGGTCCGGGGGCAGCACTGTCACCCCGGAGCGCCCGCCCTCCTGGACAAGTGAATCCGGCGGGTAGAAGCCCATTGGCTGTTCGTTCAGCAGGGAGGCAAGGTATTCCGGTGCGTAATGAACCTTGAGCCAGGCGGACTGATAGGCCAGGAGCCCAAAAGCTGCGGAGTGGGCCTTGGGGAAACCGAAACCGGAGAAGCCGATTATCTGGTTGAAAATGTCATTGGCGACAGCCAGGCTTACGCCTTTTCCGGTTGCTCCTTCGATGAAACGGCGATGGTGGGCTTCCAGGGCCTGCCGGGAACGCTTGCGGCTCATCGCCCGGCGCAGCGACTCGGCTTCGGAAGAACTGAAGCCGGCCACGTTCATTGCGACCTCGATCACCTGCTCCTGAAAAATGATCACCCCGAGGGTTTCCTCCAGTACCGGTCTGAGCAGTTCGTGCTGGTACGGCACTTCGTAAGCCGGGTTTTCCCTCAACCTGCGGCGCCGCTCGATGTAAGGGTGGACCGCACCGCCCTGGATCGGACCGGGGCGGACCAGGGCCACCTGGATGGTCAGATCATCGATGTTCATCGGCTTCAGGCGCGGCAGCATCTGCATCTGCGCCCGGCTTTCGATCTGGAAGACACCGGTCGTATCGGCCCGGCGAATCGCCTTGAAAGTCACCTCGTCCTGCAGGTCGATGCGGCTGAGGTCGACTGTCTCGCCGCGGATCCGGTTGATCTCGTCAACACAGCGTTCGACCGCGGACAGCATGCCCAGGCCGAGCAGATCGATTTTGAGGAAACCGGCGTCCTGGCACGAATCCTTGTCCCACATCACGATTTGTCGTTCTTCCATCGCGGCCGGCACCACCGGGCAGATCTCAACCAGCGGTTTGGTCGAAATGATCATGCCGCCCGAATGTTGCGAGGCATTGCGCGGAACTCCCCGGGATTCCTTGACCAGCCAGGAAAGGTTTTTCCAGCCGGTCGAATGTGCCCTTTCGGCTCCAACCGCACTGATCAGATCCCGTTGGAGGTCATCCGAGCCACCGTAGAAATCGACCGAGCGGGCGGCCCTTTCGATCTCCGCTGCCGGGATGCCCAAAGCTTTGCCGAATTCGCGAATCGCACCCCGGGAGCGGTAGGTGGGGAAAGCCGCGACCAGGGCCGAGCGGTCGGCTCCGTAACGCTGGTGGATCCTCGGGATCAGCTTGGCCCGGATGTCGCGGGGGAAATCGAGATCGATGTCCGGGGCGGAGGTCACCTCTTCATTCAGGAAACGGCCGGGGAAAAGGTTGGCTTTGACCGGATCGACATGGGAAAGGCCAGTCAGGTAACAGACGATTGAACTGACGCTGGAACCACGTCCGCGTCCCGGTGGCAGCACCGAACGGGCCGAAACCGGCCCACGGACTTCGGCGGCGACATCCCGGGCAAGTTCAAGCAGGTCGTGGTGGAGCAGGAAGAATCCGGAGAGGCCGAGACCGCGGATGATCTTCAATTCATTTTCCAGGCGCTGCCCTGCTTCTTTTTCCTGTGGTGTTCCCCGGTAACGCTCGACCAGACGGGTGGCAGTGAGTTCGGCCAGGGAACCATCGGCGGTCGGGTCGTCCGACTGGGGGTAGCGGTAACCGAGTTCTTTCTCGAGGTCGAACTTGAGCCTTTCGGCGATGTTGACGCTCTCGGCGACCGCTTCCGGGTACATCCTGAAACGGTTGGCCATCTGTTCCGGGGAGGCCAGCGATGAGGTCGAATTGCCGCGCCGCCGGGGCTCCGAGCCTTCCATGCTGGTTCCCAGCCGGACCGCGACCAGAACGTCCTGCAGCCGGGCCCGTTGCGGGTTGTGGCTGTGCACGTTGCCGGTCGCGACGGCGGGCACCCCGATGCTTCTGGCAAGGCTGCTCAGCCAGCGGTTGCGGGCCCGGTCGTGACGCCAGTAAGGGCGCTGGATCTCGATTCGCAGGTTCTCCGGGCCGAACCAGCCGATCAGCCTGCGGGCGAGCTCTTCGCCCCGGGCCAGGTCACCGTCGGCCCAGGCGGACGCAATCAGGCCCTGTCCGGCACAGCCGCTCAGGCAGATCAGCCCTTCGGCCCTTTCGGCCAGCGCTTCGAGTGGCACCGATGGCTGGGTGGCCCGACGGGTTGGTTCGTTACGGGTGTGGGCGTGGGCGGCGGTCAGCAGCCGGCAGAGGTTGCGATATCCGGTCGTGTCCTTGACCAGCAGGGTGAGGTGGAAGATCCGGCCATTCAGCGAGACGCTCAGTTCGGTCCCGGTAATCGGTTTGATGCCGGCCCCTTTGCAGGCAGCGGCAAATTCCATGGATCCCCAGACCCCATCGTGGTCGACCAGGCCAAGCGACGGGTAGCCCAGATCGGCTGCGCGTTCAGCCAGTTCCAGCGGGGATGAGGCACCGTCCAGGAAAGAAAAAGACGAGTGGCAATGAAGTTCGATGTACGGCGCTGACACGGGCTTCCAAACTCAGGCGCGCTGTGCGAACCATTGGCCGGATGGGAAGGCCTGGAACACGGTCAGGTCACGTCCGTCGATCAGGACGAGTTCGAAGTACCAGCGTTTGATTGGCGCTGCGGTCCACCAGCCGTCTTCGACTATCCATTCTTCGCGCACGGCAACCACGTCAACGTCGTTGACCTGGATCGGGGTGCGGTGGGTGTCGCTGGCGACCTCGATGGGCCGTGGTTCATAGAGGCGGGTTGCTTTAGACAAAAGAAACAACCCTCCCAAAGAAAAACCCAGCTCTGGCAATGAATTTACGTCTATATGACGTAAATTCATTGCCAGTCTTTGTGGGGTTGGGGTTCTGTTTGCTTTGAGGGATCAATTTGTTACTCCGAGAGGTAAGGGGTGAGCAGCATTCGCCGCTCCGGCAGGTGGGAATCGATTTCGGCGTTGAGCACACGCATCAGGCCGCTCTCGCCGACCGCAGCCCGAACCTGCTGCGCGGCTTCATCAAGGCGCTGCGAACGGGTCTGGTCGGGTTCGTGGGTGAGTTCGATCTGTTCCGGGGCGCCGGCCGCAAGGTCGGTCACCCGCAGTTTCAGTTTCTCGGCCGGGCGTGGCAGGTATTCCAGGCCAGGCAGGAGGATCAGGCGCAGCATGTCGGCCCGGGCGGTGGGGCGACGCGGAGTTACATCACGGGTCCAGCTGCCACCATCCGCCAGTTTCGCTTCGATGATCACCTGACGCGCCGTCAGGCCGAGATCGTCCAGCCTTCCGGCCAGACGGTCGCAAAGAATGCCCATCGCGCCCGAGAGGTGGATCCCGGAAGCGACCTCAGGCAGGTCCAGCTCTTCGAATATTTCCTCTTTCGGCACTCGCGGCTGGATGTCCGTTTCCGCGCCAAGGGCAGTGTTACGGGCTTCGGTGCCGAGATGCCCGAAACGGTCGGCGATGTCATTGCCGGAGAGGGCAGTCAACTCACGCAGCCGGGTGATGCCGAGCTTGTGCAGGGAACTGACCATGCGTCGTGTGCTCACCGTTGAACCACTGAGCCGGCCGATCAGCACGGTCGTCGGCAGGCCAGCCAGGAATTCACGCAGTTCATCCGGCGGCACGACCCGGGGAATCGGATGACCGGCTTCCTGGGCTGCGGCGAAAGCCGCGAGGCGGGTTGGGGCGGCGCCGAGCCGCACGCTCCGGCCAAGGCGCCTGGCGGTGGCGGTCAGTACGCCGTCGAGACTGCCATAGAGCCTCTGGATCTGGTCCGCCCGGAAGAAAGCTTCGCCGCTGCTGCCGGATTCGACTTCAGCTCCGATTGCTTCAAGCCGGGCGAGGATGGTCTGCCAGAGGCTCTCGGCGTAGCTCGGATCGGGCGTGATCAGGACCAGGGCAGGGCAGATGTCGATCGCTTCTCCAAGTCCCATCCCGGCACGAACACCGAGGCCGTGAGCGACCGGAGAAACCTCGCCGACAACCTGTGGGGCGTCGTGCTGCGGGGCCAGAGCAATTGGCTCCAGCAAACGGTTCTGAGACTTTCCGAGGGCGGCACGCAGGGCCAGAAGGGGGAGGATTACGGAAACGACCATATACGAACGTATGTTCGCACAAAGACAGCACGGAAGCAACTGCGAAATCCGGATTATGCGGGGCCAATGGATTGGCTTCCGGCTGATGGTTCACACTGTTTCCATGGCCAAAACTTCGAAGTGCGACTGGTGTGGGACTGAAGTTCTCGACGGCGACGGTTACCGGCTGATTCAGCCGAAGCGGAGCCTCGGGGCGACCTTTGACCGACTCGAGCACGTAATTCCATGGCTGATGAAGAAAGACGACTGGCACATCTGGTCCGGTGTCGAGGTGCCCGAAGGCGCAGCCACAACTTCATCGCAGACCGGAGAAGACCTGAACGAGAACGCCATATACCTGGTCCATCACCGCGACGGTGAACGGATCCCGGACGGTTTCAATGACAAGAGTGAAGTTGAAGCCTGGGCCAAAGCCGGAGGCCGCTGGAAGAAATAGCGGCAACGCTCCTCGTTCAGGCGTCAATGCGCAGCGAAGGAGGAGCGATGCCCGGGGCGGGGGCTAGCCCTGGTTCTTCTTCTGCTTCTTCTTGTTGGTCTGCTGCTTCTTCTGGCCTTGCTTCTGGTTCTGGCCTTGCTTCTGGTTCTGCTTCTTCTTTTGTGACTGCTGATTCGGCTGCGGGGTGGGCACCGGCTCTGGCTCCGGTACCAGTGAATTCGCAAAAGCCTTGATCGCAACGGCTGTCTTGGCCGGAGCTTCGATCTGGGGTGAATGGCCCACGCCCGGGATCAGCAGGGTCTGAACGTCGGGAATGGCGGCATACGCGCTGAGTGATTCACGGGCCGAATAGATCTGGTCCTCCTCACCGAAGATCACCAGCAACGGCACCCCGGTCGCTTCCAGCCTGTCGTTCAGCGGTTCAGCATCGGTGTACTCGACCGAAGCGTCATAGGAACCCGTGTAAGACGGATAGGTCATCTGCCTGACGTCGTCGATGTACTTGTCCGGCACGTCAAACCCGGGAGCGAACCCCTGAGCGACGTTCCTCCGGATCAGGAAACTTGGGGCCACCCGCCACATGGCCTGACCCAGCAGCGGCCACTGCGCAGCCTTGGCACCGCCGGACAGACCACCGAAACTTGAATCGGGGCCGATATTGATCAAAACCACCCCGGCAACGAGTTCCGGTGAACTCTCGGCCAGCGCAGTCGCAACCTTGCCGCCGAAAGAATGGCCGACCACCGTGGCCAGCCCGACATCAAGTTCACTCAGGACCTGGGCGACCAGGCTGGCCTGCGACTCGACCGAATAACCATCTTTCGGTTTGCTCGACCCGCCATAACCGAGCAGGTCGATCGCGATTACCTCGTTGCCCGTGCTGAGCAACGGCAGGACATCATCCCACCAGTTGATCGCGCCACCCGAACCGTGAATCAGCACGATCGGCATAGCTTCCCCGGTTGCGACACCGCCATCCGAGAGGTCATTTCGCACCGGCTCGGTCGGCCCTGACTGGAGAACCTGAAGCGGTCCAGAGGTCGTTTCCACGAGCGTCGAACCGAAGGTGGTTTTCGATGCGGGCTGGGTCTCGTTATTGAGCGCGAAGGCGTTCAGTACGATCAACACGAGCAGCATCAGCAGCAAGCCGAAGATGATCTTCAGGCCGCGGCCTTTGCGGGAGGTCTTGCCCCGCCTCGAACGTGATGAAGTCTGTGCCATCTTCGCTGTTACCCTAGTCCGACTTTCGGTCGGTCACATCCGTCCCGGATCCGGTCAAAAGAAAACCGTCTACTTGCGGGGAAAATACATATGGAAAAGTTTGTAATACAGGGCGGTGTGCCGCTCTCGGGGGAAATCACCGCCGCCGGCAACAAAAATGCGGCTCTGCCGATCCTCGCTGCCTGCCTGCTCACCGAAGAAGAAGTAGTGATCGCCAACGTACCGCGCATCCGGGATACGGAAGCACAGATCGAACTTCTGGCCAGCCTGGGCGTCGAAGTGAACTGGGTCGAAGACAACACGGTCAGCCTCTGCGCCAAGAACATCAGCGACACCTCGCTGGACGAAGAGCTGTCGTCAAAGATCCGCGCATCCTTCCTGCTGGCCGGCCCTCTGCTTGCCCGTTTCGGAAACGTTCACATGCCGCCGCCTGGCGGAGACTTCATCGGCCGTCGACGCCTCGACGCTCACCTCGACGCCTTCCGTGAACTCGGGGCCCGGGTTGGCGGGCAGCGTTCAATCGAACTTGCCGCACCTCCCGGTGGCCTGCGCGCCGCCGAGATCTTCATGGACGAACCGTCAGTGATGGGCACCGAAAACGCCCTGATGGCGGCGGCTCTCACTCCGGGTGAAACCACGATCCTCAACGCCGCATCAGAGCCCCACGTTCAGGATCTCGCCCGCCTGCTGGTCAAGATGGGCGCGCCGATCTCCGGCATTGGTTCCAACGTGATGGTCGTTTCCGGCAAGGACAAGCTTGGAGGGGCCGAACACAAAGTCACGCCTGACCACATCGAGATCGCCAGTTTCATGGCGCTCGCTGCGGCCACCGGTGGCGAACTCCGGATTCACGAAGTCGAACCGATCGATCTCTACATGATCCGCCGCCAGTTCCGGCGTCTCGGATTCCAGTCGGTTATCGAAGGCACTGACGTGATCGTGCCGCCGTCGCAGAACCTGGTGATCCAGCCTGACGAAGGTGGGGCGATCCCGAAGATCGAGGACGGACCATGGCCAGCCTTCCCGGCGGACCTGACTTCGATCGCCCTCGCCCTGGCAACGCAGGCTGACGGCGAAATCCTGATCTTCGAAAAGATGTTCGAGAACCGTCTCTTCTTCGTCGACAAGCTAGTCGCGATGGGCGCCCGCATCACACTTTGCGATCCGCATCGCGCGATCGTGTCGGGCAAGAGTCCGCTCCATGGCGAACGGGTTGACAGCCCGGACATCCGTGCCGGCATGGCAATGCTGATCGCCGCACTCGCCGCTGAAGGCACTTCCGAGATCGGCAACATCCGCCAGATCGACCGTGGCTACGAGAACATCGAAGCCCGCCTGAAGTCGCTTGGCGCGCACATCGAACGCGTAGAGGACTAGACAGGACACCTTGATCCACCCGATCCCCCCAGGTACCCGGGACGTACTTCCCGACGAGATGCGTGAACTCCGCCGTCTGGAGACGGCGTTGCTCGACGTGTTCGAAAGCTTCGATTACAGCGAAGTCCGCACCCCGACGATCGAATACGCCGAAGTGGTTGACCTCAGTGATGAAGTCGATGCCGGCGCCTACCGATTCTTTGACGACCGGGGTGAGCAGCTGGCGCTGCGTACTGACATGACGATCCCGATCGCACGCCTCGTCGCTACCCGTTTCGGTGAAGTCGAGCCGCCTTACCGGCTCAGTTACATGGCGAACTCGTACAAGGCGGTCACTCCCCAAAGGGCCCAGCTGCGTGAGTTCGGGCAGGCCGGGATTGAACTCATCGGTGTGAATGGCGCCGAAGGCACCGCTGAAGTGGTCGAAGTCATGACCCGTTCGCTGGATGCCGTGGGCCTGAACAAAGCGGTTATCGGCCTGGGCGACGCTGACCTCTGGGGATGCCTGCTCGCCGATTTTTCGGCCGATCAGGAACTGATCAGGAACACTGCGAGCCGCCTTGCCAGCCACGACATCGTCGGATTGGAAATCGACCTTGAAGCGGCAGGCACCTTGAGCCCGGACCAGATCAAGTGTCTGATCAGACTTATTCAGCTGCGTGGCGGCCCCGAAGTGATCGGGATGGCCAGGGGCATGGGCGGGACCTCGTTCGAAGCGAGCCTCGACAGCCTCCAGGAGACCTACGACGCAATTGCCGGGCGTGGCGGCGCCGACCGGGTTCAGGTGGACCTCGGGCTGCTGCGGGACCTCGGCTATTACAGCGGCTCGATCCTCGAGATCTACGACCCTTCGGTCGGTCAGGTGATCGGTGGAGGCGGACGCTACGACGGCCTGATGAGCAAATTCGGCGTTGATGAGCCGGCGGCCGGATTCAGTCTTTACGTGGAACGCATCCACAAAGCCCAGCTCGAACAGGAGCGCAACGGTGTTTGAAGCCCTGAGAGCCCCAGGCGGTCCGCTCAAACTGGCCGTTCCGCGCGGCGCGCTGCTTGACGAGGTGCTTGACCTGCTCGACCGGATCGGGGTGAAGACCGAGGAAGTACGCGGTGATTCCCGATCGCTCGTTTTCGACGGTGGAGAGATGACCCTGGTCACGATGCGTCCATATGACGTGCCGACCTATGTCGAAGCCGGAGCTGCCGACGTCGGCATCACCGGCAAAGACGTCCTTCTTGAACAGGCCGACCGCAGCGTGTACGAACTGCTCGACCTGAAAGTCGGCCTTTGCCGCATGGTTCTCGCGACCCAGAAGGGCGATACCGGTCCTTCGGAACATCAGCGTCGTCTGGGCCTGATGCGCATCGCCACCAAGTACCCGCGGATCGCCGAGGAATACTTCGAGAAGAGTGGCCGCCAGGTTGAAGTGGTTGAAGTAAAAGGATCGATCGAGCTGGCGCCGCTGGTCGGACTGGCCGACGGAATCGTTGATCTGGTCGCGACCGGACGTTCCCTGCGGGAAAACAATCTCGAGGCGCGTGAAGACATCGTCACCTGCACGGCCCGGCTGGTTGCCAATCAGGTTTCTTACAAATTGCGCTCGGCCGAAGTTGATTCGCTGGTTGCGCGTCTGCGGGAGGCGGCCGGGTGAGGTTTCGCCGTCTTCAGTGGGCGGCACCGGAGCAACTCGCCGTTGAACTCCGGAACTGGTTCGGGGCCAGTTCTGATCTTGCCGACGTGTCGCCGATCAGCAAAGCGGTGAAAGAAGAAGGCGACTCGGCCCTGCTGCGCCTGACCGCACAGTTCGATGCGACCGAAGTGACCCCGACTTCGCTCCGGGTCGGGCTGGACGACGCTGACGAAGCGCTCGCGAACCTTGATCCGGAAGTTGAAGCAGCCCTGCGAATCGCTGTGGAAAACGTGTCGCTGGTCGCAGCCGCACAGCTGAACGACGAGCCGAAAGAAGTGACCCTGCCTCAGGGTCAGACCGTTCTGGTTGGCGAAGTGCCGGTGGGCGCCGCCGGCATCTACGCCCCTGGCGGCCGTGCGTCCTATCCGTCCACGGTGGTGATGGGCTGTGTAACCGCCCGGACTGCCGGGGTGGAAAGACTTGTGCTCGTGGCACCGCCAGGACCGGATGGCAAAATCGATCCGGCCACTCTCGCGGCCGCATCGATCTGCGGTGTGGACGAGATCTATGCGGTTGGAGGGGCCCAGGCGATATTCGCCCTGGCCCGCGGCACGGAATCGATCAAGCCGGTCGATGTGATCGC
Organism: Solirubrobacterales bacterium; assembly: GCA_049593795.1. GTDB lineage: Bacteria > Actinomycetota > Thermoleophilia > Solirubrobacterales > 70-9 > 67-14. Next base: position 11,619 of record JBAWHK010000016.1, read on the forward strand.
CGGGCCGGGCAACGCCTGGGTTCAGGCCGCTAAAAAGGAAGTCTTCGGCGAAGTGGGAATCGATTCGCTGGCCGGACCCTCGGACCTGATGGTGATCCTCGATTCGGAGACGGATCTGCGCTTTGCCGCACTTGACCTCTGTGCGCAGGCCGAGCACGGCGAAGAAAGCCTGCTGCTGGCTGTTGGTCCCGATGACGAAACTCTCGACCGGCTCCAGGCCGAAGTCGAAAAGGTGGTGGGTGAACAGCCCAGCGTCAAGGACTGCCGGATAGCAATGGTGGTCGCCCCCGGCGACGAACAGGCAGTTGACCTGGCCAATGCTTTCGCGCCTGAACATCTGCAGCTGATGAATGAAGGCTCAGCCGCGCTGGCCTCCAGGATTCGCACGGCAGGCTGTGTTTTCACCGGCCCGGAGGCAGCCACCGCGTTCGGTGATTACGTTGCCGGTTCGAACCATGTCCTTCCGACCGACGGTACCGGTCGAATTTTCGGCCCACTTTCCCCGGCTACCTTCCGCAGGAAGACGTCGCGGGTAAGCTTGGATGCCGCATCGGCCGCAGCGCTGGCAGGACCCCTTGACGCCCTCGCCAGGGCAGAAGGACTGCCAGTTCACGGGATGTCCGCAACCGCGAGAACCGAGGAAGAATGAGCAGACAGGCGAAGATAGAGCGAAACACCAATGAAACCCAGATCGTGGTCGAACTTGACCTGGACGGAACCGATTCATCGGCTTCGACCGGGGTCGGATTTTTTGATCACATGCTCGATCTTCTGTCCCGTCACGCCAACATCGGTTTGAACGTGACCGCCAACGGTGATCTTGAAACCGGTTCACACCACACCGTGGAAGACGTCGGCATCGTGATCGGCCAGGCGATCGACCAGGCACTTGGTGACCGTTACGGCATCCGTCGATACGGATCCGCGGTAGTGCCGATGGATGAAGCCGCGGCATCATGCGCCCTCGATATTTCCGGCCGTCCGCTTTCCGTGTTCCGGGGCGAGATTCCGATCACGTCGATCGCCAATTACGAAACAGAGTTGACGGAGGAGTTCTTCCGTGCGGTTGCGAACGGGGCGAGAATGACCCTTCACATGGAGATCAATTACGGGTCGAATGTGCATCACATGATTGAAGCCGCATTCAAGGCATTTGCGCGCGCGTTGCGAGTTGCCGTTTCGATAGATCCCGACGAAAAGGGCGTGCCCAGCACCAAGGGCACGCTGAATACTTGAGTGCCGTATCCGATGTGAAGCTGGCCGTCCTGGACTACGGGATGGGCAACCTGCGTTCAGTCGAGAAAGCGTTTGAGCGAAATGGTGTTGACGCGGCCAAAACGAATGATGCGCAGACGATCGGGTCGGCTGACGGACTGGTGCTGCCCGGGGTGGGTGCTTTCCCACGGGCGATGGCCCGGATCAGGGAGCTCGGGTTGGATGAGATGCTCCGGGAAGCCGCCTTGCAGGGCACGCCGATCCTCGGCATCTGCCTCGGTTACCAGTTGCTTTTCGAATCATCGATCGAACTCGGTGGTGACGAAGGACTGGGCCTGCTTGACGGGCCCGTGACCCAGGTTCCCGCGGGCGGCCGGAAGATTCCCCATATCGGCTGGGCTGCCGTCACCTGGCAAAAGCCCTCACCGATAAATGACGGGCTGAGGCCGGGAGAACCGTTCTATTTCGTTCATTCCTTCGTGCCCGAACCGGACGCCGGTGAAACCGTTGGAACCGCCACCTACAGCGGTGATTTTGCCTGTGTTGCATCGAAAGGAAACACCTATGGTGTCCAGTTCCACCCCGAGAAATCCAGCCACGCCGGCCTGCGACTGCTGCAGAACTTCGCATCGATCTGTGTCAATCATCGTGAAGGGATGACCTCATGATTCTCTATCCGGCAATTGACATCCTGGGTGGCAAGGCTGTGCGCCTGCTCCAGGGTGAATACGACCAGGAAACCCTCTATGACAACGATCCGGTCGACGCCGCAAAGCGCTGGGCTGACGGCGGAGCCGAGTACATCCATGTGGTCGACCTGGACGGAGCCAAAGCTGGCAAACCGGTGAACCTGGAAACGATCTCCCGGATCGCCGCAGCGGTGAGCTGCCCGATCGAGGTCGGCGGAGGATTGCGTAGCGCCGAAGCTGTAGCTGCCGTGCTTGATGCCGGGGCGGCCAGGGTGGTAATCGGAACGGCCGCGCTGCGTGACCCGGAGTTTCTTTCCGAAGTGATCAAGGTCCATGGTGCATCGAAAGTCGTTGTTTCGGTTGATGCGCGTGGCGGCAAGGTGTCACTGGCCGGCTGGACCGAATCGAGCGGGGTGGACGTGGCCGATGCGGTCGCCGACCTCAGCAAGCGCGGGGTCGAACGCTTCCTTTTCACTCCGATTGAGGTTGACGGAATGATGACCGGTCCGAACATGCCGGAGCTGGCGCGGGTGGCCGCTGCGACCGAGGCGAGCGTGATCGCTTCCGGTGGCGTCGGAGAACTCGCGCACCTGCGGACCCTGGCCGACCGGGCCCCGGCCAATGTCGAAGGCGTAATCGTGGGCAAAGCCCTGTACGAAGGCCGGTTCGGTGTGCGCGAAGCGATCGAGGTCCTGGAAAAGCCATGAGCGACCTGAAACGGGTGATTCCCTGCCTCGACGTTGACCAGGGACGGGTGGTCAAAGGGACCAATTTCGTTGACATCCGGGATGCCGGCGATCCGGTTGAACTCGCGACCAAATATGACGAAGGGGGCGCTGACGAACTGATCTTTCTCGACATCACGGCGTCACACGAAGGCCGGGATACGATCGTCGATCTGGCGCGTCGTACCGCGGACAACGTTTTCATCCCCTTCACTATCGGCGGCGGGATCCGTTCAGTTGAAGACGCCCAGGCAGTACTTGACGCTGGCGCTGACAAGGTGGCGGTGAACTCGGCAGCCCTGAATCGTCCGGAATTGCTGGCCGAAATGGCGGAGAACTTCGGATCACAGTGTGTGGTTGTCGCGATCGACGCGAAAAGGGTCGGGGATCACTACGAAGTGTTCCTGAACGGCGGCCGCAAAGCGACCGGCCGGGACGCGATCGAGTGGGCGATCGAGGCCACGAGGCTCGGTGCGGGCGAGATCATGCTGACCAGCATGGATCGGGATGGCACCAACATCGGTTACGAACTTGAACTCACGCGGCTGGTCGCTGAAGCAACGGCAGTCCCGGTGATTGCTTCAGGCGGTGCCGGTGAGCTCAGCCACCTGGTCGAAGCGATTACGGACGGGGCAGCCGACGCGGTGCTCTGTGCATCGATTTTCCATTACGGCCAGCACACGGTGGAAGAAGCGAAGCTCTTCATGTCCGCCCAGGGCGTTCCAGTCCGGCTTTAGGCCCGATCAGAGCGAAGCTTCCAGCTTTTCCGCACCGTCGCCACGGTCGATGCGGATCCGTTTGAGTGTGAACGGCTCATTTCTTTCGGCCAGTCCGGGGTCGACGGTGGTCGCACCGCGGTAGCCGGCCGCCTCAACGGCTGCCACGACTTCATCGTCGTATTGCCCGGCCGGGTAACAGAAATTCACGATCTCGATACCGAGATCATTCTCCAGTTTCTGTTTCGACCCAACCAGTTCCGTTTCGAGAGCTTCCGGGCCGAGCGATGGCAGATCGGGATGGGTGGTGGTGTGCGACGCGATTTCCCAGCCGGCGCGGATCATCTTCTTTACCTGCTTGCTGGAAAGATCGGAGCCTTCGGCCTTGAGGTTCAGCTGCCCCGCCCAGCCATGTTCCCTGAGGACGGGCATCGCGTCGACGTAATGGCCCAGGTATCCGTCATCGAAGGAGAGCACGATCGGTTTGGCTGGCAGGGTGCCACCGTCAAACCAGGCGTTCTGCACCTGGATCAGGGTTACCGCGGTGTAACCGTTTCGGTCGAGCCAGTCGACCTGTTCGGAGAAGTCGTCGACCGAGAGGTAAAGATCGGGATAGGTGACTTCTCCTGCGGGTTCACCGATCACGTGGTACATCAGGATCGGGACCGGGCCTTTGTCTGGTTTCCAGCTTGAATCGGGCTGGGCGCCGCCGGGTACGGCCGCTGTCTGATTTGAGCCAGATCCTTCCGAAGATGCGACGGCCTGATCCCCGGCAACGTCGGTAACGTCTTTTGGCCCGTTGCCAAGCAGAACGATGCTGATCACGGCTACGGCCAGCAGAAAGCCTGAGCCCAGGGTCAGGCGGCGTCGCCGGGTCCGTTTGCGGCGCAGTTCTTGACGTCTCCGCGCCAGGCGGTCAGGCAGGCCGTTCATCCCTGCTTGGATTTACCTTGCTTGTTTGCTTTTTTCTTGCCGGCTTTGTTGCTGGCAGCATTCTTCTTCTTGCCTGCCTTGGCATTCGCAGCCTTCTTCTTCGCCTGGGCCTTTCGTTTCTCGGCCGCTTTCAGTTCCTGCCTGGTGACGGGATCGAGCGCGTGAATGCTGGAATAACCGACCAGATAGAGCTTTTCTCCATCGGACACACCGGGCATGTAGGCACCGGAATGGAAGGAGAACGTCTTGCGGCCGTTCTTGGCGCTGACGCCGTACGTCGTGGTGCCGTCGAAGGTCGCTACGTAAACGGTACGCCCGATCACGGAGAGCGAACCGATTACCCGGCCACCCATGTCAAAGGTCCAGCGGGCCTCACCTGACTTGGCGTCAAGGGCGTAGGCGTTACCGTCGAAAGAGCCGATGTAGACGGTCGGTGGCGTGCCCGGCACCTGGGCAACCGTTGGCCCTGAGTAAACGTATCCGCCGGTTGAATAGGTCCAGGCGAGTTCGCCCGTGTCCGCATCGAAGCTGTAGACCCGACTGTCGTTGTTGCCGGCATAAACCCGCCCGTAGGCGACTGCCGGGGTTGAGTAGAACGACCCGGGCTGGCCGAGTCCGGGGCCAAGCGCCTGAGTCTGCCAGCGGATCTGTCCGGTTTTCGCGCGGATCGCGGTCATCCCGCCGCCGTAATCGCCGACGTAGAGCGTTCCGTTGTCGTAAGCCGGGGCACCCTTGACCGCGCCCAGCACGCTGGTGTTCCAGACAGGGTTGCCTTTCTTCGCGGTCATCGCGTAAACGGTGCCGTTTTCGCAACCGAAGTAGACCGTTTCGTGAACCACGACCGGGGAAGACTCAGACCGGCATGGCAGGGACCTTTTCCAGATCTGCTTGCCGTTCTTTGCGTTCAGGGCCATCACCTGACCGGGTTCCAGATTCACGATGTAGAGGCGTCCCTTGGAATAGGTCGGAGTGGACGCGTTCAGGCGGGCGATGCGACGGCTCCAGATCTCACGTCCGTTGTCGGTCCGAAGGGCGCGGGCGAAGCCGTCGTTGTCGATGAAGTAAAGCGCGCCATCGGCAATCGCCGGCGGAAACTCGAGCAACGGCTCATCGCCGTATCGCCAGACCCTTTTGAAGGGTGGCTTGATCCCGTTTACCGGCAGGTAACCGGTGCGTTGACGGTCGTAGCGGAAAGTCGGCCAGTCAACTGCCTTGCTCTTCGCTTTCTTCGGTTTTACCGGCTTCTTCTGCGCAACCGGTTCCTCGAACGGAACCGAAGCATTGTTTACGTCGCCCGGGCGTTTAAGTTCGTTGTAAGCGACCGCTGCGGCCGCGCCAATCACGACGACAGCGACAACCAGGACAGCGATCAGTTTGCGCGGCTGTCGCCACCAGCGCACATGTTCGGGGTCCGTGGAATCAGGTGATTTGGGTGTCGAAGGTTCAGAGTTCATCCGAAGAGGGGATCATGGTAGGGAGAAAGGCGATGAAGAAGAGCGTACCCCCAGATGCAGGACGGCTCCACTCGTTCATCGAGAGCGATCCGTTGCTGTCCCGGCTGGCCGCTGAAAACACCGGAAAAGGACCGGTGTATCTCGCTGGCGGGGCTGTCCGGGATGTGCTCGCCGGACTGCCGGTTTCGGACTTTGACCTGGTGGTCGAGCGTGGCGCTTCTGACCTGGCCCTCTCGATGGCGCAGGATGCGTTGATACACGAGCGCTTCGGAACTGCCGAACTGGAACTCGGAGGCATGCGAATCGACGTCGCGACTGCCCGCCGCGAAACGTATGCGCATCCCGGCGCCCTGCCTGAGGTGGATTTCCCTGTCCCGATCGCTGAAGACCTTGCTCGCCGGGACTTCACGATCAACGCAATGGCGGTTCCACTCGCGGAACCGGCCAAGATCATCGATCCATTCGACGGCCAGAGGGATCTGGAACGTGGAGTGCTCCGGGTGCTGCACGAAAGATCCTTCGTCGACGATCCGACCCGGGCTCTGCGGGCCGCCCGGTACGCGGCCCGTTTCGATTTTGCCCTCGATCCAGCCACCGCGGACCTGCTGGCCGATGTCGACCTTCAGACCGTGTCCCGCGATCGCGTCGAACATGAACTGAAACTGATTGCGGCCGAGATGACCGGTGTTGAAGCCCTGAGGCTCGTCGCCCTCTGGGGATTGATCGAAATCGAAACGGAACGGCTCGATACGGCTGCCGTGGCGGTCGCTTTCCTGAACTCCGAGGTGTGGCGCGGTCGCACCACCCGGTCCGAGGCGGTTCTCGAAGCTGCTTTCGGGCAGTCACCGGAGCTTCCGGTCGAAACCCCGGCCCGGCCGTCGGCAGGAGTGTCGCTCGCGGCCACGCTTTCTCCCGCGCAGCGGCTCGTCAATCGTGCCCGTGGGGTTGAGTGGCTGGACATCTACGAAGAAGAATGGTCGACCGTTCGGCTCTCCATCTCCGGGGACGATCTTGTGCTGGCCGGCCTGCCGCAAGGTCCGGCGATTGGTGCGGGACTCACCGCCGCACTCCAGGCGCGGCTTGACCGTGGCGTGGAAGGGATCGACGCGGAACTGAAAATCGCGGTCGAAGCAGCCGAAGCGAAACTGAACGAGAACGGTGGACAGGAATGAGGTGGCGGTCGGAATCTGGCGTTGAATGGCTTGAGGCCGACCTGCCGGAAGCAACCGTCGCTTTCACTACCCGCATTGGCGGTGTGAGCGAATCACCATTCGATCAGTTGAACCTCGGCATCCTGACCGAGGACCGGCGCCGGAACGTGATCGAGAACCGGAAACGTCTGGCTGGGGCACTCGGCATTGAAGGCGGGAGGGTGGCGATGGCCCGGCAGGTGCACGGATCACGGATCGTCACCCACGGCGAAGCTGAGGTACCACCGCATTTCCTGGCTCCGGGAGATCCGCCGGCGGACGCTGACGGGCACATCACGGCCGAATCAGGCCTGCCGATGCTTGTGTTGGTTGCCGACTGCGTGCCGGTGGCGCTCAAGGGGCCCGGCGGACTGGCGATGCTTCACTGCGGATGGCGTGGACTGACCGGAGGGATGATCGATGAGGCGGCCGAACGTACCGGTGCCACCCATGCCGCGATCGGGCCCGCGATCGGTCCCTGCTGCTTCGAAGTCGGCGAAGAGGTGTTCGAGGAGTTCGGCGAACTCGCGACAGGTCTTCGTGTGGACAACCGCCTTGACCTCTGGCAACTCGCTGAACGCCGGCTCGACCGGGCCGGGGTTACCGACATCGAGGTTGCCGGGATATGCACCTTCTGCGAAGAAGGAAAGTTCTTTTCCCACCGTCGAGACCGGGGAAGGACCGGCCGTCAGAGTGGAATTGCCTGGATTCACTGATGCAAGACACCAACCGCGATTCTGGCGTTTTCGCTGCAAAGTGAACAAATCGCACATAATCGTGAAGGATTCACCACTCAACTAACGAAACACCGCTTACCTATGGCACTACGCGATTCATGGCACCGCACCCTCGTCTACTTCGGTCTGGCCGAAGAAGGAGAGCACGCCGCGGACTACGACGGTTACGACGACGACTACCTCGACGAAGGGGATGATTACGAACAGCCACGCCGTGAGCGTAGCCGTGGACGTGATCGGGAAGCCAATGTTCGCCGGCTTCCGACCAGCCGTCGAAGCCGTCACGATGAGATCGACGACATCTTCTCCGACGATGATCCACCGATGGCACCGGCGCCACGCAGCCGTGTCCTCCGTTCGGTCAGCGATGAAGACAGCGATGTCCAGGTTCACCTGGTGATCCCGCGCAACTTCAACGATGCCCAGCAGGTGGCAGACCAGTTCAAGCGCAAGGTGCCGGTGATCCTCAACCTTCAGACGACCGATCACGAGCTCTCCAAACGTCTGATCGACTTCGCTTCCGGCCTGACTTATGCGATGGACGGCGGAATGCAGCGGATTGCCGACAAGGTGTTCCTGCTTACGCCACGCAACGTGGAAGTTTCAGCTGAAGAGAAGGCCCGTCTGATCGACAAGGGCTTCTTCAACCAGTCCTGAGCATTGCTCCCGGCCCGGCTTCGGGCGGAACGTCTCTCGGGGTAAGCTGACTGGCATGATCGTCGGCTTCATAGGTTCAGGCAACATGGCAGCGGCAATGGCGCGTGGCTGGAGTTCATCCGGGCACGATGCGCCGTCGAAGATGCTTTTCACTGATTCCGGCTCCGGCCGTGCCACCGCTCTGGCCAAAGAGGTTGATGGCGAAGCCATCGCCAACAACGCCGATCTGGTCAAGGCATCCGATTTCGTGGTGCTGGCAATGAAACCTTCCGGCCTTGAAGCTGTCGCTGAATCGTTGCCGACGCCGCGAGCAATCCTTTCGCTGCTTGGCGCGACCCGGGTCAGTCAGCTGACTGAACTTTTCCCCGACTCGACGGTGATCCGGCTGATGCCGAACCTCGCAGTCGAAACGGGGCGTGGGGTGATCGCTGTGGCTGAGCCCGAGAACAGCGATCGCCAGATCATTGAGGACGCCCTGAAGCTGCTCGGCTCGTTGGGCAGCGTGGTCGAACTGGACGACACCCAGATGGATGCCGCAACGGCGGTCATGGGTTGTTCTCCCGCATATTTCGCGGTCGTTGCCGACGCGCTGGCCAAAGCGGGCGCCAGGGACGGCCTGGATCCGGTCGTGGCGATCCACATGGTTGCCGAATCCCTCGCCGGAACTGCGGAGCTTCTGAAACGTCGCACACCCTTTGAAATCCAGGTTGCGGTCGCGTCGCCCGGCGGCAGCACCGAAGCGGGCCTTGAGGCACTCAAGGAGGCCCGGGGGTCGGAAGCATTCGAGGCGGCCGCGGCGGCTTCGCTCGCCCGGATGCGCGGTAACTGAACGTGCCTGGTCTGGTGCTGGCGCTGAGTCGTGGTGATGTGGCTGCCTATGTGAGTGCCCTGTTCACCGTTTACATAGTGCTGATTTTTCTGAGAATCCTGATCTCCTGGATTCCGCGTATGCCGGAGAACCCTGCGGTTCGCGCGACCGTCCGGTTCCTGAACGAAACAACTGATCCGTATCTGAACATCTTCCGTCGCATGCTGCCCCCGGTCGGAGGTAGCGGAATGGCGCTTGACCTGAGTCCAATGATCGGCGTGATCGTCCTGTTCATCCTGCAGTCGATAGTCGTTGGGCTGATCGGCGCTTGAAGAAGTACAGGCATCTTCTCTGGGCGGTTCTCCTCGCGGCCGTCATTGTTGTCCTGGATCAGATTTCGAAGGCCGTGGTCACTGACCGGATATCCCACCTGGAGAAAGTGGATGTTCTTGGCCCGCTTCAGTTCACCCTGACCTACAACGACGGCGTCGCTTTCGGCCTGGCCGGTGGCGGTGGAATTTTCGTGATCCTGCTCAGCGTCGTTGCGCTGGTGGCGCTCGGAGTTTTTGTCAGTTCGGCTCCGGAACGGACCGGCACCTGGATCGCCGGCGGATTGATTCTCGGTGGCGCAGTCGGCAACCTGATCGACAGGGTCCGGATCGGACATGTAACTGACTTCATTCTGCTGCCGCACTGGCCGGCTTTCAACCTGGCTGATTGCGCGATCACGGTGGGCGTTGTCCTGCTCGCGCTGACCCTTATCCTCGATGGCAAGGAATCGGTGACAGAATGAACGAGGAGCAGCCCAAACGGTATGAGATCCCATTTCGGGATGAACACCTGATGGTTGTCAACAAGTCCTCCGACCTGGTCATCCATCCGGCGCCGTCACATGATGGTGTCACCCTGGTCGAACTCCTCGGTGAAGACCTCGCTGGCGGGGATGAACCGGAACGTCCCGGAATCGTCCACCGGCTTGATCGTGGCACCAGCGGCTTGCTGGTAGTGGCCCGGGACAACGAAACCCACGCCGCCCTTCAGGAAATGATCCGCGAAAGAAAGGTCGAACGCACCTATCTGGCGCTGGCCGACGGCAGGTTCCGTTCCCGGACCGGAACGGTTGACGCACCAATCGGCAGGGCATCGAGGAAACGGCATCGAATGGCGGTTAATGGTGCTGCGTCGAGAGATGCCAGAACCCATTTTGAAGTGCGGGAGTCGCTGCGCCGGGACACTTTGCTCGAGGTCAGGCTCGAAACCGGACGAACCCACCAGATCCGGGTGCACATGGAAGCGATAAACCATCCGCTGGTTGGAGATTCCGTTTACGGGGGTCCGGCACGCTACGACCTCGAACGCCAGTTTCTGCATTCACACCGGCTGGCTTTCAACCATCCGATCACCGGGGAAGAGATCAGCGTGGAGGCCGGGCTCCCCGATGACCTGGCCGAAGCCCTGGAGCAGGCCCGCGCCGGAGCGGTCTAGGGCCCGGAACCCGGTCAGACTCTGGAACCTGCAAGGGCCCACAGCCCGGACCGACCCAAGCCCCGAGCAGACTGGGTCGATTTCACCGTCGATTCTGTGGCAAAGCCGACCCGGAGCGATTGGGGCTGGAGCTACGCTTGACCCGGGTCGATTTCACCGCACTTCCAGCGGCAAAGTCGACCCGGACAGGGGTTGTCTGCGGGTGACTGGAACGTGAGGGCGCAAGACCCCGAGAATCCACGTACAATGCCGAGTCCATCGTAATCCCTAACCCCCGGGATACCGCAAACGGCTCCTGCCCTTCAATTGGGTCTCCGTTTAGCAACCCGGGCGGATCTGCTCAAACACATAAATCAAGGAGAAGTATGGCCCAGGTAGGAATCCAGAATTTGCTGGAGGCCGGAGTTCATTTCGGTCACCAGACCAGCCGTTGGAACCCGAACATGCGTCGCTACATCGCGGGCGAGCTCGACGGCATTCACATCATCGACCTTCTTCAGACCGAAGAGATGCTCGAGGACGCACGCCGTTTCGTTGGTGAGCTGACCTCCGGTGGCGGCAAGGTTCTGTTCGTCGGCACCAAGAAACAGGCATCGGACGTTATCCAGGAATGGGCTGACAAGTCGAACATGCCTTACGTCAACCGCCGCTGGCTGCCAGGGCTGCTGACCAACTTCAACATTTCATCCGCCCGTATCAAGCGGCTCCACGAGCTGAACGAACTGGTGGAAACCGAACAGATCGACCTGCTTCCGACGAAGGAACGCATGAAGATGATGGCCGAACGCGCCAAGCTCGAGTTCGCCCTCGGCGGAGTCAAGGACATGGACCGCGTTCCCGACGCCGTATTCATCATGGACCTCAAAGCCGAAGAGATCGCACTGCGCGAGGCGACCCGCCTGCGCCTGCCGATCATCGCGCTGGTCGACTCGAACTGTGACCCGGGCAACATCGACTTCGTTGTCCCCGGAAACGACGACGCGATCCGTTCGTGTGAACTGGTGATCTCGACCGTTGGTGCCGCCATCGAACAGGGCGCCGGAGCATGGGCCGTAATCGAAGAGAAGCGCAAGGCTGAAGAGAAGGCCCGTCGCGAAAAGGAAGACGCCGAACGCCGCAAGCGCGAAGAAGAAGACCGCCTGCGCCGCGAAACGATCGAGAAGGAACAGGCCGAAGAGAAGGCACGCAAGAAGGCTGAAGAGAAGGCCAAGGCAGAAGCCGAAGCCACCAAGCCGAAAGAGAAGCCGCATCCGCAGGCCGTCCCCGACGACGCGCCGCACCCGCAGGCAGTGCCGGACAACCCGCACCCGCAGGCCGTACCGGACAACCCGCATCCGCAGGCTGTCCCTGACGACGCCCCGCACCCGCAGGCAGTTCCCGACAACCCGCACCCGCAGGCCGTAGCACCCGATCCTGAGCCCGACGCTGAAAGCGGCGAGGAGAAGGAAGCAGCAGCCAAGAGCACCGAGGAGACCAGCTGATGGCATCAGCAGCAGACGTAAAATCACTCAGGCAGCAGACCGGCGCCGGCATGATGGACTGCAAAGCAGCCCTCACCGAAGCCGACGGAGACATGGAGCGCGCAGTTGAGCTGCTCCGGGTCAAGGGCCAGGCTTCAGCCGCCAAGCGCTCAGACCGTGGCACCTCTGAAGGTGTCGTCGCTTCCTACATCCACGCCAACAAGAAGGTCGGCGCGATGGTCGAAGTCCAGTGTGAAACTGACTTCGTCGCCCGGAACGAAGACTTCCAGGCATTCGCCTACGACGTCGCCCTTCATGTCGCCGCCGCTGCACCGACGCATGTGAACGTCGATGACATTCCCGAAGAGCTGATCGCCACCGAGCGCCGCGTCTTCGAAGAGAAAGCCAAGGAAGACGGCAAGCCGGACAACGTTGTTCAGCGCATCGTTGACGGTCAGGTTGCCAAGTGGGCGAAGGATCTGGCTCTGATGGAACAGGAGCACGTCAACACCGACAAGCATGATTCAAAGACGATCGAGCAGCTGCGCCAGGACGCGGTGGCAACGCTCGGAGAGAACATCGTCATCTCCCGATTCTCGGTATTCCGGGTAGGGGAATAGGGGCACACCCGATTCGATGAGCGAGCCGGCGCCACAATTCGAACGGATTCTCCTCAAGCTCTCCGGTGAAGCATTGATGGGCAAGCTCGACTTCGGTACCGATCCGGACGAAGTCGAGCGCGTTGCCCGTCAACTCGGAGTGATTCGCAGTCGTGGCGTCCAGATCGCAATCGTGGTCGGGGCCGGCAACATCTACCGGGGAATTGACGGCGCCGCCCAGGGAATGGACCGGGCGACCGGTGACTACATGGGCATGATGGCCACCGTCCTGAACGCCCTGACGCTGCAGGACGCCCTGGAGAAGCACGGGCAGTACACCAGGGTGCTTTCGGCAATCGACGTCCGTGAAGTCGCGGAGCCTTACATCCGGCGCCGGGCCATGCGCCACCTCGAAAAGGGCCGGATCGTGATTTTCGCAGCCGGCACCGGCAACCCCTTCTTCACTACCGACACCGCGGCCGCATTGCGCGCTCTGGAAATCCATGCGGAAGCAATCCTGATGGCGAAGAACGGGGTGGAGGGTGTGTACGACTCGGATCCGGCGACCAACCCGGACGCCGAGTTCATCGCGCAGCTGACTCACCGCGAGGCGATCGAACGTGGCCTCAAGGTCATGGATTCAACCGCGCTGAGCCTCTGCATGGACAACAACCTGCCGATCCATGTCTTCAACATGGCCGATGAGCGCAATATAGATAGGATCGTTTCAGGCGAGAAAGTCGGCACCCTGGTCTGTTCAGGTGAGCCGGGGGATTCTGCGCCGGGAAACCAGTCATGATCGAAGACCTCCTCTCAGACGCCAAAGAACGTATGGCCAAGACCGTCGAATCCACCGGCGGCGAGTTCTCCAGTGTGCGTACTGGCCGGGCGACACCACATCTGCTCGACCGGATCAACGTCGACTATTACGGCGCGATGACCCCGCTGGCACAGATGGCCAACGTGGCCACCACCGACGCCCGCACACTTACCGTCACCCCGTATGACAAATCGGTGATGGGTGCGATCGAGAAAGCCATTCTTGAATCCGATGTTGGCCTTACCCCGTCCAACGACGGCAACATCATTCGCCTGAACATTCCCGACCTGACCGAAGAGCGCCGCAAGGAGCTGGTCAAGGTAGTCCACAGCGTCGCCGAAGATGGTCGTATCGCTGTCCGGAACGTGCGTCGTGACGTCATGACCGACCTTCGTGACCTGAAGAAGGAAGGCGAAGCCGGAGCTGACGACGAACACCGCGCGGAAGCTTCGCTCCAGAAGCTCACCGACGAAGCGATCAAGGAGATTGACTCCCTGCTGAAAGGCAAGGAAGAGGAAATCCTCGAGGTGTGAAAGCACCTCGATACGTCGCCATAATCACCGACGGGAATGGCCGGTGGGCGGAAAAGCGTGGCCTGCCGGTAGAGGCCGGTCACAAAGCGGGTGCTGATACGGTAAAAAACCGGCTGCGGGACGCGGTCGAGTTTGGCGTTGAAGAACTGACCGTATTCTCGTTTTCGACCGAGAACTGGTCCCGTTCGCCGGAAGAAGTATCGGCGTTGATGGAAATGTTCTCGCACCGGATCGTGAACGAAACCCCGGAACTGAACGAAGAAGGCGTGCGCATGCGTTTCATCGGGCGTCGCGATGGAATCGCCCCCCGGCTGCTTGAGCAGATGGATGAGGCCGAACGCCTTACTGCCGATAACGACACGATCACCTTCTTCATAGCTTTCAACTACGGCGGCCGGGCCGAAATAGTGGATGCCGCCCGGAAGTTCGACGGGACCACCGAAGAAGAATTCCAGAAGGCTCTGTACGCGCCCGACATGCACGATCCCGAACTTCTGATTCGCACCAGTGGCGAGCAGCGCATCTCGAACTACCTGCTCTGGCAATGCGCCTACTCCGAGTTCATCTTCCGCGATGAACTGTGGCCAGATTACAGCCGGGAGAACTTCGCTGAAACCCTCGAAGAGTTCGGTAACCGCAGCCGGCGCTTCGGAGCCAGGGTGACTTCATGAGCGAAACCATGAAACGCATTCTGGTTGCGATCCCATGGATCGCGCTGGCGATCGTGATCGTCGTCGCCGGCGGGCCTGTCTTCGCCGTGGCTCTGGCGATCTTCGGCTGTCTCGGCCTGCGTGAGTTCTTCCTGATGGCCGGCAAGTCGCGCCCGCTCCAGTGGGCTGCCTATCTGGGACTGATCGGCATGGTTGCCGCGGCAAGCTTCGGAACCGCTTTCAACATCCTGATGTTCATGGCAATTCCCTTCGTCCTGGTATTCATTTTCGCGGCGGAACGGGAAAACCGGGGCAACATCACTTCGTCTCTTTCGGTCACCATCTTCGGGCTTTTCTGGATCGGGATCCCGCTGGTCCATGCCGTGCTGCTGCGTGACCTGCCGGACCACGGTGCGGCGCTGCTGGTCAATGTTCTGGTTGGCACTTTCGTTGCCGACACCGGCGCCTACGCGGTAGGCAGGATGTTCGGAACGCACAAGCTGGCCCCGAACCTCTCTCCGAACAAGACGATCGAGGGCCTCGTCGGTGGCATTCTCATCGGCATGCTTGGTGTCTGGTGCGCCGGGCTCTACCAGGACTGGCTTTCGGGCTATGACGCGCTGATCCTCGGTGCTGCCGTGGCAACAATGGCCCCGGTCGGTGACCTTTTCGAATCGATGATCAAACGCGATCTGGGCAAGAAGGACACCGGAACCCTTTTCGGCCCTCACGGCGGCGTGCTTGACCGTCTCGACGCGGTCTTCTTCACCATCGTGATCGGCTATTACGTATCGATAGCGCTCGTTTACTGATCGTTATGTACGAAGTGCCAAACTCAACCGGGTGTCCATGAAACGTATCGCCGTTCTCGGCTCCACCGGCTCGATCGGAACCCAGGCGCTGGAGATCATCAACGCGCGGGAAGACCTCGAAGCAGTTGGACTCGCCGTGGGCAAAAGCTGGCGCGAGGCGGTTGTTCAGGCCCGGGGGGCGGGGGTCCAGTACCTCGCTGTGGCCGATCCTGACGCGGCCGCGGAAGCCGCCGCCGAATTTGAAGGCACCGTGCTTGCGGGCGAACCCGCTGCGCGCGAACTGATCGGTGCCTGTGAACCGGATCTGGTCCTCAACGGCATGGTTGGGGCGGCCGGTCTCGGCCCCAGCATTGCAGCCCTCACCGCCGGCATCGACCTGGCCCTGGCCAACAAGGAAAGCCTGGTGATCGGCGGCGACCTGATCATGGAACTGGCCAAAGCGACCGGATCCGCGCTGCTGCCGGTCGATTCGGAGCATTCCGCAATCTTCCAGCTGCTCAGCGGGGAGAGTGCTCAAACGGTGGACCGGATCGTGCTGACCGCATCAGGCGGGCCTTTCCGGGGGTGGACCGAGCTCGAAGGAATCACCGTGGAACAGGCCCTGGACCATCCGACCTGGGCGATGGGTGGCCGGATCACCATTGATTCGGCGACGCTGATGAACAAAGGCTTCGAAATGATCGAAGCCCATTACCTTTTCGACTTTCCGTATGACCAGATCGACGTGGTGGTCCACCCGCAGTCGATAGTCCATTCCCTGATCGACCTGCGCGACGGGGCCACGCTGGCCCATCTCGGTTACCCGGACATGCGGGTACCGATCGGCTTCGCACTCGGCTACCCCGAGCGAATCGAGTTGCCGGTGGAACGGCTGGATCTGGCAAAGGTCGGCAGCCTCGACTTCGAAGAGCCCGACCCGGAGACTTTCCGGTGCCTCGCCCTGGCCCGGGAAGCAGGCCTGGCTGGCGGCATCTCACCCTGTGTGCTCAACGCAGCTGATGAAGTTGCTGTGGCCGCCTTCCTCGAAGGAAGGATCGAGTTCACGGCGATCGCGGAAGTGATCGAACGCACCCTTGAAGATGTGGGTTCGGGCCCTGCCCGTGACTTCCGTGAACTGTTCGCCGTTGATGAAGCCGCCCGGGAGCGTTCCGGAGAGCTGGTCGGAGAACGGGAAATCAATTGAGTTTCTTTCTGGCTTTCCTCGCGTTCAGCGCCCTGATAATCCTCCATGAGCTCGGGCATTTCGTCGCGGCAAAGGCCGTGGGCATGAGGGTCGAGCGTTTCTACCTGTTTTTCCCGCCGAAGCTGATCGGGATCAAGAGAGGCGAAACCGAATACGGCATCGGAGCGATCCCCCTCGGTGGGTTCGTGAAGATCACCGGCATGAACCCGGAAGAGGAACTGCCGCCCGAGGTGGCACCCCGGGCCTACTATCACCAGCCGGTCTGGAAACGCATAGTTGTGATCGGCGCGGGACCCGCGGTAAACCTCTTCATCGCTTTCGCCCTGCTTTTCTTCCTGGCTTTTGGCATCCAGGAGCCAAGCCAGAACGTGGACCAGGTCACCGCGGGCACACCAGCGGTCGGCAAATTGATGCCTGGTGACAGGATCGTGTCGGTGGATGGCGTGGCGGGCAATCAGGAGAAGATCGCCAACCAGATCAACTCTCACGCCTGCGCCGGCAAGCCAAAAGATGGCTGCGAAGCAACGAGTTCAGCAACGATCGTCGTCGACCGCGATGGTGAGTTGAAAACGATGGAGATCACACCGGTCTATGACGCCTCGGTGGATCGCAATCGCCTCGGATTCGCCTTCGGCACCCAGAGTCTCAATCCGGGCGCGGGTGAGGCCGCCAGTATCTCCGCCGACTACATGTGGCTGGTCACGTCCCAGACCGTGTCGACCCTTTCGCGGATCTGGCAGGCCGAAGAACGGGAGCAGCTGTCCGGGGTCGCCGGGAGCTATGAGGTCACCCGTCAGGCAATCGACATCGGATGGCGGCAGGCGCTGACCCTGATCGCCCTGATCAGCCTGTCCCTGGGAGTGATCAACCTCTTTCCGTTCCTGCCGCTCGACGGCGGTCACATTTTCTGGAGCCTGGTCGAGAAGTTCCGTGGAAAACCGGTTCCATTTGCTGTCATGGAGCGGGCCGGCCTGATTGGTTTCGCCCTGGTTATAGGGCTATTCGTCATCGGTCTTTCGAATGACATCGGAAGGCTGACCGGCGAAGGATTCAATCTCCGCTAGATTCCCGGTTGAAGTTACTTTTTCGGCGAGAGGAAAGAGGAGGGGATTGAGTTGGAGACCACCCAGTCATTGACCGAGGCTGACGGAGGGCCGGGCTATGAGCCTGCGTCCAAGAACCTCTACGAATCTTTCCTGAAGACGGTTGACCGTCTCGGGGACGATCGCGCGATCGTTTCGGAGGATGAAGGAGTTGAACTCACCTGGAGCCAGCTGGCGACCAGGGTGCGGGCTGTAGCGGGAGGACTCCGCGCGCTTGGCGTCAAGCCTGGCGACACAGTGAGCATGCTGCTGAACAACCGGTCCGAGTTCATCCCGACCGACCTTGCTGCCGTATCGATCGGCGCGATTCCGTTCTCGATCTACCAGACTTCCTCTCCGGAACAGATCGAATACGTGCTGTCCGACTCCGAGGCACGGGTCGTGATCGTCGAACCGGCTTTCCTCGAGAATCTGCTGAAAGCGAAAGAGAACCTGCCGACACTCGAGCACGTCGTCGTGCTCGGTGGCGAAGGCGGTACCAGCACCTATGACGAGCTCCTGGAGCTCGATCCGGATTTCGATCCCGCACCGCTCGCCGATGCCGTCGGACTGGAAGATCCACTCACCCTGATCTACACCTCCGGCACCACGGGGCCGCCCAAGGGCGTCACCCTGACCCACGGCAACCTGCTGCGCATGCAGACCGCGGTGATGGAAGGCGTGATCGACCTGCCCGACCGGGACGCAAGGGTGATTTCCTGGTTGCCGGCAGCGCACATTGCTGAGCGTGGAGCCAACTATTACTCGGCGGTGATGAAGGGGTTCGAGGTTCACATCTGTCCGGACCCTCGTCGCATCATCGAGTTCCTGCCCAAAGTCCGGCCCACATGGTTTTTCGCCGTGCCAAGGATCTGGGAGAAGCTGAAAGCCGGTCTCGAAGGAAACCTGGCGAGCCTGCCGGACGAGCAGCGTGAAAAGGCCCAGGGTGGCCTGCAGGCCGCAATCAAGAAGGTCCAGCTGGAACAGGCCGGGGAAGAAGTACCCGAGGCCCTGGCGGCAGCGGTTGCCCAGGCCGATGAAGCCCTGTTCTCCAACCTGAGGACAGCGCTCGGACTGGACGAGTTCGTCGCGGTGAGTGTCAGCGCCGCCCCGATCCCGGTTGAGGTACTCGAATTCTTCCACGCCATCGGCATTCCGATCGGTGAACTGTGGGGCATGTCCGAGACCTGCGGGGTGATCACGATCAACCCGCCGGAAGCGATCAAGATCGGCACGGTCGGGCCGCCGGTACCGGGAGTCGAAATCAAGCTCGCAGAAGATGGCGAAATCCTCTGCCGCAGCCCGTACGTGATGCCCGAATACCGCAACCAGCCTGAAAAGACAGCAGAGACAATCGTTGACGGCTGGCTGCTGACCGGTGACATCGGCACGATCGATGAAGACGGTTACGTCTCGATCATCGACCGCAAAAAGGAACTGATAATCAATGCCGCCGGCAAGAACATGTCGCCGTCAAACATCGAGGCCCAGATCAAGGTTGCTTCTCCTCTGGTGAACCAGGCGGTTGCGGTTGGGGACGGTCGTCCGTACAACGTTGCCTTGATCGTGCTCGACCCCGACTTTGCCCCGGTCTGGGCGGCGAACAACGGTATCGAGGGCGCCAGCCTTGACGAGCTGGCTCAGAACGAACTGATTGTTGCCGAGGTGACCGGCGCGGTGGAACGCGCAAACCAGAAGCTTGCCCGGGTCGAACAGATCAAGAAGTTCAAGATAATTCCCGGGGAATGGCTGCCCGGGGGCGACGAACTCACGCCGACGATGAAGCTCAAACGCAAGCCGATCTCCGCCAAGTACGAGCAGCAAATCGAAGCGCTCTACGCCGGCTGAAGAACTGGATGTACGGCGTCAACGCGAAGACTTTCGAGCAGATTGCCCTGAGCCGCCTGCCGGAGCTGCAGGTCGCGAGCGGGCTCTTCCGCGCCACGGCCCGGGTTGAAGGTGTTGAAGACGAAGGTGCGGCACCAACCACCCTCAGGGCCGGCGTGGTGGTGCTGCTCGGGCTCCTTCGTGCCGACGAAATGGAACTTGGGCATCCTTTCCGGACCGGGGCATTGCGGACCAAGGTCCTTGGTGACCTCAGCGGACCTGATGTAACTCCCGGCGATCTCGGGTTGGCCCTCTGGGCCGAATCCCGGGCCGATGGCGGGGCGGTGTCGGAAATCCGCTCGCTGCTTCAGCGGAGGATCAACAAGGACTTCGATTCGGTCCAGCTGGAGGATCTCGCCTGGGTGGTTTCCGGACTGACCGAAACTTCGGTCAGGTTCGGTTCCGAAGGCGGGCTGGGCGCAATGCTCGACGAAGCGGCCAGTGCCCTGCGCGAACGGGTTGTGGAAGAAGGCGGACTGCTCGAAGATGTCCACCGTCGCCGTCGCGGACACGTGACCCCGGTCGGGAGCCAGTTTCACGCACTCAGTTCGCTCTGTCAGCTGAAAAGGGCCGGGTTCGAAGAGATTGTCGGTGATGCTGCCCAGAACCTGGCAACCGCGCTCGGACGCCTTCAGCGGGCCGACGGGGCCTGGCCAGGACTGGTCGATCCGAAACGCGGGGAGGCAGTCGCTTTCTACCCGGTGCTGACCGTGACCCAGGTGTCACATGCGGTGCGGGCGCTCCGTTACGCGGCTGGTCAGGGGCTGGACGGGGATTTCGAAAACAGCATCACGTCCGGGCTGGCCTGGGCAAATGGCCAGAACGCACTGAGCTTCGATCTGATCCATGAGTCCGAAGCAAGGCTGGATCGCGGGATCGTGCCGCGGAAGGAACCCGGAGCGGTCCAACGTGGCTTCAGCAGCGCCACCCGACGCCTGCGGGGTGGGCTTCAGGACCCGGATCCCAGCCGGCTTATCCTTGATCCGGCGGTCTCCAGTGAGGACCTGGGTTGGGTTCTGGAGGCCTGGGCGGGGCGTTGAGGCCTTGCCCCTCCGGTACCCTGCATAAGTAGTGGCATCCAAGAGACAGATATTCGTAGGCCGGGTACCGGTCGGTGGCGGGGCACCCGTCGCTGTCCAGACCATGACCAAGACCGAGACGGCAAACCTCTCGGCCACCATGGAGCAGATCGAGAAGGTGGCCGAAGCCGGCGCCGACATCGTCCGTGTTGCGGTACCTCGCGACAAGGACATCGATGCCCTCAAGGTGATCGTCAAGAAGTCGCCGATCCCGATCATCGCCGACATTCACTTCAATCACACTCTCGCCCTGAAGGCGATCGAGGCCGGGGCGCACTGCATCCGCTTGAACCCCGGCAACATCGGTGGCCGCGACAAGGTGGCAGAGGTCGCCGCCCTCGCCAACCAGCACGGCACCCCGATGCGTATCGGCGTCAATTCCGGTTCGCTGCCGAAGCACCTGCATGCGCTCGAACGTGAAAACTCGGTCGAAGCGCTGGTCACGGCCGCGGCCGAGTTCGTGACGCTGATGGAGGATCTTGATTTCACCAATTTCAAGGTTTCGATCAAATCGACCAACGTGCCGAACACGATCGCCGCAAACCGTCTGCTCTCCGAAAAGATTCCGTACCCGCTCCATCTCGGCATCACCGAAGCCGGCACCAAATGGTCAGGTTCATTGAAGTCCGCGGTTGGCCTCGGAACGCTGCTGGCCGATGACATCGGCGACACGATCCGAATCAGCCTCTCGACCTTCCACGCCGAAGAAGAAGTCAAGGTTGCCTGGGAGATCCTCAAGGCATTGCAGCTGCGCGAACGCGGCCCGGTACTGATCGCCTGCCCGACCTGTGGCCGCCTCCAGTTCGACATGGATGCGGTTACCGCAGAGGTCGAGCAGCGCCTCGAGCAGTACGACGAAGCGATTGAAGTCGCGGTGCTCGGTTGCGCGGTCAACGGCATCGGTGAAGCCAAACACGCCGATTTCGGTATCGCCGGAGCCAAAAACGAAGGTGTTGTTTTCGCCCATGGCAAAGCGATCAAAAAGGTTGCGACCGAAAAACTGGTCGACACGCTCTTCGAACAGATCGACCTTTCATTCGACCGCGGCGGCAAGGTCGAGTTCGATGAACGGGAATCAGCCGAGGGAGAAGCGTGGGTCGCGAAGATCGAAGAAGAGAACGCTGGCGACCTGACCCCGGAGAAGATCGCGGCGATGGAGCACGAAGCGTCCCAGAAGCCCCAACACGACAAGGTCCTGGTTGACGAAGAGGTTTCACCTACAGCTGGCCGGCGGTTCACCCGGGCCTAGGGCCTTTGGGGGAATGCTGCTCGTTGTCGGCGGTGGTGTGTAGCTGGCGGCAGGTGGGATGGCGGTTCTCGCCATAGCCCGCCAGGATCCATGAACCGCCATCCCACCTGCGGCCTCGCCCGGACGGAACGCGCTCCGCGCCATAGCCCGCCAGGATCCTTGAACCGCAATCTCGCCAGCACAGGTAGTACTCCTCCTTGATTGCTCTATGCGCATTGAACGAGGAGCGACACTGAACTGGTTGCCTGCGAAGGTCGCATCGCTCCTTGTTGAATGCCCGGAGAGCAGTCAAGGAGGAGCATCGCGCGCTGGCTGGCTTGCGCCCCGGCGAAAGACCACCAAGAACGGATAGGTTACGAGCCGATGACCCGCCTCTCGAGATCACTGCTGCCCACGCTAAAAGATGCTCCGGCGGATGCCGAAGCGATCAGCCACAAACTGCTCGTTCGAGCCGGGATGGTGCGCCAGATGGGTGCCGGACTGTGGACCTACCTGCCGGCCGGATGGCGATCCCACCGCAAGGTCGAGGAAATCATCCGGCAAGAGATGGACCGGATCGGTGCCCAGGAAATGTCGATGCCGATAATGCAGCCGGCCGAACCGTGGAAAACCACCGGCCGCTACGACATCGACGAACTTTTCAAGCTTGAAGACCGCAAGGGCTCACCGATGGTGCTGGCGATGACGCATGAAGAATGCATCACCAGCCACATGGCCAGCGAAATCCGTTCGTACCGAGACCTGCCGCAGCTGATCTACCAGTTCCAGACCAAGGAACGCGACGAACTGCGGCCACGTGCCGGAATCCTCAGAACCCGCGAGTTCGTGATGAAGGATGCGTACAGTTTCAACCGCGACATGGAAGGTCTGGACGTCACCTACAACCGGTGCGTCGAAGCCTACGACCGGATCTTCGACCGGACCGGCCTGCGCTGGTACAGGGTTGAGAGTGACGTCGGCATGATGGGCGGATCCGGCGCGCATGAATACATGGCTCCCTGCGACGCCGGTGAAGACACGATCGCGCTCGCAGCGGGCTACGCCGCGAACGTCGAGGTTGCCTGCGCCGTGGCGCGGCCGATCGAACGTCCAGCTGAACTTCCGTTTTTCGAAGAAGTCGAAACACCCGGCCTGAAAACGGTCGAACAGGTTTCTTCCGAACTTGGAGTTGATCCCGGAGCACTGATCAAGTCGGTACCGGTGGTAACTGATGACGGAGATTTCCTGCTGATCCTGGTCCGCGGTGACCACCAGGTGAACCCGGTCAAGCTCACGAACAACCTCGGAATCGATTCCCGCCCCGCCAAAGCTGACGAAATCATCGAGAAGCTCGGCCCGCCCGGATTCATCGGACCGGTTGGTGCCAAAGTCAGGATCATCAAGGACAAGGCGATCACCGGCGGTGGCCTGGTTGCCGGCGCGAATCGTCCCGATCTTCATTTGCGGGGAGTTGAGCCAGGCCGGGATTTCCAGTTCGAGGAGATGGACATTAGAACGGTCGAAGCTGGAGATACGACCGAAGACGGACATGAAATCTCGCTCGAGGCCGCTATCGAAGTGGCAAACATCTTCAAGCTCGGAACCCGTTACAGCGAGCCGCTCGGAGCCAGCTTCCTCGACGAAGACGGCAAAGAAAAGCCGATAGTGATGGGCAGCTACGGAATCGGTCCGGCCCGGATCGTGGCCGCCGCAGCCGAACAGCTCGGTGATGGCGACGGGCTCCGCTGGCCCGCAGCAATCGCGCCCTGGCAGGTTCACCTGGTTTCGATGGCAAAAGCCAAGGATCCGGAACGGGCAGAAGCCGACAGCCTGTACGAAGAACTGCTGTCAGAAGGCGTCGAGGTGATTTATGACGACCGTGATTCCGGTGCCGGTTCGAAATTTGCTGACGCTGAACTCCTGGGCTGTCCGCTGCGTGTAGTCGTCGGAAGGCGCGGTCTGGCCGACGGCGTCTACGAAGCTTCGGAACGCACCTCGGGCAAAGATCACAAGATTCCAGTGGAGGGTGGGGCGGCAGCGATTGCCGGGCTGTCCCGGTCGCTGGACTGATGGCCGGGGACGCGACACCGTTCGGAACCGGAAGGATCCGCAGGCTGTTTGGCCTTGATCGGACCGGCCCTGAACCGACCGCGACCCGTAGCGGTCAGCCGCTCAACCCGTTCACCCTGCCGAACCTGGTCGGGCTCATCCGCCTGCTCGCCATCCCGGTATTCCTGGTGGTGGCTTTCAACAGCGGAAACGGTGAGTCCTGGGTGGCCGCAGCGATCTTCTGGTGCATCTCGGCCGGCGACTACCTCGATGGCCTGCTGGCGCGGGTCACCGGGCAGTACAGCCGTCTCGGGGCTTTGCTCGACCCGGTGGTTGACCGTCTCACCATCCTGGCGGGTGTAGTGGTCTGCTGGAACTTCGAACTTCTGCCGCGCTGGCTGCTTGCCCTGCTTGCCCTGCGTGAACTCGTAACCCTTGTGCTCGCCCGATGGGGACTGAGCCACGGGGTGGACATCGAAGTGAACTGGGCCGGCCGCATGGCCGTGTTCCCGGTCATGTCTTCGCTCTTCTTCGCGATGATCTGGCCGGGATGGTTCCCGACGACCCTGCTGGTCATCGGATTGGTGATGGCATGCATGGCTACGTACCTCTATGCCCGGGTCGGCCGGGACCAGGTACGCGAAGCGAGAGATTCAGCCCAACAGTAAAGCCACAGTTGAAGGTTAGGCTGGGGCCCTATAATGGGCTCTATGTCGGCTCACTGTCCAGAATGTGGCTTGGTAAACACCGAAGCCGCGAACTATTGTCAGAAGTGCGGCACCTTCATTGGTACCCGTGAGGGGGCAGAGGAGGCCAGCACCACGACCTATCAGGTCGGCGAAACCGGTGAGATCGCGGCGATCGACATCGATGCGGAGATCGAACGCTCAGGTGCTGCCCTGGTGATCCGCAGCGGCGGTGGACGGGCTGGCGAGAGCTTTCCCATGGCAGAGGACAGGATTGCGATCGGTCGCAGTCCCGACGCCGGGGTGTTCCTTGACGACGTCACCGTTTCGAGAAACCATGCTCTGCTGGTCACCCGGAATGACGGCACTTACATCGATGACCTTGGATCGCTGAACGGCACCTACGTCAACCGCAGTCGCATTGAATCCCAGCGGCTCGAAGATGGCGATGAAATTCAGGTTGGCAAGTACAAGCTGAGTTACCTGGAGAAATAGTGCCTGTTTCAGACCGACAGATTCCGGAAGTCGGGCCGGCCACTCCGGCCCGCCCACGCAAAGCTTTGACAATTGGTGCCGTCGCCAAAGTCCTCAGCAAAGAGTTCGACGACGTGTCGATCTCGAAGATCCGATACCTCGAAGATCAGAAACTGGTGACCCCGAGGCGCACTCAGGGTGGATATCGGCTTTACAGCCAGGCGGACGTTGACCGTCTTCGCACGATCCTCCGCCTCCAGCGCGACGAATTCCTCCCGCTGCGGGTGATCCGCCAGGAACTCGCGTCCGGCCCTTCGCTATCCGGCCTCGCCGGCTCGAACGGGTCTTCGGCATCGAATGCCACGCGCCGGGCCAAACTGGTCGGAACCGCAAGCTCGCGCTTCACGCTTGACGAAGTGATCGAAGAGACAGGGGCCCGCCCGGAGTTCGTGCGTGAACTGGCCGAGTTCGGCCTGGTTTCCCCAAGAACTGAAAACGGCAGCGAGGTCTATGACGAAACCGACATGGAGATCGTGCGTGCCGGGAACGAACTTGCCCGGAGCGGAGTCGCCGCGCGAAACCTGAAGGTCTTCAAGACATCAGCTGACCGCGAGGTTCAGTTGATCGAAGCCCTGCTGCGTCCGAAGCTCGCTTCACGCAACCCGCAGCGACGCAAGGAAGCTGTCGAAAGCCTCGAGCGCATGGCTTCGGTGCTTTCTGAACTGAAACACGCGTTGCTGGTCAGGGACCTGCGTCGCCTCGCCGACAGCTAGGGAAGCTTGCCGAAAGTCACTCGCAAGAAGTTGCTGCCCGCTGAGCCGGACCATGTCTATGACGTGATCAGCGATCCCCGCCGCCTGAAGGACTGGTGGCCCCGGGTGAGCCGCGTCGAAGATGTCGAAGGGAAAGCCGGTGCCGCCCGGACCCGATGGACCAACGTGATGGCCGCTGATTCGGGACGCAAACTGCGAATGGACTACGCCAGCACTGCTGCTACCCGTCCCGAGCGCTACGCCTGGGAACACGAACTCGAAGGCACCCCGTTCGAAAAGCACATGTCAAGCCAGACCACCGAGGTCCGCCTGAAGCCTTCCGCCGAAGGCACCCTGATCGAACTGACCGCCAGTCACACCCTTCGGGGAAGCGCGCGCATCGCCGGCTTCATGATGAAGAAGACCCAGCGCCAGATGCTCGACCAGGCGCTGGTATCACTCGAGACCCTTTTTGAGAGCAAGGACCCCGGCGAAGAGACCGGATGACCGAACCGCGGCGCGATACCAGGTGGTGGGGTTGGGGCGACCCGGAAGAAACCGCAGAACTTTCGCCTGCCGCTGAATCACTCCTGAACGACCGGGAAATACTTCCAGCCGATTCACCGGAACGGGTCGAACTGGCAGATGTATCGCTTCCCGAAGCAGCTCCGCTTCCTGAAGAGATAGTTCGGATAGTCGGTGAAGCCAACGTTTTCGCAGGCCACGAGGACCGAATCCGGCATGCCGCCGGCCAGAGCTACCTCGACGTGCTTGCCAAACGTGAAGGTGACCTGAACCACGCCCCGGATGCGATCGTCGTGCCGGACAAAATGGAGCAGATCCTTCCCCTGCTTGAAGCCTGTTCCCGTCTCGGCATAGCCGTGGTGCCATTCGGTGGCGGAACCAGTGTGGTCGGAGGAATCACGCCGCTGGCTGGCGCGCACGACCGGGTGATCAGCCTTGACCTGGTCAGCCTGCAGGCGATCGATATCGACGAGCGCTCACTGACGGCCCGGCTCGGCGCCGGACTGCGTGGTCCCGCAGCGGAAGCCCTGCTCGGCGCGAAGGGGTACACCCTCGGACATTTTCCGCAGTCGTTCGAATACGCGACGATCGGCGGTTTTGCCGCCACCAGATCCGCAGGCCAGTCGTCGAGCGGCTACGGGCGTTTCGATTCTCTGGTCAGTTCGATCCGGATGGTCACCCCGTCCGGCGAGATCTCGACCCTGGCGACACCGCATACCGCCATTGGGCCAAGTCTCAGGGAAGTCGTGGTTGGCTCAGAAGGAATTTTCGGGGTAATCCCTGATGTCGACGTCCGGATCCGCCCGGCGCCCGCGAGGAAACGATACGAAGCCTGGATCGCACCCGGCTTCGACGAAGGCAACGAGATCATCCGCGGCATGGCCCAAAGCGACAGCCTGCCGACCATCGCCCGGGTCTCGGACGAAGACGAAACCGAAGTCAACCTGACCATGGCCCTGCCAGGCGGCACCGCCGGTGATCTGTTCCGGCGCTACCTGAAGATCCGGGGTCGCGGAGCCGGGGCCCTGATGATCACGGGTTTTGAAGGCACGGCCGACCATGTCCGCATCCAGCGGGCCAGCACCGCGAAAGCATTGCGCAAAGGCGGGGCGATCTACCTCGGTCAGAACGCCGGCAACGGATGGGCGAAAGGCCGGTTTCATGGTCCGTACTTCCGGGAAACGCTGCTGGACCGGGGCGTGCTGGTCGAAACCCTCGAAACTTCCCAGCTGTGGAGTGGCCATCGGGCGCTCTACACGGGCGTGCGGGCCGCAGTGAAGCAGGCGATGGCGAATCGCCGGATGTCCGGCGTGGTCATGTGCCACCTTTCCCACGCTTACCGTGACGGGGCATCGCTCTACTTCACGATAATTGCCTCTCCGGGCATTGACGGCGGGGCCGCAAGCTGGCCGTTGATCAAAGAAGCCGCCTGCCGGGCGATTCAGGAGCACGGCGGCACGCTTTCCCATCATCACGCGACCGGCACCGATCACGCTCCCTATCTCGAAGGAGAAATCGGCCAGGTCGGAACCGGTGCCCTGACAGCACTGAAGGAACAGTTTGATCCGGCCGGGGTGATGAACCCCGGCAAGATCCTCAGTTAGCCGACTGGCCGCCGGTTGTGTTGGTGGGGGCGGAGCAGCTCTGCTGGACAGTCGCCTTGAGCGATTGCTCCATGGCGATCGGACCTTCGAAGACAGTGTTCCCGGCGTAGTCAGGCAGCTTGTTCTGGTTGCCGCCGTCGACAGCTTTCTCGGTATCCGCCAGAACCTTTTTGCGCTCGGCACCGGTCAGCTTCGAAAGGCGCATGTCGGTGAAGACGTCGGACGCGATCGAACAGAAAACAACCGCCGGAATCAGAATCGTCTGGTTGATCTGTCCGTTCTGCTTGACCACGGTTTCGTTCAACGGGAATGCACCAACCGAACCAACAGTCCAGAGCACGTAGCTGGAGTCATTGTTGGTGGGTTCGAGCTCGGTGAAGGTCAGACGGGCCGCAAACTGATCCTCGGCCTGCCCGAACTGAACCCTGCCGTTGCCTTCCTGGTTTCCAACTGGCTGGAGTACGGAGACAGCAGCGTCAGCACCGGCCTGCTGAACCTCGGCCGGGTCATCATCGCTGCCGCCAGCGATCAGGATGATTCCGACTACCACCAGAATGGCCAGAAGGACCAGCGCCGCGATCAGACGGAGATGTGTTTTGCTGAGCGGTGATCTGCCTGATCCACCATCGTCATCCGATTTACGGCTCCGGGAACTGGATTTCGATGTTGAACCGCGGGCTGAAGATTTCGTGGTGACGCTGCCACCGCTTCCGTCGGGCCGGGGAAGGTTGGCTCCGGGAACCAGCAATCTCAGCTGGTCACTGAGGCTGGACGCGGTGTCCGCTGCCTCTTCATTCCGGGCAAGCTCACGCGCAACATCGGCGCGGCCAATCGGGTCACTCTGACCAAGCAGGTAGTCGGTCAGGTTGACGTCGACGTCGGGGTCGCTGCCGTTGATTTCGGTCAGTGCCTGGTGGGCACGGTCGCGGACTTCGGCTTCGTCGATGCCGAGCAGTCCGGAAATGTCATTGTAACTTTTGCCGCGTCCGAGCAGGAGCTGGAGCAGGGTGCGGCTGTCCTCGCTTAGGGCCATGAGCGGGAACTCTATGCGTTATTCATTAACGCCAGATATATGGGTCTATGATCCCAGCTATATGACAGACGTCACGCTTCCCGACTCCCCGTTCGATGTACTCCTCGGAACCGAGTGGATCTCCTCGGATCCCGACCACGCGATTGTCCGCCTGGCAATGAAAGATGAGCACCGACAGCCCATGGGCATCATGCATGGCGGGGTGATGGCATCGATGGTCGAGAGCCTCTGCTCGATGGCCACCGCCACCGCGGTTGTGCCTGACAACCGGATCGCGATGGGGCAGAGCATTTCGGTGAACCTGCTGCGGCCGGTATCAACCGGCGGTATCGAAGTCGAAGCGGAAGCCGTCCATCGAGGACGCATGACCTGGGTATGGCGGGCGACCGTGAAAGACCTCGAGGGCCGCACCTGCGCGATGGCGCAGATGACGATGGCGATCAGGGACGCACCGGAAGGCGTCGACCTTGGTTTCCTCGCCAAGGAAGCAGCGAAGAAGTAAACGAGCGGACGCTGCCCTGGCTCAGGAAGCCTGCCAGGGCCGGTAACGGTTGGTGATCGGCATTCGCCGGTCACGACCGAAGCCTTTCGGGGTGACCCGGAGGCCAGGCGGCGACTGACGGCGTTTGTATTCCGCCCGGTCGACCAGCGCGACTATTTCGGAAACGGTGTCCGGGTCCTCGCCAGCTTCGACGATCTCCGCTGGTCCCAGGTCACGTTCGACGTACATCTCGAGGATCCGGTCGAGGACCGGGTAATCGGGCAGCGAATCGGAATCCTTCTGGTCGGGCCGCAACTCGGCTGATGGCGGGCGAACAAGGATCGAGTCAGGAATCACGGGGGAAGTTCCGTTGCGGTGCCGGCAAAGTTCGTAAACCAGCATTTTCGGTACGTCCTGGATCGGGGCGAGACCGCCTGCCATGTCGCCGTAGAGGGTCGAGTAGCCGACCGAAGTTTCGCTCTTGTTGGCGGTGGTAAGGACCAGCCATCCGCGGCTGTTCGAGAGCGCCATCATCAGGTTGCCGCGGATTCGTGCCTGAAGGTTCTCGGCGGCAAGTCCGGTCGCGTCGTCTCCAAGCAGGCTGTCATAGGCCCTCATCGGTTCCTCAATCGGAATCTCGATCATTTCGACCCCGAGGCGCCTGGCCATCTCGCGAGCGTCGCCCTGGGTGTCACCGCTGGAATGAGGTGAAGGCATTACGACGCAGGTGACCCGTTCCGGGCCCAGGGCATCGGTGGCCAGTGCGGCCACCAGGGCCGAATCGATACCGCCCGACAGTCCAAGGCCGACGTGAGCGAAGCCGTTCTTCTGCACGTAGTCACGGAGTCCGGTGACGAGGGCGGTGTAAACCTCGTCAAGGTCGTCCATCCATTTAGCGGGGGAGGTCTCGTTTTCAACTATGACCAGGTCTTCGGTGAACTGGCCGGCCCGGGCGAGCACCGATCCGTCGGGGGCGAGCACGACGCTGCCACCGTCGAAGATCAGTTCGTCCTGGCCACCGACCATGTTGACCATGGCGACCGGCCGGTTTTCGCGGATTGCCACCTGCCGGAAGATTTCCTCCCGCTGGCGCACCTTTCCACGGTTATACGGTGAAGCCGAGAGGTTGGCTATGAGGTCCGCGCCCGGGGCCAGGCTGTCGGCTACTGGTGATGCGGGATCCCAGCAGTCTTCACAGACGGTCAAGGCGACGTTGGCTCCGGCAATTTCAACTGAAACCGGGCCGATGCCGTTGCGGAAAGTTCTGAACTCGTCAAACACCCCGTAGTTGGGGAGCAGCCGCTTGTGGTAGATCGCTTTGACTTCGCCGTCGCTGACCGCGGCTACGGCATTCGCGGCGATTGCTTTTCCGACCGGGTCGCCGACCGGGTTGGCGAACCCGATCAGGGCGGTGATGCCAGAGGTCTCCGCGGCGATTTCCTCGATCGTCCGGGCGTTGGCCCGGATGAAGTCCGGTCGCAGGTAAAGATCTTCAGCCGGATATCCGGTGAGGCAGAGCTCGGGGAAAATGATCAGTTCGGCCCCGGCCGCTTTCGCGTTGCTGGTCCAGTCGGTGATCATGGCCGCGTTGCCGTCGAGGTCACCTACGGTCGGATTGATCTGGGCCAGGGCGAGGCGGGGGAGGCGCGTCATTGCTCAAGTATTCCGAGCTTTGCCCCCGGGCCGCTGTCCGGGCGGGAAATTTCCATGTGAGGCTACTCACACCGGCGCATCACGTCAGGCCGTTGACTGTTGAAGCTAACACAACGTTAATAAAACGCCGAGCCATCACTAACAACTCTGATGGGCGGGGGACCCAGAAGCCAACCGGCATCCCAGGTTGGCACGGGGCGAATCCAGCGGTGATCCGCTGGTAGGCCGGGCAAACGTCCGGGCGAGTCCGACAGCTAACCCCGCAGGCGGACAAGGAGATTCAGTTGAACCGCTCACTAAAGACCTTCGGGTCTGGTTTTCTCATGCTCTGTGCCATATTCACCTTTTCGGCTGTCGCAGCCGTCGTTTCACCGGCCTCGGCCAAGACGGGTGCGACCACCCTCAAGGTGAAGGTAGCCCCGAAAAAGGTGCGTCTCGGCAAGTCAGTCGCGATTCACGGCGTAAGTGGTGCCAGGGGCCGGCACAAAGTCTCATTGCTCTTTCGTGGTGCCGGAACCTCATCGTGGAGCCGGGTCAAGAAGCTGACCACCGACCTGCGTGGTGCCTATGAAACCGATGTGAAGGCCCGAAAGAACGGGGCGTTCAAAGTCACCACCAGTGCCGGTGTGACTTCGCCAACAAGGAAAATCCGGGTACGCAGCAAACTGAAACTCGGCAGCGTCAACCGTTACGTGAAGCTCGGTGGCAAGCTCGGAATCCGTGGCGTTGTCAGGCCCGCTGGCGTGCGTCGCATCAAAGTGGTCGTCAACGGTGCCGGCAAGACGATCCGGACCAAGACGAAGAAGCACGGCGGTTTTGCCGTGAAATGGGCACCGAAGACCTCCGGTTCGTACCGGGTCCGCGTGTTCAGTGCCAACAACAAGGTCGCGATCGGTGACGCCAGCCGCCGTGTCCGTGTATTCGGCCTGCGTCCCGGCCACGCTTCTTATTACGGCCCGGGCCTCTACGGCAACGGCGTTGCCTGTGGCGGGACCCTGACGCCGGGCACGATGGGTGTTGCCCACAAGACGTTGCCCTGCGGCACCAAAGTCACTATCCGTTACGAAGGCCGAACCGTGACCGTGCCGGTAATCGATCGCGGTCCGTACATCGCCGGTCGTGACTGGGATCTCACCGAAGCCACCCGGAATGCGCTCGGCTTCGGGGGAGTCGGCACCGTCTGGACCAACCGCTGATCTTTACCTGAGACAGCGTTTGCCTGCGGCAGCGGGATCCGTCCGATTTCACGGACGGTTCCTTTTTCCAGGCACGGATTTCCCGAACCGGGAAGTCCGTGCCTGGGCCAGTTTCGGCTTTCGGCACGGCCGCTGCCGGGCCGGCAGGTTGCGTTTCGGCATAATTGACCCATGGCTTCTCCCGAATCGAAAAACCTCGAGGCGATCTCGAAGGCAATCGACCACCACAACTCGAGTTGTGCCTACCCGGCCTCCGAAGTACGGATGAACCCGTTCGAAATCGAACGGCTTGGCTGGGAGGAAATTCGCGGCCTGCCGATAGTCGGAGACGCCGACCTCGGAACGGGACGCTTCCGGATCATCTGTTCTGGCGATACGAACGATGAGACGCTTGAAGAAACCGAAGCGATCGGTGAAGACCTGGTCACTGTCGGGCCGGCGCCGACGCCCTCACCGGGCCAGCCTGCAGAAGCGCCACCGCACTTCAACTGAACCGGCATCGCTCCTCCTTAACTGCGAATAGCGAAGTCAACAAGGAGCATCGCTGTCTTGGGCGGCTGCAGCCTCAGCCGATGACATTGTTGCGGGTCGGTTTTGCGGGCAATGCTGCGGCAAAGTCGACCCGGACCTTTGCTGGGTGGTTCTCAGGCGTTGGTCAGGAAATCGATTCCGGAGTTGTTCATCCAGTTCTGGGCTTCGATGTTCAGCCGGGTGAACTCGCCGGTGAGGATCAGGATCCCCATGGCGATGAGAATGAAGCCGCCGACGGCGATAATCACGCTGTAATGCCGCTTGACCACGGCGAATGCGGTAGTCATGCGATTGAAGGCAACCGCGGTCAGCAGGAACGGGATTGCGAGCCCGGCCGAATAGACAGCCAGCAGGAAAGCGCCTTTAGCCGCCGAGTCGGAAAGTGAGGCGGCGGACAGGATCGCCCCGAGGGTAGGCCCGATGCATGGCGTCCAGGCGATCGCGAATGCCGCCCCGGCGACGATCGGGCCACCTTTGCCGGCTTTCTCCATCAGCGCGTCGAAATGCCACTCCCGGTTCAGCTTCATGAAGAAGAACTGCGAAACGAAAAGCACACCCATCGCAATTATCAGGACACCGGAAATCGTTTCCAGCAGATCCCGGTGATCGTTGAGCAACGAACCAAGCTTGGTTGCCGTAAGGCCCATCAAGATGAAGATCGTCGAGAAGCTCGCACAGAAAATGAGGCTCGGAACCAGAACCCGGCGCCAGCCGGCATCCTCGAGCTTGTCAGGAGAGATGCCAGAAACCGCCGAAAGGTAGCCCGGCACCAAAGGCAGGACACAGGGCGAAAGGAAAGACACCATGCCCGCTATGAGGGCGGCAAGAAGTCCCACGCCGGCGGCGGGATCGGTGGTGGCCAGAAGGAACATGGAACACAGAGCGTATTGAAGGACGTAGCTGGACCAGCCCTATGATTGGCAGGCAGGCGTTACCTACGGAGGAGAAACTTGTGAGTGCTCAGGCGAATTCGCTGAACGGAAAGATCGTTGCGATCACCGGTGGTGCCGGAGGCATCGGAATGGCGACATCGAAAGCACTGGCCAGGTCAGGAGCGAAAGTCTCGATCGGGGACCTGAACCATGCTGCAGCCGAAGAAGCCGCCGGGCAACTCGGGGACGGGCACCTGGGCGGTCGTGTGGACGTCACCGATGCCGAATCATTCGAAGCCTGGATCGAGCGCACCGAAGCCGAAATGGGCCCGGTCGACGTGTTGATCAACAACGCCGGAGTGATGATCCTCAACGCATTCGAGGACGAACCGGACGAAGTTGCCGCCCTGACGATCTCGGTCAACCTGACCGGCGTTATCAACGGCTGCAAAATCGCGATGCGCCGGATGAAGCCCCGCCGACAGGGGAGGATCGTGAACATCGCCTCGCAGGCAGGCAAGGCAGGCTTTCCGGGAGGCGCGACCTATTGCGCGACCAAATTCGCCGTGGTTGGCCTGAGCGATGCGATCAGGAACGAATTGCACGGCACCGGTGTCGGCGTGACCACAGTCATGCCCGGGGCCGTCGAAACGGAACTCGGTGCCGGGCTGGGCAAAGCCCGCGGAGTGGATCTGCTCAAACCTGAAGAGGTCGCTGAAGCAATCGTCCGCGCGATCACCAAGGGGGAGAGCGAGGTATTCCTGCCGCGATACACCCCGCTCATCACCAAGCCGATATCCCTGCTGCCAGCCGCGGGACGTGATTTTGTGCTGCGGGCAATGAACGCCGACAAGGTGCTCACCGATGTCGACGAACAGCGCCGGGCTGATTATGAGAAGAGAGCCGGGACCGCCGATGTTTAACCAACGGGACATGTAGGCAAAAGGAACCTTCGGTATCCTTTCCGAGTGGACTGGCTCAGGCCCGTAGGTGGGTTGGACCGTTAAATCCACCGCAATCCGACCATCGATAAGCCCGCGCCGGCGCTGAAAGCGCGTGAAAATGACTGAATTCGTTCCGTCGTCCCCGTCCTCAGACGGTCTGTACGACCCCACATTTGAACATGATGCCTGCGGTGTCGCGATGGTTGCGCGACTCGATAATGAGGCGAGCCACGATGTCGTCTCGAAGGGACTGCTCGCGCTCGAGAACCTCGAGCACCGCGGCGCGGCCGGAGCTGACGCCAGCACCGGCGACGGAGCCGGGATCCTGCTGCAGATCCCCGATGCTTTCTTCCAGGAAGAGGCGGGAATCCCGTTGCCTGCCGCCGGTAGCTACGGGGTCGCGATGTGCTTCCTTCCGCAGGACGAAACTCGCAAGGAAGAACTCAAGGCACTGATTTCCAGTGTGGTTGAAGAAGAAGGACAGACAGTTCTCGGCTGGCGCGACGTACCGGTGGATACCGGGCATGTCGGCGACTCCGCCAACCTGAGCCGTCCGGATGTGTCCCAGCTTTTCGTTGGTGCCTCCGATGAACTTGCCGGAGACCAGGACGCCTTCGAACGCAAGCTTTACGTGATCCGCCGGGTTTGCGAAAAGAAGGTCGGCGAGGAGCTCTACATCGCTTCGCTTTCTTCCCGGACAATCGTCTACAAGGGCATGCTCACCAGCTATCAGGTGCCCGGTTTTTACCCTGAACTTCGTGACGAACGGGTCCGGTCGGCCATGGCTCTCGTCCATTCACGTTTCTCCACCAACACTTTTCCCAGCTGGGCACTCGCGCATCCGTTCCGCCTGATCGCACACAACGGTGAGATCAACACCCTGCGCGGCAACATCAACTGGATGCGGGCCCGTGAATCGCAGCTCACCTCCGAACTGTTTGGCGACGATCTCGACAAGATCACGCCGGTGGTCAGGCCGGACGGCTCGGATTCGGCGACTTTCGACAATGTGCTCGAACTGCTGATGCTTTCCGGACGTTCACTGCCGCATGCGGCGATGATGATGATCCCCGAGGCCTACCGGAACCGGCAGGACCTTTCCGAGGAACTCAAAGGCTTTTACGCCTATCAGGCCTGTCTCATGGAACCCTGGGACGGCCCCGCCGCCGTCTGCTTCACCGACGGCCGGGTAATCGGAGCAACGCTCGACCGCAACGGGCTGCGCCCGGGACGCTGGGTCGAAACCAAGGACGGCATGGTCGTTCTCGGCTCCGAAATCGGCCTGTTGGACATCGAACCCGAGAACATCAAACGTCTCGGCCGACTTCAGCCCGGCAAGCTTTTCCTGGTCGATCTCGAGAAGCACCGGATCATCGACGACGAAGAAGTCAAGCACGAAATCGCCAGTGCCAAGCCATATGCCGAATGGTTCGACCGGTCATCGGTCCATTTCGATGACCTGCCAACCGCCTACGTGACGATGACCGGGGTCCAGCCGACCCCGCGCAGGCAACTCGCATTCGGATACACCCAGGAGGATCTGCGGGTGCTGATTGCGCCGATGGCCGCAACTGGCGCCGAACCGACCGGTTCGATGGGTAACGACACCGCCCTGCCAGTGCTCTCGGATAACCGTCCTCCGCTCTACAACTACTTCAAGCAGCTTTTTGCGCAGGTCACGAACCCGCCGGTAGACCCCATTCGCGAAGAGGTAGTGATGAGCCTCGCGGTGGGGGTTGGCAGCGAACTCAACCTGCTGTCCGAAACCGAGCAGCACGCCCACCAGCTTTGCCTGGACCAGCCGATCCTGATGAATCAGGAACTCGAAACGATCCGCCACGTCAACCACGACATCTTCCAGGCGGACACGATCGACATCACCTGGGATGTCGCGGAAGGTCCGGAAGGACTGGCCGCCCGGATGCAGGCTGTATGCGAAGAAGCTGAAGAAGCGATCGAGCGTGGCTTCAACATCATCATTCTCTCCGACCGCCGTTCCGGCCCGCGCCGGGTCCCGATTCCAGCCCTGCTGGCCGTCGGTGGCGTTCATCATCACCTGGTCAAGGCGGGAACCCGCCTGCGCGCCGGTCTGGTCCTTGAATCCGGGGAACCGCGCGAAGTTCACCACATGGCAACCCTGATCGGTTACGGATGCAGCGCAATCAATCCGTACCTGATGCTCGACTCGGTCGATGACCTCGTGGTCGAAGGCCGTGTTCCCGACATGGATTCGCCTGACAAGGCGCAGCGGAACGTGGTCAAAGCAATCGGCAAGGGACTGCTGAAAACAATTTCCAAGATGGGCATTTCGACGATCCAGTCCTATTGCGGAGCCCAGATCTTTGAAGCGGTGGGACTCGACCACGAACTGGTCGACAAATATTTCACGGGCACTTCATCCCGGATCGGCGGCATTGGCCTCGAAGTAATCGCGAAAGAGACGATGGATCGTCACGCTTCGGCATTCCCCGGCAGTCACGAGGACCTGCTGCCGGTCGGCGGCGTTTACGCCTGGCGCCGTGACGGTGAATTCCACCAGTGGAACCCTGAAACCATCGCCCTGGTCCAGCATGCCGTGCGGGGAACCGGTGGCGATGCCCAGGAGAAATACGACGAGTTTGCCGAGCAGGTAAATGAGACCGCGGTGAAGCGGGCAACCCTGCGCGGTCTTTTCAAACTGAAGGAATCTGACAACCCGATTCCGCTCGACGAAGTTGAACCGGCGTCGGAGATCGTCAAACGTTTCGCAACCGGCGCGATGTCGCTTGGCTCGATTTCAAGGGAATCCCACGAAAACCTGGCGATCGGAATGAACCGTCTCGGCGGTAAATCGAATACCGGTGAGGGCGGGGAAGACCCGGTTCGTTTCGAACGCGATGCGAACGGCGACCTGCGCCGGTCCGCGATCAAACAGGTGGCGTCCGGCCGTTTCGGAGTGACCATCCATTACCTGTCGAACGCCGACCAGCTTCAGATCAAGATGGCTCAGGGCGCGAAGCCCGGTGAGGGCGGTCAGTTGCCCGGACACAAAGTCGATCAGTACATCGGATCGGTCCGGCATACAACCCCGGGCGTGACCCTGATTTCACCGCCGCCGCACCACGACATCTACTCGATCGAAGACCTGAAACAGCTGATCTACGACCTGCGCTGCGCGAACCCGAAAGCATCGGTTTCGGTCAAGCTCGTGTCCGAAGTCGGGGTCGGCACCGTTGCCGCAGGCGTCGCCAAAGCCAATGCCGATCACGTTCTGATCGCCGGCCATGACGGAGGAACCGGCGCTTCGCCGCTTTCGTCAATCCAGTCAGCCGGCATGCCCTGGGAAATCGGACTCGCGGAAACCCAGCAGACGCTGATCAAGAACGACCTGCGTTCCCGGATCAGGGTCCAGACCGACGGCCAGCTCAAAACAGGTCGCGACGTGGTGATCGCGGCCCTGCTGGGAGCCGACGAGTATGGATTTTCGACCGCGCCACTGATCGCTACCGGCTGCATAATGATGCGGGCCTGTCACCTGAATACCTGTCCGGTCGGCATCGCTACCCAGGATCCAGAACTGCGCAAGCGGTTCAAGGGCCAGCCCGAGCACGTGGTGAACTACTTCTTCTTCGTCGCCGAAGAAGCACGCAAAGTCATGGCTTCGCTTGGGGTCGCCAAGCTTGATGACCTGATTGGACGGGTCGAACTGCTGTCCGCCGATGATGCGGTCGATCACTGGAAGGCCAGAGGAATCGATCTGTCGAACATCCTCGCTTACCCCAGCGACGTGCCGGATGATGCCCCGCGTCGCCAGATGGTGGATCAGGAATCACCGCTCGACGACAACCTTGACTGGAAACTGATCGATGCCGCCCGGGAAGCGATCGACAGCGGCACCCCGGTCGAATTTGACACCGATGTGCGTAACGTCGACCGCTGCGTGGGAGGCATCCTCTCGAACGCGATTGCCACCAGGCACGGCGCGGACGGACTTGCCGATGACACCATCAAGGTGAACATGCGCGGCGCTGCCGGACAGTCATTCGGTGGCTGGCTGGCCCCGGGGGTCAGTTTCTCCCTGCGCGGCGAAGTCAACGATTACGTTGGCAAAGGCCTTTCCGGCGGCACGATCGCCGTTGCTCCCCCTGAGGGGATCTCCTACGTTCCGGAAGACAACGTGATTGTCGGTAACACCGCGCTCTACGGTGCTACCCGTGGCCGTGCGTTCTTCCGCGGTATCGGTGGCGAAAGGTTCGCTGTCCGTAACTCCGGGGCAGTGGCGGTAATCGAAGGCGTCGGCGACCACGGGTGTGAATACATGACCGGTGGAGAAGTCGTGGTGCTCGGAAAGACCGGACGTAACTTCGCGGCGGGCATGAGCGGCGGTATCGCTTACGTCCTTGATGAAGATGGTGATTTCAGCACCAAGGTGAACCCGACGATGACCAACCAGATCGAAGAACTCGACGAAGCCGATCTGCTTGGTTTGCGCAACCTCGTTTCGGAACATCTGGACCGCACCGGATCGGCAGTGGCGAAACGCCTGCTCGATGACTGGCCGCAGAACTCGCGGAAGTTCGTGAAGGTGTTCCCGGCCGACTACAAACGGGTTCTGGCTGAACTTGAAGAATCGAAGATGGATCCGGTGGAAGTCATCGGTGAACCCCAAGTGGTTACCACCGCAGAGAAGGACGCATAAATGGGCAAGCTAGGCGGATTTCTCCAGATCGAACGTTCCGGCATCCCATACCGTGATCCCAAGGAACGGATCGACGACTACAGCGAGTTCGTGGTTGAACGCAGCGAAGAGGAACTCTCCGAGCAGGGCGCACGCTGCATGGATTGCGGGGTGCCTTTCTGCCACAACGGCTGTCCCGTCGGCAACCTGATCCCTGACTGGAACGACCTCGTTTACAACGGACGTTGGCAGGACGCCAGTCGGCAGCTTCACGCGACCAACAACTTTCCCGAGTTCACCGGACGACTGTGCCCGGCGCCTTGCGAGGCCGCCTGTGTGCTCGAAATCCGGGAGAACCAGGCAGTCACGATCAAGCAGATCGAACAGACGATTGTCGATCGAGCCTGGAAAGAGGGCTGGATCAGGCCGAAGCCACCGAAACGCGAAAGTGGCCATACCGTGGCCGTTGTTGGATCGGGGCCGGCCGGGATGGCTGCCGCGCAGCAGCTTCGAAGGAATGGTCACACGGTCACCCTTTACGAACGTGACGAAGCGGCCGGGGGACTTGTCCGTTTCGGAGTGCCAGATTTCAAGATCGAGAAAACGGTTGTTGAGCGCCGGGTCCAGCAGTTGATCCACGAAGGTGTAACCGTGCGTTGTGGAGTTGACGTAGGGGTCGACATCACCGTTGAGGAACTCAACGAGAAGTACGACGCGGTGGTGCTCGCCACGGGATCCCGCGTACCGAGGGACCTGCCGGTTCCCGGCCGTGAACTTGAAGGCGTCCATTTCGCAATGGATTACCTCTACATCCGGAATCGCTGGCTTGCTTCCGAAGTGGGCCCGAAGCCGCTTGCCGCACCGCCCGAACCGGGAACGATTTCGGCCAAGGGCAAGAACGTGGTGGTGATTGGCGGTGGTGACACTGGTGCCGACTGTGTCGGACATTCGATCCGCGAGGGCGCTCTCGAAGTGGTTCAGCTCGAACTTCTGCCTGAACCGTCCGAACAGCGTCCGGATTCAACCACTCCGTGGCCGCTCTGGCCCCAGAAGTTCCGTCTTTCCTACGCCATGGAGGAAGCGCTGGCCGTGGAGAAGGGTGAACAGGACTTCTCGGTCACCACTACCCACATAAGCGGCGAGAACGGCAAGGTTACGACGCTGCATGCCGCCCGGGCCGAAGACGCACCTCCATTTGGACCGGTCGAAGGCACCGGGTTCGAAATCAAGGCCGATCTGATCCTGCTGGCGATGGGCTTCCTCCATCCGGAACCCGAACTGCTTGACGGAATCGGTGTCGACAAGGATGGTCGCGGCAACATCAAGGCCGGGACCTATGAAACTTCCGTACCTGGCGTTTTCGCTGCTGGTGATGCGCGGCGTGGACAGTCGCTGATCGTCTGGGCGATCAACGAAGGACGGCAGTGCGCCCGCATGGTTGACCGTTATCTGGGCACTGTGCCCCTCCACCGGAACATCCACACGGGGAACGTCGAGGCCGCTGACAGCGGTCCCGAAGGTCCGCCGAACCATGTTTCACCAGGCATGGGCCCGGATCCGGGCGTTTCCGCCGGCCGCGCCCTGGAGACCTGAGCCGCTTTCAGATTGGCGGTGGGCCGGCTGACCGTCGGTCTTGCCGGCAGCTGTTTGCGTTCAGGACTTGGTGGTTCGTCGCAGCAGCAGGATCACGCCGACGCCGGCACTGATTATCGATCC
Organism: Solirubrobacterales bacterium; assembly: GCA_049593795.1. GTDB lineage: Bacteria > Actinomycetota > Thermoleophilia > Solirubrobacterales > 70-9 > 67-14. The sequence continues at coordinate 52,734 of JBAWHK010000016.1, forward strand.
GGCGAAGATTCCGATCTTCGCGGTTTCGACGATCTCCGGCAGGGTGTAGGCCAGTTCGGAGATGAACAGGGAGACGGTGAAGCCGATTCCGCCAAGGGCCGCAATTCCCCAGACATGCCCTGGGGCCACGTCTTCCGGGGCTTTGGCAATGCCGAGTTTCTGCGCAGCGAAGATTGCGAGGCTGATTCCGAATGTCTTGCCGACAACCAGACCCAGCACGACACCCCAGAAGATCGAACTGACTGCCGCGTCGGAAAGAACGGTCGCGTTGATCACGATGCCCACGTTGGCAAGGGCGAATAACGGCACGATTATCAGCGCCGAATAGGGGTGGAGGCTATGTTCGAGCTTTTCGAGCACGTGACGGCCATTTATCGGACGGGCGGGGGTGAGCAGCCCGAGCAGCACTCCGGCGATCGTGGCGTGAACCCCGGATTCGAAGAAACCGAGCCACACGACAATTCCGATTCCGACGTAAGGGGCAATTCGAGTGACTTTGAGTTTCTGCATCAGCAGCACAACCAGCAGTGCGCCGACGCCGAGGGCCAGCCATGTGAAGCTGATGCCGTCCGTATAGAAGATCGCGATGACGGTGATCGCGATGATGTCGTCAACGATCGCGATTCCGAGCAGCAGGAGCCGCACACCTGCCGGGATCCGGCTGCCCATGATCGCCAGTACGGCGACCGCGAACGCGATGTCGGTCGCCATTGGAATTGCCCAGCCGTGGATTCCGGTGCTGTTGCCAAGGTTGATCAGGAGGAAGATCGCGGCTGGCAGGATCACGCCACCGGCAGCCGCGATGAATGGCAGGGTGGCTTTGGACCGGTCGTTGAGTTCCCCGACTGCGAGTTCCCGCTTGATTTCCAGACCAACGACGAAGAAGAAGATCGCCATCAAGGCATCGTTGACCCAATGCTGAAGGTCATCGGAGATGCTGAAGTCGCCGACGCCTATCGAGAGCTCGGTGCCCCAGAAGGCAGTGTAGGAATCGCCGAACGGAGCGTTGGCCCAGATCAGGGCGGCGAGAGCCGCGAAAAGCAGGACTATGCCGCCGGAGACTTCGCTTCGGACGAACTGGGCTCCGGCATCCTTCCAGGATGTATCCGGGTCTGTAATGGGGTTATCCATCGAAAATCACATCCTTCACGGCTTTCACACGGGACGCAATTTCCCGGATTGAACTCTTGATTCCCTGATAACCGTATCCATGGAGGTCGGAGGACACACCTTCGGCCTCGATTCCGGCCGCGTCGGCGAGGAAAAGTGCGCGCTTCATGTGGAAACCCTGGGTGACGATCAGGGCATCGTTCACGTCAAAGTCGTTTCGGGCACGTTTCATCGAAAGGTCGGTGTTGAGTCCTCCATTGTCCTTTTCGATTGCCCCGGCGGGAACACCATCTTCGATCAACGCCTCTTTCATGACCTGCGGCTGGTTAAGTCCGTTCTGGTCGGGTGCGCCGGAGACGATAACGCGCTCCACCTTTCCGGCTTGCCAGAGGTTGTTTCCCTGGGCGACCCGGTCGGCGAGCATTTTGCTCATCGAGCCATCCGGGTTTACTTTGGCACCGAGGACGATTGCCGCATCGGAGGGCTTTGCGTCTTCAGCGCTGGAAACGATGGTGGCGTTGCCTCTGATCAGGACGTAGGCGTTGGCGGCGACAACCAGCAGGACGAGCGCTGACACCACCGATATGACCGCAATCAGGCTCCGACGGTGCCGTTTGAAGAAAGATGTCCGACTGGCCGGTGATTCCACCCGGCCACGCTATCAACGTGAAGGGCAGGCTTCGTACACTCCTGACGATGGCTTCTCACGAACACGGGTACTCGCACGACTCCGGCCACGGTCACAGCCACGGTGCGGGCGCACACCGCGGCACCGACCGGCGCGCGTTGCTCATCGCCGCGGGATTGACCACCACCTTCATGGTGGTCGAAGCGGTTGGTGGAATCATCACTGGCAGCCTCGCCCTGCTCGCTGACGCGGGCCATATGCTCTCTGACAGCTTCTCGCTGTTCCTGGCGCTGGGTGCGGTGATGCTCGCGGCAAGGCCGGCCACGTTCAGGCGCACTTTCGGCTTCAACCGGGCTGAGATCCTCGCCGCCCTGGTCAACGGCGTTCTGCTCGTTGTGGTGTCGGTCTGGGTGATCGTCGAAGCGATCAGGCGACTTGGAGAACCGGTCGAGATCCTCGGTGGCGGCATGCTCGCAATCGCGGTTGCCGGCCTGCTGATCAATCTGATCACCGCCTGGGTGCTTTACCGCTCCGCCGGGGAAAGTCTCAACGTAAAGGCTGCGTTACGTCATGTGATGGCGGATGTTGCCGGTTCCGTCGGGGTGATAGTTGCCGCCCTGATCATTCTCGCGACCGGCTGGCAGGCGGCCGATGCAATCGTGTCGATCCTGATCTCGATCCTGATTGCGGCAAGTGCCTGGTCGATTCTTCGTGAATCGGTCGATGTGCTGCTGGAGGCGGCACCGGAAGGCATGGACACCGAGGAGATCGGCTACGCGATGGCGGCAGTACCGAACGTCGATCAGGTTCACGATCTCCATGTCTGGCAGATTACGTCGGGCTTTCCGACCCTTTCGGCCCACGTCCTGGTCGGGGAAGGCAAGGATTGCCATGGGGCACGGAGGGACCTTGAGATCCTGCTGAAGGACCAGTTCCAGATCGAGCACACAACGCTTCAGGTGGAACATACGGCGTCGAAAGAACCGCTCAGGATCGACACTGGCGCGTAGCTGCCACCGGATCTTCAGGGCGTGGGTGCCGCGGCCGCAATACCGCAAACTGGAAGTAACGAATCTGGCGTCCGAAACCCCCGGTACCGTCTGGTTTGTGAGTTGGCACTCCGGGCGGTTGGCCGCCTTCGACATCGAAACCACTGGGACCGATACGGAGAATGACCGCATCGTCACGGCCGCGGTCAGCGTGGTCGGTGGCGGGGAAGAAACCATCAGCACCAACTGGCTGGTTGATCCCGGGGTCGAGATACCGGCTGAAGCCACCGCGGTCCACCGGATCACTACGGAGCGCGCCCGTGGCGAAGGGCTGCCCGCTGATCAGGCGGTGTTCGAGATCACTGAACATCTCGCCGAACTCACTGCCGGACGAATTCCGATAGTTGCTTTCAACGCCCGTTTCGATCTGACCATCCTTGATCGCGAAGCGAGGCGTTACGACCAGGAAACACTGGTCGATCTGATCGGCGGCCCCGAGGCGCTGCTGGTGGTCGATCCTTACGTCCTTGACAAGCAGTACAACCGTTTCCGCAAGGGAAGACGGACCCTGAGCGTCCTTTGTGAGGCCTACGGAATTCCGCTTGACGATGCGCACGCAGCTGATGCCGACGCGCTGGCTGCCGCCCGACTCGCCTGGAAGCTCGGCAACATCATCGATGAACTGGGTGCCCTTGACCTCGATTCTCTCCATGCTGCCCAGATCACCTGGGCTGCCGAACAGGCCGAGTCGCTTTCAAAGTATTTCGCTGAGCAAGGCCGGTCCGAACGGATTGAAGGGGCATGGCCGGTAGTTCCGGTTGGCGCGGCCGTCACCGAACTGGCCGGGCCGCATTCGGTGGCACCTGCTGCCTGAAGCTAAATTCGAAAGATGGCAAATCAACCCTGAAGCGCTGCGGGCGCTGACCCCGGGCGCGCCCGGATGGTCACTTCCGGGAGAATCGATCGAATGAGCGCCAAGATCACTAACGGGGAGAACGAACCCGAACTGGAAGTGGTCGAACTCGACCCGCAGCAGGAACGCACCCTGCTTGACGAAATGGGTGGGGTCCAGGGAATCGCTGATTCCAGCCTTCCAGGACTGCTTTTCGTAGCGGTTTACAGCCTGTCCGGATCTGACCTTCAGCTGGCCGCCATCGCCGCGGTAGGGCTGGGCGCGCTGATCGGTGTATTCCGTCTGCTCAGGGGCGAATCGGCCAAATATGCCGGTGCCGGATTCATCGGCGTGGCGATCGCCGGTTTCTTCGCGACCAGGACAGGAAAGGCGGAGGACTTCTTTCTGCCAGGACTGCTCTTCAACGCGGGCTACGCGTTCGCGTACCTGATCTCGATCATTGTCCGGTGGCCGCTCATCGGCGTATTTCTCGGTCCGCTCATGGGCGTAGGCATGTCGTGGCGTCAGGATCCGGAAAGGGTTCGGCTGTTCAGCCAGGCGAGCTGGGTCTGGGTCGGCATGTTCATCGCCCGGCTGGCAGTCCAGCTGCCGTTTTATCTGTCCGGTTCGCTGCTGGCCCTTGGTATCGCCAAGACCGCCATGGGGCTGCCACTTTTCGCCGTGACCATCTGGTTGACCTACCTGATCCTGAAACGTGGAGGCCTTGATTTGAAGGAAATCACGGTCTCCAGGGACTCCGCCAGAACCCAGTAAAGAAGGTCAGCCGCGAAAAGCGGTACAATGCCCGGCCGACTTTGTCTCCCACCCCCTCACCACCAAAAGCACGCCGCAAAGCCAGATCCGCAGGCGGAGCTGGCGGCTCGAACTCCAAGAAGGCCCGCAACGCGGCCAACGTCCGTCTGCGGCTGGAAGTGCCGGGGGACAATTACGGTGAGGACAATTTTCAGATCATCGTGCAGGCCCACCGCCCGAACGCGCCGGAAGAATTTTTCGATGTTTCCGAAGTCTGGAATGAAGACAAGGAAAAGTTTGGTTCCCGCGGCCGGATCGACACAACCCTGGGGGTTGGCATGGCGGCCGCCGCCTGGGCACCGCTGAGGCGCCTGCTTGAGGCTGATGTGCCCGACCGGCTGGAAATCACTGATTCAGAAGTCGGTGAACTGCTTGATGGCGCGGCAGAACGGCTTGATCATTCCGGGGTTGGGGTTACCTGGGATCCGCAGCTTGACCATTCGCTCGATGCCAAGGTCGTGGTTGGCACGACCGGGGGCCTGAGCCAGAGCGTTCCCGATGTTTTCGATGATTCGGCCCTTCAGGGTTTCTCCTGGCAGTTGTCGATCGATGACACCCCGCTCACCAGCGAAGAGACCGACGTTCTGGTGCGTTCGGGCCGTCCGGTGGTGTGGCTGCGTGGCAAGTGGGTGCTGGTTCCGCCGATCCAGACCCAGAGGGCAATCAAACCTGACCTGAAGCCGCTCACCGCGATCGATGCTCTGAGCGTGGCTTTGACCGGCAGCACTGTCGTTGATGGCCGCACGGTTGAAGTGAAAGCCAGTGGATGGGTGGCGGCCCTGCGGGAACAGATCACCGGCTCGGGGGACGAAGAGCAGATCCCGCCTCCGGAATCACTCAACGCCACTTTGCGCGAGTACCAGCTGGAAGGTGTTCGCTGGCTGCATCGCATGACTTCGCTGGGACTGGGCGGCTGCCTCGCCGACGACATGGGTCTCGGCAAGACGGTGATGCTGATCGCGCTTCACCTCCATCGTCGCCTAAACCCGGCAACGAGCGGGCCCACCCTGGTGGTTTGCCCGGCCTCTCTGCTCGGCAACTGGGAACGGGAAATCCATCGCTTCGCACCGAGCGAAAACGTCCGTCGTTATCACGGCGGGGGACGCACCCTGGATGGGGTCGAGGACGGCTTCGTGCTCACCACTTACGGAACCATGCGACTGGATGCGGACTACTTCGAGTCAGTCAAGTGGGGATTGCTGGTCGCCGACGAAGCCCAGCATGTGAAGAACCCCCGGTCGGCCGGGGCCCAGGCGCTGCGCACGATCCCGGCCCGCTCGAGGGTGGCTTTGACAGGCACCCCGGTCGAGAACAACCTTTCTGAACTCTGGGCAATCCTCGACTGGACCACCCCTGGTCTCCTGGGAACCCATGGTTCGTTCCGCAAGAAGTGGGGCGATCCAATTGAGCTCGAAGGCCGCGAGAAAGCCACCAAGCTGCTGTCGAAGCTCGTCCGTCCATTCCTGCTCCGGCGACGCAAGTCGGATCCCGGAATCGCCCCCGAACTTCCCCCGAAAACGATCACTGACCAGCCGGTGGGCCTCACCGACGAACAGATCAAGCTTTACGAGCGGGCAGTCAAGGAAAACATGATGCAGATCCGCAGCAGCGACGGCATCAACCGTCGTGGCCTCGTGCTGAAGCTGCTCACGTCCCTGAAACAGATCTGCAATCACCCGGCCCAGTACCTGAAGGAAGAAAGCGGTCCGCTGACAGAACGTTCAGGCAAGCTCGAACTGCTCGACGAGTTGCTGGACACCATCCTGACCGAGGACGGTGCGGTGCTTGTCTTCACCCAGTATGTGGCGATGGCGAAGCTGCTCAAACGTCATCTCGACGAGCGCGAGATCGCCAATCAGCTCCTGCACGGTGGCACTGCCGTGAACATGAGGGAAAAGATGGTCGATCGTTTCCAGGCCGGAGAGGTTTCTGTTTTCCTGCTCTCCCTGAAAGCTGCCGGCACCGGCTTGAACCTGACCCGGGCTGATCACGTGATCCATTTTGACCGCTGGTGGAACCCGGCTGTGGAAGAGCAGGCAACGGACCGGGCGCACCGGATCGGGCAGACCCGGCCGGTCCAGGTCCACCGCTTGATCGCGGAAGGAACGATCGAAGACCGGATCGCATCGATCCACGATGTGAAACGGGAACTGGCTGACGCGATCGTCAGTTCCGGCGAGTCCGCCCTGACCGAACTTTCGAACGAAGATCTGGCTGACCTGGTCGAATTGCGCAACGCTGGTTGACCTTCGCCGGAATGGGCTTAGACTCATGAGCCATGGACCTGACTTTTTCGCCTGAGGAACTGGATTTCAGGGACGAACTGCGAACCTGGCTTGAAGCAAACGTGCCGGGGGAGGAACCGCAGGGAGACGAAGATGAGCTCTATGCCTTCCGGAAGGAATGGCAACGCACACTTTACGATTCGGGGTGGGCGGCAGTTCATTGGCCGCAGGAGCACGGTGGTCGCGACGCGACCCTGATGCAGTCGGCGATCTTCTTTGAAGAGATGGGCCGGGTCGGGGCGCCACTGCCGGCAAACGTCCTGGGGTTGCTGCTGGCCGGGCCGACGATCATGGCCTGGGGGACTCAGGAGCAGAAGGACCGCTACCTGAGCCCGATCCTTTCTGCCGAGGAGATCTGGTGTCAGGGGTTTTCGGAGCCGGAGGCCGGTTCGGATCTGGCGGCTGTCAAGACCCGCGCCGTGCGGGACGGTGATGACTGGGTGGTTACCGGTCAGAAGGTCTGGACCAGCGGAGCGCAGTACTCGAAGTGGTGCATGCTTGTTGCCCGGACCGATCAGGATGCCTCCAAGCACAAGGGCCTTTCTTATTTCCTGATGGACATGGAGCAGGCAGAAGTACAGGTCCTGCCATTGGTCCAGATCACCGGTGAGGCCGAATTCAACGAACTGTTCATCGAGGAAGCCCGGATTCCCCATGCCAACATGCTGGGCGGGGAAGGCAACGGCTGGAACGTTGCGCTTACTACCTTGATGAACGAACGCTCGGGACTTGGGTTCTTCCTTCAGGTGAGGTTGCGCCAGTTGCTCGACAAGCTGGTCGCCGAGGCGGTAGCGAACGGTTCGATTGACGACCCGGTGATCGCCCAAGGGCTGGGGGACATGCTCGAACGGACCGAAACCCTGCGTCTCACCGCATATCGCGGACTGAGCACCATCGAAAAGTACGGTCAGCCAGGTCCGGAAGGTTCCCTCACCAAGTGGCTCTGGTCGGAAACCAACCAGATGATGGCTCAACTGGCAGTGGACGTGGTCGGGCCTGATGCGCTCAGCAGCGGCAGTCCCTGGGCTTACGAGTTACTCAGGTCCCGTGGCAACTCGATCGAGGGTGGCACCACGGAAATACTCAAGAACATAATCGCCGAACGGGTCCTCGGACTACCGCGGAAGTAGGCAGAAATGCAATTCGACTTCACAGACGACCAGCACGAAATCAAACGCACTGCAAAGGACCTGCTCGCTCAGCGCTCGACCATGGAGAAGGTCCGTGTTGCCGCCGAATCCAGGTCCTATGACGGGGCCCTCTGGAAGGAACTGAGCGATCTCGGCTGGCCCGGGGTGGCGATTTCGGAGGAGTTCGGTGGCGGCGGACTTGGTGTGATCGAGCTCGCAACATTGCTGGAAGAGAGCGGTTTCAGCCTGGCGAACTCACCGTTCCTGGCTTCGGCGGCCTGCGCGGTAGCCATTCAGGAAGCCGGCACCGACTCGCAGAAAGCCGAGTGGCTGCCGAAACTTGCCGCGGGTGAAGTCACCGGCAGTTTTGGCGTCGAAGGTCAGATCTTTCCTGACGTTGCTGACGCGGACGTGATCGTGGCGGTGTCTGCCGATGGCCAGTCCGCCCGTCTGGTTGCCCCGGCTGATGCCGGGATAACCGAGATCGAAACGATTGACCCAACCCGGCGTTACGGCAAGGTTGCGCTGGCCGGTGGCGGTGACGGGATGCCCGGGGACGTGGCTTCTGCACAAGCTGTCGCGGCGGTGATCACGGCCGCGGAACTGGTCGGGATCTGTGCCCGTTCGCTCGAGATGACCGTTGAGTATGTGAAGGAGCGGAAGCAGTTCGGGCGTCCGGTCGGCTCGTTCCAGGCTGTTCAGCACCGATGTGCCCAGATGCTGCTGCATACGGAAGGTGCCCGATCGGTCACTTATTACGCTGCCTGGGCGGCCGATGCGGACCGGTCGTTGTTGGACAAAGCTTCCGCTCTGGCGAAAGGCTCGGCTTCGAGGGCAGGCATTGAAACCACCAGTTCGGCGATTCAGGCCCATGGCGGGATCGGGTTCACCTGGGAAGCGGACATCCACTGGTTCTACAAACGGGCCCAGCTCGATGCGGCCTACCTGGGCGGCGCGAAGTCACACCGGGCGAAGCTGACCAGTCTGGCGGCAGCCGAGGTTCAGTCGGGCTGAAGCCCCGTTTGACGGATCGTGATGTTCAGACGCCCGGTGTCAAGGCCGATGCCGGGCGGTCCGGATCCTGGCATTACCTTGGTTACACCGTGGTAGGCGAGCCGTGCCGGGCCGCCAAAAACGAAGAGGTCGCCCGATCGCAGCTCAAGGTCCGTATACGGACGGTTCCGGTTTTCGGTGTTGCCGAACCGGAAGATGCAGCTGTCACCGAGGCTCAGCGATACGACTGGTGCCCCCGAACTCTCATCTTTGTCCTGATGTTGCCCCAGTTTCGCGTTCGGTCCATAAAAGTTGATCAGGGCCGCATCCGGCTCGTAGCTGGAATATTCCGGTGTGTCGCCAAGAGCTTCTTTGACCGCGTCCCTCGCAAGGGTTCGCATCCAGTCGGGGAAAGCGGCTGCTTCCTGACCGGCTTCGTTCACCTTCACGTAGCGGTAGGGGATCCAGTGCCAGCCGAGGCAGACCATCTGTAGAGACATGGTTGCGCCGCTTGGCAGGGTGGGGGAAGCCATTGGAACAGGGCCCCGTGACCAGTCCCGACAGGCCTCAACCAGGTCTCTCTGCCTGGATTGATCGAGCCAGTCCGGTACGTGCACAGCCCCTTCCGTGAGTTCGGTGCGTTCCCTTGGAAGCAACTCGTTCAAACCGCTGCCTTTTCCATCTCGAGCAGCTGCTCTTTCATTGCTGTGCCACCGAGGTACTTGCCAACGTGCCCATCTGTCTTCAGTACCCGGTGACAGGGCACAACTATCGGCAGGGGATTGTGGGCGAGGGCGGATCCGGCGGCCCGCACAGCTTTGGGGCTGCCGGCCACAGTCGCCACGTCACGATAGGAGCGGGTTTCCCCGTAGGGAATCGATTCGGTTGCGTCCAGCACCTGGCGTCTGAAACCGTGGGTCAACTGCCAGTCAAGCTTGACTGTGAACCCTTTGCGTCTGCCGCTGAAGTACTGGTCAAGCTGGTTCCTGGTCAATTTGATCTGAGGCCGCGACCCTTTGAGGATCTTTGGCGAGATCCGTGCCGCCAGATCTTCGAGAACCGCCGCTTCGTCCTCGGTGGAAAGCCCGACCCTGACCAGGCCCTTGCTTGTGGCTCCGATCAGCAAAGGACCGAAAGGCGATTCGTGCCTTTCGTAGGAAATGTCAACCAGACCCCGCTTGCGGGCTT
>JBAWHK010000017.1:0-9186 GCA_049593795.1 Solirubrobacterales bacterium
GCTCAAACCCGGGCAGTTCCCCGGGCGGGTTTCAGCTGTAGTCGTGCCAGCCGTCGAACTTGTGTCCGACGTTACTTTCAAGCGCGGCTACGTCCTCGCGGAACAGTTCCTTGAGCTTGACCATGAGGTCTTCCGGGATTTCCGGCTTGGGGGCCGGCGGCTTGTCCGGGTTGTGCACGACTTTCTCAACCATCCAGCGCATCGATTCAGGCAGACGGTCGAAGTTACGGTCGAGCGAACGGAAGCCGGGAAGCTTGACCAGTTTCTCCATCACCTGGTATTTGCCGTCCTGCTTGGCGCTCGATTTCTCCCATTCGCGATCCCACTGTTCGGAAGTGAAGTTCTCGTCGACATCGAGGTGACGGAAAGCCTTTTTCATGGTGCCGTCACGGTCGCTGCCCAGTTCTTCCTGGGTGATGATCTCGATCTGGTCATTGTTGAAAAGCTCGAGGTAAGGCTGCAGCTGCATCCAGTACATCGACCGATGGATGTAAGCGGTGTCGGGCTGGGAAAGGGTTTCGACGAATTCGCGGGTTTCGTAACCGGCACCGGTCGCGTGTACCCAGTGGGACAGGATGCGCTTGATCGGGTCACGCACCATGTAGATCAGACGGGCGTCCGGCGTGTATTCGTGGATGCGTGCGGCAACGCCGTTGAAGCGCGGCCGGTTGGTGTAGTGGGGCGAAGATTCGCCGTTTACCTTCACCCTGCTGTCAAAGCGGCCCTTGTACCAGTCGAGTCCCAGGTCCCAGTTCTGTTCGGCTGCGAAGAAGTTCAGTTCTTTCGGTTTCGACATGTGGATGTCGGGATGGCAGCCCAGGTAATGGTGGATCGAAGTGGTTCCGCATTTGAGCCCGCCGATGATGATGAAGTTCGGCAGCGTGTCGGTCTTGCCCTTGCGCCGGGGCAGGCGGCGGTTGCGGTCGGCAGTGAATCGCTCCTTCGCGCGGGAGCACATCGCGTCGTCCGCAGGATCGTAGGGGGCGTTCAGGTCAGCGTCTTTTGTATTCACAGTCTCGGCCACAGCGGAGTAGTGTAGCCGGATATGGCCGTACTGATGGGCAAAGCCAAGCCCCGAACCGATCGTCACGGCCAGCTTCCCTGGCGGGGACCGGGTGAAGGTCGTCCCGATCTGCCTCTGCCGCCGGGCCCGATGCCGGTCTTTCGACACGGCGTGATGCGCAAACGCTGGCGCTATGTCGGTTTCTACGGCGACGAGATCATGATCTGCGCCGCGCGGGTGAACATCGGTCCGGTCAACCATTGTTTCTGGTCGATCTGGGACCGGATCAGCGGAGAAGTGCTGGAACACACCCAGTTGAAACCGGGCCGTCCTGAAGTTTCGATCGAGGGCAACTACGTCGAGCTGAGAGCCGACGGGCTGAAGGCATCGCTGGTGCTGGGTCCGGCAGACCCGATCGAGGTTGTCTGTCCGAGCGGCCGTGGCTGGGGCTGGACCCGCAAGCGGGCCGGGGTCCCGATCGCGGGGCGGGTCGAAATCGGCGGTACGGGTGGCCGGGTGATCCAGATCGATGGTCTCGGAGTCGACGACGAATCAGCCGGATATCAGGCGAGGCACACCTCCTGGAGCTGGTCGGCCGGTGTCGGCGTTGCCCGGGATGGACGCAGCGTTGGCTGGAATCTCGTTGCCGGGATCAACGATCCGCCGACGAACAGCGAGCGGGCGATCTGGGTGGATGGCAAACCTTTTGAACCGGGTCCGGTTGTGTTTTACGGCATGGATGGTGTCCGTTTCGCCGATGGCGAGCACCTCGATTTCGAGTTCGGTCACGCCGAACGCCGCCGCCACGAAAACTTCGGCCTGATTCGTTCCGACTATGTCCACCGTTTCGGAACGTTCACCGGAAGCCTGGGCGGAATCGAGCTGGAATCCGGCAACGGAGTGATGGAAGAACACGCAGCAGTCTGGTAGCACCAACCCAGAAACTCCCACACCCAGAAACTCCCACACCCAGGATTTCTGCGCCTCGGATTCACGAAATGGCGAGACGAAATGACACAGAACGCTCGAGTTCGGGGATTCTTTGCTCTTGTAACACTCAGGTGAGCTCCGACCGGAGAGCTTCTCTGTATGTCCGGGGAACGAAAGAAGGTGACGCGGCCCGGCCCGGCCGATTCGACGGCTGAAATCGTCAGGCTCGCGACCTGTCAGCACGGCGTCGTGGCCCGCCGTCAAGCTCTCGAAGCAGGTATCAGTCGGGGATTGCTTACTGGACGGGTCGCTTCCGGCTGGCTTGTTCCGATCTTCAGTGGTGTTTATTCCCCCGGCACGGGACAGCTCGCAACCGAGGGGCGCTGGATGGCGGCCGTGCTCGTTGCCGGAAATGGTGCTGTGCTGTCGCACTTCAGCGCGGCCGCTCTTCACGGATTCATCGAACGACGGACCGTAGCGATCGAAGTCATCCGAACCGGTGGTGGAATCACGAAGGCAGGGTCCCTCTCTTCAATTGGCGCTGACCGTTTCGAAGTCACGGTCCACCGAACCAGGACCTTGCCTGACTGGGATTGCACGGAAGTGGACGGCATTCCGGTCACCTCAGTCGCGAGGACGTTTCTTGACCTTGCCGCTCGCATTTCACTCGGTCGCCTGAAGACCGCATTGACTGAAGCGGAGAAGTTGCGTCTGCTGAACCTGCCCGAACTGGAAGAAATCATTTCCCGTGGCCGTGGATGGACCGGTGTGAAGAAATTGCGCCGGGCTCTGGCGGAGTGGGACACACTCGAGGTGGCCACCCGTTCGACGCTCGAGATCGCGATGCTGCGGCTCTGCCGCCGGCACGGGATCCCGGCACCGTTAGTGAACTCAGTCGTCGGTGCCTACATGCCTGACTTCCTCTGGCCCGAGGACCGGCTGATCGTCGAGGTCGACGGGTACGGCTCACACAGCGACCGTCGGGCATTCAAGGGCGATCGTCACCGGGACGTCGACCTGATGCTGGCCGGGTACAGGGTGGCGCGCTTTCCATATGACGAGGTGATCAGGGAAGGACCCCGGACCGCGGCGAGGCTGCGGGGGTTGCTTGATCTCTGCCGGCTGGAAGGTACCGGCAAATAAGCCGAGCACCCGGAAACGAAAGCCAGGCAGCCCGGCGGGGTGAGCTCCACAGGGTTCTGTGTCACATCTGCTCGCTATCTCGTGAATCCGAGGCGCAGAACACCCTTTTGCCGGGGCTGAACTCTTTTTCAGGTTGATCTTCCGTTGCTCACGGTTTTTACTTTCCACCTCCATGGTGGTTCGTCTCCGGGGGGCAGGTTGTAATGGTTCCTTCCCGGGAGGATCTCCAGGGGGACCAGCCTGGGACTGTCCTTGAGCAGGACCCTGGTGCCGGAAGCGGCAGCCACATCCGCCTGGCCCGCCCGTTTTCTCAACACCTCCCAGCCGAGGGAAGGGCGATAGAGCCAATACGTCAGATCGATGTAGCCGCTGCCGCGATGATCGGAAACTTCGGTGAAAACCGTAGTTCGGCGATTCGACGTTGTTAACTTCGCCCCGTCCGGGCCGGCTTTCGGTACCGCGCAGCTGGCCCGCTGGCAATAACGGAAATCAACCGGCACCAGAGCCCCAGACCCCGGGCCGGGCCGGGCCATCGGCTGCGGCGCGAAATACCGCAGAAGCCGCGCAAGCGGCCAGCCGTAAGCGCTGACCGCCGGATGCTGTCCGCAGACCTCCAGGGCCCGGGGGCCACAGGCAATCCGGTTGGCGACCCTCTGGCCGAGCTCCCGGCCCGGTGGGTCGCGAAGCAGCGCCTGGAAGCCGATCAGGCCGGCGAAAGCCAGTGCGACAAGCAGGATCAGCCCCATCTGTTCGACGGTGGCTGATCCCCCTGTCGTCCGGAAGAAGGCCGCCCGGGAGCTGACACGCGCCCGCGGGAGAGACGGGCCCGGATCGATCCTTTGTCTGGAGCGGCTCTTCATTCACCGATGATCAAGCAGGTTCGCTCACACATTTAGCTGCCGGTGAGAAGAAACAGCTACATTTCACGAATGGAAGGTTCTCCGTTTGACATGTTTGGTGACCCCGAAGAGCTGCAGCGCCGAATGGCCGAAATGGCCGAGCAGATGCAGTCATCGCAGGAAGTCGCCTGGGCCGACAACGCGATCAAGCTCGCGGTCGAAATGACCGTTGCCTCGATCGGCCGCCTCGATCTGAACGGCGGCAGTGACGAGCAGGCAATCCAGGTTCGCGATGCGATCCGGATCGTCTTCCCCGAGGCTGTGACGCTGGTGCGCGAAGCACGCCAGGGTCTGCGCTGACCGACCTGAGCTTCAACGATCGCGGCCAGGGGCCGCCCGTCCTGCTGATTCATGGAACCGGGACCGATTCCGGCTACTTCGAAACGGTGGCCGGTTCGCTGTCCGAAACTTTTCGGCTGATCACCTATGACCGGCGCGGCTGGGGAAGGTCGAGCGACTTCAGCGAGTACTCCCGGACCTCCATTGCCGAGCAGGCAATCGAGGCCCGTGGCCTGTTGCGGGACCTCGACGTCACCGGAGTAACCGTGCTCGGAGTCGGTTTCGGCGCGGTAGTGGCGCTCGAACTCGTGCTGTCCGACCCGGACCTCTTCCGGGAAGCGATCCTGGTCGAACCGCCCCTGTTCGGCCTGGTGACCGCCGCGACCGGCGGCATGTCAGCCGACGTGGTTGAAATCCGTAACGCTGCCGAAGAGGGCGGCAAGCAGGCAGCGTATGAACTTTTCCTCGACGGCCAGCTGAACACACTGGGCTGCGGAGCTCGTCGCCTCGGAGCCCGGGCAGATCGCGGGCCGGCCGCCGCACATTCATTCCTGGTCGAACTGCCGGCGGTTCCGGCCTGGCCGATCGATCCGCAAAGGCTCGCCGCTATCGAGACCGACGTGGTAGTCGCCACGATGCCGTCGACCCCGCCGCTGCTGATGAAGGCCGCGGAAGGAATCAACCCGAGGATCCCCGGTTCAGACCGGATCGAAACGGTTCGTGATGGCGACGAAGCCCTGACCGAACTCCTGATCGGCAGCTAAGCCAGCACGCTGTACATCCGGTGTCCCTACAGGACGTCGAGCGTGATGCGGTAACGGCCACCGCGTTTCACGAGGCCTGCCAGCAATTCCACCGGCACCGCGATGACCATCGCGGGGATGGCCAGCACAACGGAAATAAAGGCATCCAGCTTGCGCTGCCAGCCTTTCCTGGCCGGGATCTTCGCCGCGCGACCGAAAGCGCTGAGCGCGATGTTGTGTCCGAAAGTGAACATGTTGATGCCGCTCTGCCAGGTTGTGGCGATTCCCGAAAGGGGCATCCAGCGGCTCGATTTCACTACCTGGTCGCGGTCCGCCACCAGATCACGGATCGAATCAGCGGTGAAACGATAAGCCCGTTCAGTGCTGAGCCCGCTCCACGCGCCACCAGTGAGATTTGCCTGAAGCGAAAGGCGATTGTCGAAGACATAGCTGCCATCCGCGGCTCGACCAAGTTCGAGATCGGCAAGGGCATCCGCGGACTCACCGGCACTGGCCAGGGTGCCCAGTCCGCAGGCTTCGCAGCGATGGGCCATGCCGCGGCCAACCGGCAGGCCAACCCACGGGAAGAGCGGCTCGCCACAGGCGGGGCAAGGAGGGTTGTCCGGGCTGAGGCCGGCTTCGAGCGGGACTCGGGGCAGATCAGTTTCCACAGTGCCTGTAGCGTAATGAGCAATGACGCTTGGTGAATCCACATGGGCCGGTACCGATGGCCGAACTTGAGCCCGGGCAGGCCGAGACCCGTGGTCACATCGAGTCGTTGATCTCGGCCGCATCCCCATTCCTGGATCTGATCCTCGTAGTCGGGGAACGCATCTCCAGGGTTGCTGAGCCGACTGATTACGAGTACTACCCGATCCGCGACGAAGAGCCAGAGTCCGAGCCGCCACCAAGCCGATAGGCTTGCCCGGCTCCTCTTCTCCGATGAATAACAAATCACTGAAACTCGAATTCGAGCGCCGCTGGGCGCTGACTGCTTCCCTCGCCGCTGTTGGCGGGGTGGCTTTGTTCTTCATCGGCATCATGATCGGCGGTTCGCAGGCCGGATCCGGCGTCGCCGACAACATGATCAACCTGCAGGACTCGTCCACCAACGCCTGGATCGGCACGGTGCTGCAGTCAATCGGTATCGCCTCGCTTGCGATCCCGTTGGGGTTCCTCTTCACAGCGGCACTCGCCCGGTCAGACCGGATGCGTCGCGGCCTCATCGGTGTGGTTGTCGCAGCGCCGGTTTTCTTTGCGATCGCGGGAATCCTTTCGACCGCAACCCTGGTCAGCGCATCCGGTGAATTTGGCGGCGCGACAGACCCGGCGGTGGTCAAGTGCGTCGATGAAAAGAAAGCTGATTTCACCGAGGATGCCGGTTCAGCAAACGAAAAGCCGAGCTCCGAGGATCTCGACACCTTCCAGGAAGACTGCGAGAACGACGTCGCCGGGGACCTCAGGAACGAAGCTGGCCTGGCGGGAATCGCTGCCGGTTTCGGAATCGCGGGTTCATTCGGACTGATAATCGGGATCGTTTACACCTCGCTGAACGCGATGCGGGTCGGATTGCTCACGAGATTCTGGGGATCGCTGGGAATGGCGCTCGGCGCCGTTTCGCTCCTGCCTGGATTCCTGTTCCTGACCCTTGTCTGGTTCCTTTATGTCGGCCTTCTCTTCTCCGGACGCATTCCGGGCGGTCGTCCGCCCGCATGGGCTGCCGGTGTTGCCATTCCGTGGCCTGACCCGCGCAAGCCCTCGGGCGCAGAATCGGACGATGACGTGATTGACGGTACCGCCGAAGAAGTGGACGACCATGAAGGTACGACCGCGCCGGAACCTGACGACGCGTCTTCTCCGCAAATCGAACGCCGCAAGCGCAAGAAACGCTCCGACCAATAGCTGTCACGATTCGGGAACCATGTCTTCCCGCGGATTGACTGTTTCTGACTTCATCGAGTTGCCGGTAATCCAGGCAGCGCTTCCCGATCTGGTCGCTGGATCCGATGGCCTCGATGCCGAGGTGCGATGGGTCCACAGCCTCGACGTCCCGGATGTGGCGAACCTCCTGCGGGGCGGCGAGATGATTCTCACCACCGGTGTTTCAATCGGATCTGACGCTTCGGCCCAACGGCGTTTCGTGCGTGACCTGGCGGCAGAAGGGGCGGTCGGGATCGTGGTTGAACTGGGATTCGCCTGGCATCGTGAGCTTCCGGCCGCACTGGTCCAGGAAGCCGACCGGCGGGGAATCCCGACGGTTGCGCTGCGGCGAGGCATCCGTTTCGTAGAGGTTTCCGAGGAAGTCAACGGCAGTCTTCTGAACAGCGGACACGCGATCGCCCGCCGGGGCGAAGAGCTACATCGCAACCTCGATGCGCTGGTTCTCGATGGATCCGGGGCCGAGACCGTCCTGGCTGAGGTCGCTCGGCTGGTTGGCAATCCGGTGGTGCTGGAGGACGCACGTGGCGAACTGGTTGCTTACAGCTCGACTACCCAGACCGAGGCTTCCGTGGTCGATTCGTGGAGCGGACTTAAATGGGACGGGCAGGGAACCGGCCAGGCAGATGGCGCGCTCGCACTTCCGGTCACGGTCAGGGGGCGCACCTGGGGCAGGGTGATCGTGATCCAGACAGACAATGATTTCGACCGTTTCACCCCGATCGCGATGGAAAGGGCGGCGGTCGCTGTTGGCCTTGGTCTGATGCGTGGAGGTGAAGAGGACGAGCTGCGGGCGCGTTCCCGTGGCAACCTGCTTTTCGAGCTGGCCGCCGGGCTGGTGGACCCGCTGGCGGCAGCCCGCCGTGCATCGACGCTCGGCTTTCCCCGGCGTCACGGGCAGCTGCTTCCGGTGGCGGCGGTCTGGCGCCGTGAAGCGCTGGGTGACGGGGTCACCTTCGATGAGGCGTGGGCCCCCTTGCTCGCTCCGATGAGGGGTGCGCTGTCTGAACCTGACCGGCCGGCCCTGATCGGCTCGCGCGGCAACTGTGTTCTCGGAGTGCTCGACCGTGGCACCAAAGGGTCGGAGCCGGATGACTCTGCGACCAGGGAGCGGCTCGCCAACCGTTTCCGGGCGGCGCTCGGCCTGCACGAAGTCGATCCCGAACAGGTGGTCCTGGCGATCGGCGGCGTGGCGGAATCCTGGGATGAAATCTCCGGGGCGCTCAATCAGGCCCGGCTGGCGGCTGAAGCGGGCGCGGTTGGGCCGGCCCGCACCTGGCACGACGCGAGCCGCACCGAAGTCGGCCAGCTGCTGCTTTCGATGCGCGGAACGCCGGAGTTGCTGGCTTTCAGCGACGAGCGGCTCGGACCCTTGCTTGAAGTTGGTGGGGATCGCGGACGCGACCTTCTCGAAACGCTGGAGGTTTATCTCCATAGTGGTGGCCGGAAGACCGAAGCGGCGCAGGCGCTCGAGATCGAAAGGCAGTCGCTCTACCACCGCCTGGTTCGGATCGAATCGATCCTCAACGTTGAGCTGAAGGATGGCGACACTGCGCTCGCGCTCCATCTCGCGGTGATGATCCGCCGGCTGTTGGCCCGTTGAGTGATCGATTCAGGTCGGCAGCTGGAATGAATTGAGCGCGGCAGTGCTGCCGGGCTCGGCGATCTCTGGGTATCTTCTGCCTGGCATCAGGGCGACGTCGTAGATCTCCTGAACCTGTTCTTCGAATCGGATGAACCCGACCGTGCTGCCGGTGTCGATGTCGACTATCCAGACGCCACATTCCAGATCTTTGCCTTTCTCCTGGATCGGCAGATCGCTGAAGGTTGCGGTCTCGCGGATCTGTGAAAGGCCGATGAACGCGAGGTTGTCAGCGAACGCCAGGCCCCGGGTGAATCCGGGCAGCTCCGCGACTGTGTCGAGGTAGCCGTGGCGGTTCACTTTGCAGAGCCCACCGGTGCCGGACTGCAGGACCCAGAGGTCGTCTCGGTACCAGCGGGGCGAATGGGGCATCGAGATATTTTCGGTTACCGGTTCGTTTTTCCGGATGTCGAAAAGCATCCCTCCGTTGCTCTTGTGTTTGCGCCAGCCTCCGGGTTCGTTCGTGGTCCCGAGCATGGTCACGTATCGCGGTACCCCGTCCCGCAGGGCGAGGCCATTCAGGTGGCAGCGATCGCCGGGGGCGATCTCGGTGATGAACGGCGGGGTCCAGCGCGGCACCAGATTGTGTTTCGAATCGAGGGTGGCCAG
>JBAWHK010000018.1:0-3785 GCA_049593795.1 Solirubrobacterales bacterium
GCGGCCACGGTCCTGGAAGTCACCGTTGATCGGCGCGGACTCCGAGGTGCAGCCCGAAAGTACGATCAGGCTGAGGGCCGAGGCGGCGAGAATGAGTGAGAACTTCTGCTTGAGAGTGGCTGCGTTCATAGGAGTTGGTGAAGCTCCGCCATTCTATATATCGGGGCGGGTGTCATGGCTTGACCTTGGCCGTAGAAGCTGGTAATTATTGTCACAAGCCATCAAAACGGTCCGCGAAAGGGGCAGTGAATGCGAGTCAGTGTCGGCATGTCAGAGGTCGTTCTACGAGTTGGTCCCGGCCACACCCTTCGGGAAGCAGCAACCCGGATGACCGACTTCGGCATCGGCGCGGCGATCGTCGAAGACGAAGAATGGCCCGTGCCCCGAATCCTGACTGAACGCGACATCCTCAAATCGATTGGCCGTGGCCAGGATCCCGATACCGAAAAGGTCGGTGATCACATGTCCGAGAGCGTGATCACGGCCGGACCCGAATGGAGCATGGAACGGGCGGCAGTGGAGATGTCCCGGAGGGGTATCCGCCACCTCGCCGTTTACAAGGACGGAAACATGATCGGGGTCCTGTCAATGCGGGACATCATGCGCGTATGGACCGCCGACGGAGCAACATCAGGCGGGCCACCCTGAGCCAACGGCCGGGATCGCAAACGTTCCCCGACAAACATCCCGGCCCGAAATCAATCCAGGCAGCAATCAAGCCAGGCCGAAATCAATCCGGGCCGCAATCAATCGGGGCCGAAATCATTCTGGGTCGGTTAAGACCCCAATGTCGCGCCAAATCCGACCCAGAAGGCTTCGGGCACCAGGGCGAAACAGCTCCGGGTCGGTTTCACCCCTCATACCGCGGCAAAACCGACCCAGAAGGTCGAGGTCAGGTGACTTGAACCGTCCGGGTCGGTTTAGCCCCATATACCGCGGCAAAACCGACCCGGAACGTCTTGGGCTCTTGCTTGGGCCCGGGAGATCTTGGTTCCCGACGGGTGCTGGTTGGGGCCGGAATCGGTCGGGTCGGTTCTTTGCACGAAAAAGACGCCCTTTCGGGCGCCTTTTTGAAGTCTTCTCAGATGATGCTCAGTCCCTTGGCGGGGCGCTGAAGCTCTCTGCCGGCAGTTCGGCCCTGACGTCGCCCTGCTCGCGGGGGAGCGAGTAGAAAGAACGGTTCGACTTGCGGTAAAGGCTGCGGATCGCCCCGATCACCAGGACAGCGCCGAGAGCGCCGTACCACCAGGCCGGAAACATGAAGCCGGACGCGAAAGTGCCAGCCAGCAGGCCGAGGATTCCGAAAGCCAGGAAAGCCGGGGCCCAGGACGGCGCGGGCAACTGGATCGTTTCCGTGGGTTCGATGATCTTGTTCGGTTCAGACATGGTCAGGTCCCCGGTTCAGCCTGCGAGATACAGCATCGAGAACAGGAAACAGAGAGCGAAGATCGCAGCGGAACCGCCACCGATCATCATGCCGGTCGTCAAATTTGATTTGGAAGTCTTGCGATCCATAAGTGGAGTTTTATCAGGAGACGGCGTCGACAGCCATGGCCACGAAAAGCAGGGCCAGGTAGGCGAGCGAATAGAGGTAGGTCTTCAGGGTCAGAGCCGGGGATGGATTGCGCCAGAGGGCGAAAGAGAATGCGAAAAACACGGCGCCAAGCACGATCGCGGAGAACAGGTAAAACGGCCCGAGCAGCCCCGTGCAATAAGGCCCCACGGTGAATCCGATCATGAAGATGGTGTAGATCAGAATCTGGCGACGGGTCTCCGCTTCGCCTTTCACCACGGGCAGCATCGGCACACCGGTGCGTTCGTAATCCTCCTTGATCATCAGCGACAGCGCCCAGAAGTGGGGCGGGGTCCAGAAGAAGACGATCAGGAAGGGCCACATCGCTTCCCAGCTGAGGCTGCCAGCGGCCGCGGCCCAGCCAACCAGCGGCGGCACGGCACCGGCGGCACCACCGATCACGATGTTCTGCGGGGTGATCGGCTTCAGCCAGAGGGTGTAAACAAACACGTAACCGAGCAGGCCAACCATTGCCAGTCCGGCGGCCAGGAAATTGACCGTGATCCAGAGCTGGAAGAAAGCGATGACGCCGAGGGAAATACCGAAGATCAGGCCATGGATCGGAGTGATGCGGCCGTTGACCAGCGGTCGGCCGCTGGTGCGGGCCATGCGGGCGTCGCGTTCCCGATCAACGTAATGATTGATTGCTCCGGCCCCGCCAGCGGCGAGATATCCGCCGAGCATGGTCCAGAGAATCAGCGAGAACTTCGGACCGGACGGATCGGCGACATACATCGTCGCCACGGTCGTCAGCAGCAACAGGCTAATGACCCTGGGTTTAGTCAGGGTGATGTAGCCGCGAATCAGGTCCAGCGTGTCATTTAGGGGACTCGCCGGCGCGGACTCAACTGTCGGGGATACGCGCGTACCACGCGCATCGGCGCTGCCGATCATGGGATCAGGCTACCGGCTGCGGCACTTCGGCAGTGGCGCCGCTATCGGCGTCACGTCGAGCGAGGGCATCGCGAATGTCGCGCATTGGCTGTGTGCTGCGAACATCGGGCAGCACATCGAAGTTGTGCGTGACGGGGGGCGAAAGGGTCAGCCACTCGAGCGAATCGCCACGGTAAGGATCGGGCAGCGCGGCGGCGCCTTCCTCACGGCTCTTCACGAGATTGCCAACGGCCATGATCACACCAACGAAGAGGATCAAAGTGCCGACTGCGGCAATCAGGTTGAGCACATCCAGCGATTCTCCGCCAACGTAACGGTAGGAGTCGGTTACCTGGCCTTCTACTCCGGCCGCGAAAAGCGGGATCAGAGCGATGATTGTGCCAACGAACATGACACCGAAGGAAATCTTCGCGCGTTCTTCGTTGAGAACGCGGCCGGTCATCTTCGGGTACCAGTAACTGACCGCTGCCAGCCCGCCGAATACGGCGAAACCGATCAGGGTGAAGTGGGTGGCGGCCCAGGCGTCATAGGTGTGCTGGAGCTGGGTGCCGATCGCGATGGTCGACTGTGCGACTTCGACAGCCAGACCGATCGAAGCGAGCGAAAGAGCTCCCATGGCGTAGCGCAGCGGCGCACGCATGTGGAAATCGCTGGACGCTACAGCCGAGATCAGGTTGTAGCAAATGAGGCCGAACGGGACGATCAGGGAGATCGACATCAGCATCGCGAAGTACTTCCAGCCACTCGGCAGCGGTGCGGTGATCATGTTCTGGGTCCAGGCCAGGGTTCCGATTACGGCAATGGCAGCCAGTGATCCGATTACAACCTTGCGACCCGGGAGTTCGCGCCGGGTGAAGGTCTGGATGATCTCGCTGATCGCGGCAAGCATGGTCACGGCCACGGTCATGTAGGCGGCAGTGAAGAAGATGTAGCTCATGTGCTGCCACAGGATCGGGGAGCCACCGGCGCCACCGACGAAGAAGGTGCCACCGACACGGCGGTCGATGAAGAGCATGGTGATCGCGGCCAGCAGGATCGGCGCGACAACAACCATCAGCCAGGTGACGATTGCGGCCGCCCAGGTGAAGATCGGGGCGCGGCGCCAGGCCATGCCCGGGGCACGCAGGTTGATCAGCGAGGTCAGCAGGTCGATCGAAATGAGCAGCAGACCGAGAATGACCATTCCGGTGGAAGCAATCCATACGTCGACGCCGTTGTTCGGGGTGAAAGTGAGTTCCGAAAGCGGCGGCAGCGGGTTGATGCCGGCTTCGGGCGGTGTGAAGAAGAACGATGCGTAGAGCACCAGCCCGCCCAGCAG
>JBAWHK010000019.1:0-5498 GCA_049593795.1 Solirubrobacterales bacterium
GACTTCCTGCCAGATCTGCGGTTTCATCAACTTGCCGTCGTTGGCGATCGCCGATGCCACCTGGGCCATCTGGATCGGGGTTGCGAGCACCCGTTCCTGACCAATCGCGATCCGGCCGATGTCAACCGGATCGTCCGGGCCAAGGAAGCGGTTGGTGGCGGTATCGAAAACGCCGCTGGTCGACATCTGGTCTTCCGGAAGGTCCAGTTGCGGCTTCGAATTGAAACCGAACCGGTCCATGTATTCGTAGAGGGTGTCGGTGCCGATTTCCTCGCCGAGTTGCGCGAAGTAGGTGTTCACCGAGTTGGTCAGGGCTGTGGTGACATCGATGTCGCCGTAATCGGAGTTGTCGGCGTTGGCCAGGGGATTTCCCTGGATGTCAATGGTTGCCGGTGAGCTGATCAGGGAATCGAGGTTGATCGCTCCGCTGTCAAGTGCTGCCGTGGCCGTAACCAGCTTGAAAGTCGAGCCCGGCGGATACTGGCCCTGGACCGGCCGATCGACGATCGGACCGGCCGGGTCATTGAAGATCTCCGAGGAGTCCTGCGGAATCCGGTTCGGGTCATAAGGCGGCTGGCTGACCATCGCTCTCACTTTGCCGGTCGCCGGCTCGATCGCCACCACTGCTCCGGACTGTCCGGCCAGCAGGTCCACCGCCGTCTGTTGTGCGACCGGGTCCAGATTGGTCAGAACGTCGTGGCCCACCTGCTGGCGTCCGCGAAGTTCATCGAGGATCGATGTGAATTCCGAGTTCTCACCGATCAGTTCCGAGTTGTGGAATTTCTCGAATTCGGAGTTGCCGAGTTCGGCGAAGTTGTAGCCGATTGGATGCCCCCAGAGGGTTCCGTTCGGGTACCGACGGACGTATTGCTTCGAAGCCCCGTTGCCCCGGGCGACTGACCTGGCGATGACCGATCCGTCAGCTGCCAGGATGTCACCGCGTTTGATCTGCTGTGCCTCGAACAGGGGTCTTTTGTTCACCCTCTGTTCTTTCAGGTCCTGGGCATCGAAAACGGTCCAGTAAGAAGTGAAGCCGACCAGCACCGCGAAACAGACCGTGATGAAAGCGAAGAGTTTGATGATCTGGGCGTTCAATTCCAGACTCCGGTCTGTCCCTGGTTGATTCCTTCGCGCGCTTCCCGCCGCGCCTTGTCAGAGACCAGCAGCAACAGGGCAAGCAGGATGAAATTGGCGAGAATCGAGCTGCCTCCATACGAGACGAGCGGCAGGGTGACACCGGTCAACGGGATCACCCTGGTTACGCCGCCGATTATCACGAACGCCTGAAAAGCAAAAACTGCTGTCAGGCCGGTAGCGAGGAGTTTCGAGAAACCATCATTGGCCATCAGCGCCACTTTGAATCCACGAGCGGCGATCAGCAGGTAGATCGCGATCACCGCGACCCCGCCAAAGAGCCCGAGTTCACTGACGATCAAGGTGTAGATCAGGTCGGTGTGGGCTGCCGGCAACAGGGGCTGGTCGCTGCCCGGGATGGCAACCATTGATTCAGCGAAGCCTTTTCCGAATAATCCCCCGTCGGCCTGGGCGAACATCGACTGCAGGATCTGGTAGCCGGCGCCGGGGGCATCCTGGTAGGGGTCGAGCCAGATGTCGACCCGGTCGGTGACGTGCGGCACCAGGTTGTAGATGAAGAAAGCCCCGATCATGAACATCGCCATGCCGATCAAAACGAACGAAAGACGACCGGTCGCGACATAGACCAGCGACAGGAATGCGGCGAAGAACATCAATGAGCTGCCGAGGTCCCGGATGAAGATCAGCATGAACATCGCTGCCCCCCAGACAACCAGCAGGGGCCCGAGGTGTTTCAGTGGCGGCAGGGTCAGCCCGAGGAATTTCCTTGCGTTGATCACCAGAAGTTCGCGGTGTTCCCTCAGGTAGCTGGCGAGGAAGATCACGATGCAGATCTTGGCCAGTTCGGCCGGCTGGAAACCGAACGGGCCGACCTTTACCCCGAGGTAAGCGCCGTTCACCTGGGTCCCGATGAAGGGGAGCCGGGGGGCGAGCAACAGCCCGATCCCGATTGCCGCGATCGTGTACCGGTAGCGCTCCAGCACTGAATAGTCGCGCAGCATCTGAACCACCACGGCGAACAGGATCAGTCCGAGAACGAACCAGTTCGCCTGGTCCCGGGCGAGTTCACGGCTGAACTCGGCGTCAAGGCGGTAGATCATCACGAAGCCGAAAGCTGTCAGCAGGGCCATCAGCGGGAAGAGATAAGGATCGGCGTCAGGGAGACGGATCCGGATGAAGATGTGGGTGGCCAGGCAGATCGCCAGGAAGTAGAGGCCGTACGAAAGGCTGAGGTCGCCCAGCTGATTGTCGTTCTGGCCGAATACCGCGGCGAAACCGATGGTCAGCAGCAGGGCCACGGGCACAAGAGCCAGAAGCTCCCGGTTTCGCGCCGAGTACTTCGCGACCCGCCCGCTCACTTAGATGCCCTCGCGGCTCTCGATGTCCTCGATCAGGGAAGTCGCGTCATCCTTGCCGCGCAAGGAATGTCCGGTCACCGCATCCTGCTGCTGCGGACTGAGTTCGTCGGTCTGGATCGCGGTCGAGTAGCGCTCTTCGTAAAGCGAGATTCCGAAAGGCATCTCGTATGGCAGGCCCCGGTAGAGCGCGACCCGCCCAGCCGTGTCGGTACCAAGGAACCAGACCTGGCGGCTCGCGTAGAAAAGCCCGCCGAGCAGGACTATGAAAACAGCCATCCCGAGAGCGATCCGGGCGAGGATCGCACCTCCGCGACGGCGGGGACGATCATCGGCATTCTGTCCGGCTGCGGTTCTGCGGGCAGTCCTCGTGCCACCGGCTGGCGGCAGGATCGTGGTGCCTTCGATTCCGCTGAGCGGTTCGGCTGGATCCTCGACCTGGAAAAGGATGACTGTGATGTTGTCGCGTCCGCCGGCCCGGTTCGCTTCGTCAACCAGCGCCCTGGTTGCGGCATCGAGGCTGGTCGAGCTGATCAGAAGTTCCTTGATCCGGTCGTCACCAAGCATCGTGGTCAGCCCGTCGGAACAGAGCATGAAAAGGTCGCCCGGCTCCGAAGGCACGCTCTGTACATCCACCTGGACTTCCGGTTCGGGCCCCAGGGCCCTGGTGATGATCGAACGTTGTGGGTGATCTTCAGCCTGGGCTTCGGTGATCTGCCCGCGGCGGCGCATTTCTTCCACCAGCGAGTGGTCCCGGGTCAGTCGCTGGAGGATCCCGTCCCGCAGGCGATACGCCCGGGAATCCCCGACGTGCCCGATCACAACCGAATCGGTTTCCCCGTCAACCGACGCTGCGGTGATCGTCGTGCCCATCCCGGTCAGCGAAGCGTCGGCGTGGGCCTGATCGTGAATCGTCCGGTTGGCCACTCCGATCGAGGTTTCAAGGGCCTGTTCAGGGTTACCGGGCGGCAACCCGTTCTCGAATACCTGGACCGCGGCGAGTGACGCGACTTCCCCGGCCTGGGCACCACCCATGCCATCCGCGACCACGAACAGCGGATCCCTGACCAGGAAAGAATCCTCGTTCGCCTGGCGCTGGCGACCGGTATCGGTCATTTCCGAATGTCGGGAGACCTTCAGCATTTGGATTCTGTCGGCTTTCTCATTTCTGGTACTGCCCTCACCTGTCCATCTCGAAGCGGAAAGTCGTGTCGCCGATAGCGATCGTGAAACCATCGCCCAGCTCATTCTCACCAACCAGCGGTCCCCCGTTGAGGAGGGTGCCATTGGTCGAATTCATGTCTTCAACGAAATATCGGTCACCGCGAGGGTAGACCCTGGCGTGAAGACCTGACGCGTAGCGGTCGTCGAAACTGATGTCGGCATCGGCCGAACGGCCCAGTGTCGCCCCGCCAAAAAGATCGAATCTCGTGTTGCTGGCCAGACTGTCGCTGCGTTCAACCACCAGCCACGCATCACGGGTTCCTCCTCCGCCTCCGCTGAGCGGGCTCATCCGTGGCCCTTCGTCCTGGCCGCCACTGTTTCGTTTCAGGTCCTTGCGGGCGGAACTGGCAACCCAGACGAGGAAGAGATACAGGACAGCAAGGAACCCGAACTTGAGGGCGACTGAAATTGGTTCGTAATCCACGTCCGGATTTGCCTATCGTTCCAGGCTGAAACGGAAAGTTGAAGTCCCGACGGTGACCTGATCGCCTTCGCGGAGGATCGCCGAACTGGTCCGCCGGCCGTTCACCTTGATGCCGTTGGTTGATCCCAGGTCCCGGATCTCCCATTCACCGTTGCGGCCCTGCTGAAGTTCGGCGTGGCGACGGGAAACGTTGGGGTCGTTCAATACGCATTCGACCTCCTCGGAGCGGCCAATCGTGGCCCGGGGGCCGTCGAGTACCTGTCGGCGTCCTCCGGTTTCGATCACTGCCCTGGTGAGCGCCGGAGCCGGCGCGCGTACCGGCGCAGCTTCAGGCTCGGGTGGAGGCGGGGTTTTGTAAACCATGGTGTGGCCCTCTTCGGCCGGAGCCGGCTGCTCCCCTTCACGTTTGCCGGCTTTGACCAGTCGGGCCTGGATGCCGAACTCGCCGAGTCGCAAACGGTCATCGGTGTTGAATTTGACTTCGGGACGGGACAGCAGGTCGTAACCACGTCGGCGGGCATGCTCGAGCAGGTAACCGGATAGTTCCTGTTCGAGGGAACGTTCGTAACCTTCTAGCTTTTCCCGGTCCTTCTCCGAAAGATGGACCGTGTATTCGTTCGGCACGTAAACCCGGGAAATCGACGCCGTTTTATGGGAGTCCATTTCTTTGGCGAGTTTGCGGGCCAGCTCCACCGGCTGCACCTCGGAACTGAAGGCGCGGCTGAATACTCCTTCGACGAGGCCTTCGATCCGGGCTTCAAGATTTCGGAAGACGCTCATCTCAGGTCACCCTTCGAAGGCGTGTTTTGAGTTCAGTGGGGACTGGGCTCACGTACTGATCCTACGGCAGTAAAGGTGATTGGCCTTTCGGTCCGGACCTCACGTCGGGCACGGGCGCGGCTGATGATCATCCCGATGAAGACCGCACTGGCCACCCAGACGACCATGGAGATCAGGAAGGTGGAGGTGGCGAGGGTGGGTGCCAGCAGCTCGGTGACCGCCGATGAAACCGAGTTCTGCCAGCCGGCCCCGGCCTCCGGGAACTGTCCGAAAAGCAGTTTCTGCCCGGTAATCGCTTCTGCGAGGGCAGTGAAGGTGACGCCCATGCCGGCGACAATCGCGCGGTCCCGCCAGTCGGAAGCGAAGGCCGCAAGAATTGGGAGGAACGGGGCCAGACCCAGGGTTCCAAGCAGCGGACCAAGCGGGCCGAACGCCAGGGGACGCCCACTGCCCCGGATGAAGATGGTCGGCAGGATGCCAGCCAGAAGGATCACCAGAGCCGCGCCGGGTACCGAAACGACCACCGCCATCCAGGCCGCAAGCGCGGCCGTGCCAGTCAGGAATCCAAGTTTGGCATTGACCAGGGAGATCAATGCGGACACCAGGCTGATCAGACCGAC
>JBAWHK010000020.1:0-22350 GCA_049593795.1 Solirubrobacterales bacterium
CCGGCCATTCCTTCGCCGCGAGCACGATCGCCCAGGCGACGAGATGAGTGAACGAAACTTTCATGCCGCGCTGGGAAAGGGCACCGTTGAGCCCTTTGCGCTTGGCGTCCAGGGTGTCGACCGAGACTGTGCGGAAGGAGGTGGCGGTTGGCGTTTTGAGGCTTTCGTTCATCGCCTTGGCCAGCATGCCGGCCGGACCGCGGAGGACCTTCTCTTCGCGTTCAGCAGCCGGGGCGGCACCGTCGGAGGCGGCCAGCACATCGGCCTTGAGAACCTTCCCGGCAGGACCGCTGCCGGTGATCGAGTCGAGGGTGAGGCCTTCGGCGGCGGCGATCCGGCGGGCCACCGGGGTCGCCCGGCCTTCGCCGACGTCGACCTTGCCATTGCTCTGGGAGGCCTCGGCACTGCCGGCTTCCGCCGGGGCGGAATCGCCAGTTTCGGTGGCGCTGCCGGACGGGTCGAGTTCGGCCAGGGCGGCACCGATCGGGATTTCGTCGTCCGGTTCAACCAGAAGTTTCGTGATGGTGCCGGCAGTCGGCGCCGGAACCTCGGCATCGACCTTGTCGGTGGAAACCTCGATCAGGGTCTGGCCCTCATCGACCTTGTCCCCAACCGCAACGTGCCATTCGAGCACGGTGCCTTCAGTTACGGATTCGCCCATCTCGGGCATGGTCACCGTGACCGATTCGCCAGCGGAGCCGGAATCATCATCTTTCGGGGCGGAAGAAGCGACCGGGGTTTCCGGTTCGCCGAGATCGGCGTCGCCTTCTTCGGTCGGGGCAGCTTCAGCTTTTTCAGCTTCGGTCGAATCACCGGCCGAGACAGGAGCCCCGGACGGATCTATTTCGGCCAGCACCGCACCGATCGCTACTTCGTCATCAACTTCGACGGCAAGGCTGGTGATCGTCCCCGAGGTCGGCGCCGGTACTTCAGCATCAACTTTGTCGGTCGATACTTCGACGATGGTCTGGCCCTCTTCGACGGCGTCGCCGACTGCCACGTGCCACTCGAGAACCGTGCCCTCGGTAACGGATTCGCCCATCTCGGGCATGGTTATCTCGGTGATAGCTGACTCTGCCATTAACGGGAGTGTATGCAAACTGGGACACGGGGCAATACGGCGATATGTAGCGGTGCACAACCACTGCCAGCGCAGGCAATGTAGGGTCAGTCCCAGTCCGGCCAAAATGCGGTGGATTGAGGTTCCATTCGCATCGGCAACGGGATTTTCAAGCTCGGAGGAGGAGCGATGGATTACTTCGTAACTGGCGGTACGGGATTTATCGGGCGTTATCTGGTCGAGAGACTCCTGAAGCGCGAAGGAACCATTTATTTGCTGGTCCGCGAGGGTTCCCGCGGACGCTTCGAGGACCTGCTGTCCGACTGGGATGCTGACGAGGGCCGGATCGTTCCGGTGACCGGTGATCTTTCCCAGCCGAAACTCGGCGTTTCCGACAAAGAAGTCGCGAAGCTCAAAGGCAAGATCGGACACTTCTTCCACCTTGCTGCCGTTTACGACATGGAAGCGAGCGAAGCAGAGATGCACGCCGCCAACGTCGACGGCACTGTCAATGCGGTTGAGCTCGCCAATGAACTTGAAGTCGGCTGCTTCGAGCTGGCCAGCTCGATTGCTGTCGCCGGCCTTTACAAAGGCACCTGGCGCGAAGAGCAGTTCGACGAGGCCGAAAACCTTGACACCCACTCGTACTTCCGGACCAAACATGAGTCAGAACGGGTAGTTCGCGAACAAGCAACCACCCCGTGGAGGGCCTATCGCCCCGGCATCGTGGTTGGCAACTCCGAAACCGGTGTCATGGACAAGGTCGATGGTCCGTACTACTTCTTCAAGCTGATCAAGCGACTGCGGGCATTGCTGCCGCCGTGGATGCCGACAGTCGGTGTCGAGGGCAAGCAGATCAACGTGGTTCCGGTTGATTTCGTGGCCGACGCAATGGACCACATCGCCCATGTCGAAGGGCTGGACAACCAGGCTTTCCATCTGACCGACCCGAATCCACTTACTGCCGGACAGCTGATCAACCTTTTCGCCCGTTCGGCCACCGCGCCGCAAATGTCGATCCGGGTCGACCCGGAGATGCTCAACATCGTTCCGCCGGCAGTGCGCGGCGGTCTGATGATGCTGCCACCGGTCAAGCGGATATCCGACAACGTGCTGAACGACGTCGGTATCCCACGCGAAGTTCTGGTTTACGTCAACTACCCGACCAAGTTCGACTGCAGGAACACCCTGGCGGCCCTGGATGGCTCCGGCATCGCAGTGCCTCCGCTGGAGACCTACGCGGACCGGCTCTGGGATTACTGGGAGCGCGAACTCGATCCGGACCTGTTCAAGGATCGTTCGCTCGGTGGAGCGATCGGTGGCAAGATCGTGATGATCACCGGTGCTTCATCCGGGATCGGGCAGGCCGCCGCCGAGAAGGCCGCCGCCGCCGGAGCCAAGGTTCTGCTGGTTGCCCGCAGTGCCGACAAGCTGGAAGCGATCAAGCTCGAGATCGAGGAGCAGGGCGGTGACGCTTCGGTCCATCCGTGTGATCTCTCTGACGTCGAGGACATTGAACGCATGGGCAAGGAAGTCCTGGCCGAGCACGGTCATGTGGACATCCTGGTGAACAACGCCGGCCGCTCGATCCGGCGTTCGGTCGCCCATTCCTACGACCGTTTCCACGATTACGAGCGCACCATGCAGCTCAATTACTTCGGTTCGCTGAAGCTGATCCTGACCCTGTTGCCACGCATGCGGGAACGCAAGAGCGGGCACATCATCAACGTGAGCTCGATCGGGGTCCAGACCAACACCCCGAGGTTCTCGGCCTACGTTGCGTCGAAGGCGGCACTGGATGCGTTCAGTCGAACGATCGCCTCCGAGGTCATCGACGACCGGGTGCACATCACCACCATTTACATGCCGCTGGTGAGGACCGCGATGATCGCTCCAACCAAGATGTATGACGCTTTCCCGACACTCACCCCGGATGATGCCGCGGAGATGATCACGGGTGCGATGGTCACCAAGCCGAAGAAGGTAGCAACCAAACTCGGCAACTTCGGAGAACTGCTTTATGCGGTCTCGCCGAAGGCCAGCGATGCGGTTCTCAACCAGGGCTACAAGCTTTTCCCGGACTCGAAAGCCGCAAAGGGCGAAGTCGAAGGCGAAGGCGCGCCAGACAAGGCGGTTTCGACCGAAGCGGTCGCGTTCGCGCACCTGTTGCGCGGCGTCCACTGGTAGCCGGCTTTGAATGACCGGCGCCTGAAGCATTGGGGCTGGGGTCATGAGGACCAGCAGCGGCCCGCCCGTGAGGTGGAAGAAGCCGCTGCTGGAATCCGGGGCATGCTCGGGTTCGGCGGTGAAGCGAAAGCAGCCGTGCCGCTGGAGGACGTCAATTTGAGGGAACCGCGACTGGCGGTTCCCGGATCGGGGACAGCCGGGCTCTTCACCGACGACCGGCACCAGCGGGCGGTTCATGCCCTGGGCAAGTCTTACCGCGACATCGTCCGTGGCCACCGTGGGGAGTTCCCGAACCCACCCGACCTGGTGGCTTTCCCGTCATCGGAGGCGGAAGTGGTTGAGGTTCTTGACCGGGCAAGCGAACTGAACGCTGCCGTGATTCCTTTCGGTGGGGGCACCAGCGTGGTTGGCGGAGTCGAGCCGCGCCTGGACGATGACCGGCCGGCTATCTCGCTCGACATGACCCGCCTGGACCGGGTTCTGGAAATCGACGAATTTTCACTTGCGGCACGGATCCAGGGTGGCGTACGGGGCCCGGCCCTGGAAGAACAGCTGAAACCGAGCGGGATGACCCTGCGCCATTACCCGCAATCCTTCGAATACGCAACGCTCGGCGGCTGGATAGTCACTCGCGCCGGCGGACATTTCGCCACCGGCGAAACCCACATCGATGATCTCACCGAGTCGGTTCGGGCGATCACCCCGGTTGGCGAATGGCAGAGTCGGCGCCTGCCCGGATCCGGTGCCGGACCTTCGCCCGATCGGATGATGCTTGGATCTGAAGGCATTCTCGGCGTGGTCACCGAAGCCTGGATGAGGATTCGTCGTCGGCCGGTATTCAAAGCTTCAGCCACGGTCGAGTTCCCGGATTTCGTTCAGGCTGCCACCGGCGTGGTGCGGGAAATCGCGCAGTCGCGGCTCGGCCCGAGCAACTGCAGGCTCATCGATCCGCTCGAAGCGGTGACGATGGGTGCCGGTGACGGCAGCTCCACGCTTTTGCTGCTCGGGTTCGAATCGGCTGATTTTCCGGTCGGTGAACTTCTGGACCAGGCGCTTTCGATCGCCAGAAAGGGCGGCGGCCGGGTCGCAAGCAGTAAAACGATTGAACCTGAATCCGGTGACCGGGAAGCGGACGGCAGCAACCAGTCCGACAGATGGCGGGATGCGTTCCTGATGGCTCCTTACATCCGCGACACCTTCGTTTCCTGTGGCGTGCTTTCGGAGACCTTCGAAACGGCAACCACCTGGGATCGTTTCGAGACTTTCCATGCCGAAGTGACCGGAGCTACACGCAAAGCGGTAGCCGAAGTCTGTGGCAGCCCCGCCGAGGGTGAAGGTGCGCCCCGGGTGAGCTGCCGTCTGACCCATGTCTACCCGGATGGGGCGGCGCCATACTTCACGGTGATAGCGCCTGCGGTGCGAGGCGGGGAGCTGGAACAGTGGGATGAGATCAAGGCCGCCGCCGCCGAGGCGATCATTGACAACGGGGGAACGATTACCCATCACCATGCGGTTGGCCGTGACCATCGGCCCTGGTATGACCGGCAGCGGCCGGATCCTTTCGCGGCGGCACTCGGAGCGGCGAAACGAGAAATTGATCCCACAGGCATGCTCAACCCGGGCGTTCTCATCGGTTAACCGTTAGCCTTCTCCGACTTTGATGGAAGCCGCCTCCTCCGAACCGCCGAAGCACACCCTGACCGAACGCGGGCCCTTCCGGGCTGCGCTGAAGACAGCCCGCCCCCAGGAATGGGTAAAGAACGTCCTGGTTTTCGCGGGCCTGATTTTCTCCGGTCATGTCGACGATCCGTGGTCGATCGGCCAGGCGCTGCTCACCTTCGTCGCTTTCTGCGCGATTTCAAGTGCCGGCTATTTCATCAACGATCTCAACGACGTCGAACTTGATCGTCAGCACCCGAAGAAACGATTCCGACCGATCGCCGCTGGCCAGCTTTCAATTCCGTCGGCCTGGGCGATTGCCTTCGGGCTCGCCGTAGGTGCCATTGCGCTCGCTTTCCTCGCCATCAACTGGCAGGTTGGCCTTTTCGTTATCGGCTACGGCGTGATCCAGGTGGCGTACAGCTTTGGTCTCAAACAGATAGTGATCATCGACGTGATGACGCTGGCGACGCTTTTCATCCTCAGGGTGATGGCAGGCGCCGAAGCGGTCGACACTGTCGCCTCGGAATGGCTGATCCTCTGTACGGGCATGCTCGCCCTTTTCCTGGGGTTTACGAAGCGTCGACAGGAAGCAGTGTCCGAACTCCACGAAGGCACCAGCAGCCGGCCGGTGCTCGAGCATTATTCCTTGCCGTTTCTCGACCAGATGGTCGCTTTGGTTACCACCGGCACCGTGGTGAGCTACGCGATTTACGCGGTCGACTCGCCGCTCGTGGGGAACCAGATGATGCTCACGATTCCGCCGGTGGTCTACGGAATCTTCCGTTACCTGTACCTGATTTACGACCGCTCCGATGACCGTTCGACCGCTGCGATCGTCGCCGAAGACCGTCCGATAATCATCGCCGCTGCCGTATTCGCGTTCACGGCGTTCCTGTTGCTTTACGTCTTCAACTAAGAAACAGGCCCGTTTCCGGGGATTTTCCGGCAGGAAACGTTTCAGCAGCCGGAAGACTTGAAGTTCGCGAACTTGATGTTTATACTTGTAACACCATACGAACACCTGGGAGACGGGTGAGAGCGCCTCGAGAATCACAATCGAAAGATTGATTCGCGCTCTGCTCAACACTCTGATGCTTGCGGATTCTCAAATAGCAGGCAAGCATCCGGGCCGTCTTAGGCTTTCCCGCCGTTCATAAGTCAATAAGAAATTGTCGAAAAACCGCAATAGCGGTTTTCAGAACGTACGGAGAAAAATTGAAGCCTGTAGTTCGTTTCGCTAGTCGTTTTGTTTTGTTCTGCGCCGTGCTCCTCATGGGGTTCGCGTCCACCAGTGCCGCTCAGGCGGCAGGCACCCCTGATCTGCAGCTGAGTGCCAACACCTCGAGCCCGCTTTACGGCACCAGCGGTTCGGCGACAACTACCGCTTCGCTCGCGGCCGGCCAGCCCAAGGGATACAACCTGAGTTTCCGCGTGGTCCTGCCAGCCGGCATCACCTACGCCGGCGGTGCCGATCCGGCCCCGCAGATCATCAGCAACCAGCCCGGTAGCGGCCAGACAACGCTGATCTTCTCCAACGTCTCCGACGTGGTTTCCAACTCCTCGCAGGGTGTTGACTTCAACGTGAGCCACAACCAGGCCACCTATGAAGTTGGTGACACCTACGGCGTTCAGTACTTCGCTTACGTGAACTCGGACCCGCGTTACCTGCCGAAGTTCAGCTCCACCGGCATCGTCGACCCGACTTCATACACCGGCTCGGCAAGCGCGACTTCGACCGGCACGATCCGCGCGATCGATCTGGCCAAGTCCGAACCCAGCCGCGAAGGCGAAATTCTCCGGGGCGTTCACGACAACCAGACCGTTTACACGCTGACCCTGAAGAACAACGAGGTAAATCCGACCGAGTCGACCAAGATCGATGATTTCCTGCCGGCCGGACTCGAGTTCCTCGGCTGCGAGAACGATCCGGACAACACGACCGACGCTCCCAGCAACCCCGGAAGCCCGCAGGAATATCCCGGCTCCGGCCCGATCGTCGTCAAGCCAGTCGACGACTGTCACGCACCGACCCTGGTCGAAACCATCAACTTCGATCCGGACGGCGCGGGCCCCAAGCCTTCCGCTGTTTACACCCATGTCCAGTTCGACACCGGCACTCTCGCCCCGGGCCAGACCAAGGTCTACCGTTACCGTGCCGCCGTTCCGTTGCGGGAGAACACCCTCAGCTGGACCGGCACAGAACCGACTTCGCAGTCGGGCAAGCAGGCCACCAACCTCGACAACAACAGCGGACCTGAAGTTCGTGACGAGCAGCCGCTGACCAACTACGCGCTCGCCGGTGGCACCTACAAGGGTGACACTGATCTCGCCGTCACCGCCGATTCCAGCATCACCCGTACCGCCGAAGATCTCGTTGTCTACAAGAGCGCCAGCACCGGCACCCTCGCCCAGGGCGGGATCACCGAATGGGAACTCCGCTTCCGTACCGGCGAATACCGTTACAGCGAGAACATCGTCGTCACCGACACCCTGCCCAGCGGCTACTGCCCGCTCGGACCGGTCAACTACACCACCGGGAACGACGCATCCGACAGCGAATGCGACCCGACCGGAGCCAACCCGAGTGCGCCCTACAAGAGCGTCACCGAAAACGCTGACGGCACCTTCACGATTGTCTGGGACAAATCGAACCTGGCCAAGTTCGGTCACACCAACGTCAACGACGAGTTCGTGGTCACCTTCCCGACCAGGACCCGCTCCAGCTACCAGGCGAACTTCGAGCCGACCACACCGATCCTCGCCAAGGATTCGACCCTCAACAAGGTCGCGCTTACCGGCGAAACCCTTTCGCGATGTGTCGCCCCGGGCACACCCGACTGCTCGACCTCCGGCCCGATCATCTGGAGCGATGAACTCCAGCCGCAACCGGTAATCGACGCCTCACAGGCCGGTCAGGTTGCGCCGGGCGTTTCCCTCAAGAAGGAAGTCTCGACCGGCAGCACCAACTGCACCACCGCGACCTACAGCAAGACCACCCCGCAGTACAACCCGGGTGACAAGGTCTGCTGGAGGCTCACCATCGACTTCCCGTCCAAGGTCGACACCCGCGAACTGCGTGTTACCGACTTCCTGCCGCTCAACACCACTTATGTCGCTGGCAGCGCCCAGGACACCGCCAACAACACGACCACGAACGTCGTTGACGAGTCTGCTGCCGCGTCGGGCAACATCTTCTGGGATCTGAACGGTGGCCTCGTGCCGCTCGGTTCGCAGAAGTTCCAGGTAACCCTGGCGACCACGGTCGCTCCTGCCGGAATCATCGATCCCTCGGACGTCAAGGGAAACCTGATCAAGTTCGGCATCCGCAACACCCCGGGAACCGCCTTCCCGCTGCGTGACCAGGTCAACTACGAATCGATCGCCAAGCGCGTCACGATCAAGAAGGGCGTGCGCCAGATCAACTCCGGCGCGATCAAGAACCCGCCGGTCGACGGCCTCACCGTCACCGGTGGCGACAGCGCCACCTACCAGGTCGATGTCACTGCAATCGGCGATGTGAAGAACGTCCAGACCTGGGACAGGCTGCCCGCGTTCTACGACTGCTCGATGGTTTCCGCAATCACCGATGGCGGCACCTGCGTTGATGGCGGTGCCGGTCGCGACATCATCAAGTGGAACATCCCGGCAATCACCGACGGTGCCACCAAGTCGCTGACCTACAAGGTGCAGCTCCCGAACATCCTCGCTCCGGAGAACACCTACACCAACGACTCCGGTGTGCGCCAGTACGAATCCACCACGAACACCGGCAGCACCTTCACTTACGTGCCGGAAAACAACATCGATCCGACCCAGACGCCGAACATCGCGCGGGTTGACGATCCGAGCAACGTCAAGACTCCGAACACGGCAATCGCAAAGGTGCGCCACACCTCGATCACCGAGGCCGGAAACACCGATGCCCAGGCGACGATCGGCGAACGCATCGATTACACCGTCACGACAACCCTGCCTGCCGGAACGACTTTCCCGTCCAACCTGAAGATCACCGACACCCCGAACGCGGCGGCCACCCAGCCGATCATCGGCACCCCGACCGCAACCTTGAACGGCAACCCGCTGCCCGCGGGCTGGGCGATCAACACGGCTGGTCAGACCGTAACCGTCACCGGACCGGACAATTACAGCGTCGCACCCGGTGCGAATGACATCGTCGTGATCTCGATCTCGACCCGTGTTGCCGACGTTTCGGCCAACGTTCGCGGCCAGAACCGGACCAATCAGGCGAACCTTTCGTGGACCGACGGCAGCAACCGCAGCCGCAACTCGAATTCTGTTTCGACGACCATCGTCGAACCGGTGATTTCGCAGAGCAAGTCGAACAACGTTGCCAGCACCGGCGCACAGCCAAACGAGATCGTCACCTACACGCTGACGACCCGCAACTCGAACGCCTCGAACGTGGCCATTGCCCACGACACGATCATCAAGGACGTCATTCCGGTTGGCGTGACCCTGGTCGATGGCAGCAACAACCCGCTGGCCGATGGCGCGGTCGTGCCCGGTACAGGTGGGGGAACCTGGAACGCGGGAACCCGCACCATCACCGGAACCCCGGTCGACATCAACCCGAATGCCAACGTCGTCTGGTCTTACAGGGCGAAGGTTGATTCTCCGGCAAT
The DNA here is from genome assembly GCA_049593795.1 of Solirubrobacterales bacterium. Lineage (GTDB taxonomy): Bacteria > Actinomycetota > Thermoleophilia > Solirubrobacterales > 70-9 > 67-14. The sequence goes on from JBAWHK010000020.1 coordinate 9,553, forward strand.
CACCGGAACCGAGCTGCTCAACACCGCTGACGCGAAAACGACTTCGATCGATGGAACCGATCCGAACGAACGTACTTCCGGGAGCACCACCAACACCGGATACTCGGCTTCTTCATCCAGCAAGTTCCCGGTTGCCGGCGCGACCATCGTCAAGTCGGTCACCCCGTCCTGGACCACTATCGGAACCCCGGTCACCTACACCGCTGATCTGACCATTCCGAAGAACCTGAAGATGTTCAACCTGACGGCTTTCGACGTCCTGCCTGACTCGCTGGATTTCGACGGTTACGTCTCGGCCAACTGCATTTCCGGTTGCCCGGCCGATCCGGCCCCGAACGTCCAGACATACACCCCGGTCGTGACCGCTGCTTCGACCACTCTGGCCTGGGATCTCGGGACGGTCAATCCCGGTACCGGTGACCGTGTGATCCGTTTCACCTACAAGGCCCACGTCCGCGATACACATCGCAACGGTGGCGCCAAGGTAGTTGCCGGCGAGAACATCGTCAACACGATCCTGGCCCAGTCGAACATCTCGAGCAAGTTCACTTTCAACCCGAACAACCTGCCGGGAACCGGCACCTTCGATTACCACTCACCGGTATCGAAGACCACAACACCGGTACGTGAACCGAAGCTGGTTCTCGACAAGAGGGTCAAGGTCAACTCGGGCAGTTTCGTCAACGGACCGGTTCAGAGCCAGCCCGGTGACAACTTCACCTACAGCGTCGCCGTGACCAACAACGGCACCAGCGCTGCTTACGACGTCAAGGTTTCCGATCAGCCCGACGCCGACCTGACCAACGTGGTTCTGGCCGATGGAGCCGCCTTCAACACCGATCCGTGGACCGCTGGTGACCCGGCCATGACCTGGGTGATCCCCGGTCCGATCAACCCCGGACAGACAGTCACGCTGACCTACACGGCCAAAGCACTGCCGTCGGCCCAGCTGAACGCAACCGACACCGCAGTCAACACCGCCGGTTCGCACTACTTCGGCATTCCGTCGGCTGAACGCACCAACCCGTGGACCTACCGCGAATACGACAGCAACGATGACACCGTCATCGTCAAGTTCGAATTCCCGGAGATCACTGTCGACAAGACAACTACGGCTCCCGGAAATCCGGATATCGCTGACGCCAACGTCGAACAGCCTTTCGGCTGGAGGATCGTTGTCAAGAACAACGCAACCACCGCCACGGCGCTGGACACCGTTGTCCGTGACACGCTGCCGCCCGCCTGGACTTACGACGCGGGATCAACCGTCATCACCGGTGCGACCACGGCCGAACCTTCGGTTATGGCAAACGCCTCCGGCGACGTGCTGACCTGGGACTTCGCCGGTCAGACGATCCAGCCAGGTGCCTCCGTGGTGATCAAGTTCACCGCGACGCCGCAGCTGCCGGCCCGCCTGAACCCGCCGGTCCAGACCAACGACGCCAAAGCTGATTCCAAGGACAGCAGCGGCAGTCCGTCGAATGAAGACGGTCCCTACCGCGACGAAGATGACGCCAAGGCGACCCTGAAGTTCCCGATCGCCGACCTCGACATCGACAAGATCGCGCCCGAAGTCGTTGAGCACGACGAACAGTTCACCTACACGATCAAGGTGAACAACAAGGGTCCGAATACCGCGACCCAGGTCGTGATCACCGATCCGCTGCCGGCCGGCCTGGCATTCATCTCGTCGGCCGAATGCACCTCGGCAATCAGCTGCAACCTCGGCACGATTCCGGTTGGTGGTTCGAAGACCGTCAACATCCTGGTCAGCCCGACTTTGCCCGTCTTCGGCGAGATCGTTACCAATACGGCCACGGTCGAGGGTCACGAGTTCGATCCGAACGAGAAGGACAACACAGACACCGTCAAGACCGAGATCCTCGGTGAGGCTGATGTCAAGATCACGAAGACTGCTGATCCGAGCAAGGCACGTCCGGGCGACATCATCACTTTCCACCTGAAGGCTGAGAATGTCGGAACCGCAATGGCTGAAGACGTGGTTATTACTGACACCCTGCCGGCCGGTTTGAGCTTCGTCTCGGCCGACGCTCCGTGTGTGGAAGCGACGGCTACCGTCACCTGCGAGATCGGTGATCTGAAGCCGGGTGAAACGAAGACCTACGACGTCAAGGTGAAGGTTGACCCGTGGGGCGACGCCGATCCAGCCGCCGAGCACCTGCTCGATGTCCAGAAGGTTGAAGCCCAGATCGACCTGGAAGCCGGCCAGCAGAAGACGGTTTCCGTCACCTGCCCGGCCAATTACTTCGCGTCTGATGGTTCGGTCCGGATCGACCAGATCGACCAGGGCACCGGTGACTGGACTTCACCCCAGGTCCTCGAGTCCTACGCTTCGGCGGTTGACACCTGGAAGGGAACCGTGAAGAACACGGCGACCGGCCGGGCCCAGGCGAAGATCTTCGCTGTCTGCATCAAGCGCTCAACCAGCGATGACGGCGGACACAGCCACGACCTGATCACCTCTGACCCGATCACGGTCAGCAATGTGGTCCTGGCTGGAAAGAACGAGTTCACGCTGGTCTGCGGACCGGGTCAGGTTGCGATCCAGCCCGGATTCCAGTCCTCGACTCCGGCCAATCTCGTTTACAGCGAGCCGGAAGGCAATGGCTGGAAGTTCATCCTCGACAACAGCGAGCCGGCCGATGTGACCGTGTCGATCCGCTGCATGACCCGTCAGGTCACATTCAGTGACGGGCATACGCATGACCTGCGTTTCGAGCACATCGTCAAGGAGTTCACGATTCCGGCCGGCACCGTTTCCGAAGCCCAGCTCACCTGCGCTGATGGCTACAAGGGAATCGTCGCCGACATGGATCTCGATGACGGCCTGGTTTCGCTGGGCAACGATCCGCGTCCGGTGACCAGGGCCTTCAAGATCTACAACCCGACCGATCACGACCTCAAGGCCCGTCTCAGCCTGCTTTGCCTGGGTGACAGGACGCAGGGTGAACATCTCGCCCCGGTTGAATACACCAACACCGCCTACATCTCGACCAGCTCGGATGAATCGGTTACGGCCAACAACCATTCATCGGCCTCGGTTGTCGCTGAAGACACCGACAACAACGATCCGATCGATCCGGTCGACCCGGTCAAGCCGACCCCGAACAACCCTGTTGCGACCAAGGTCGCTGGTGGTTCCGTGAAGTTCAACGGGAAGAAGGGTGTCGCCAGGATCAAGGCAACCGGCCCGACCTCGGGAGTCGCGAAGCTGGTGACCACCAAGAAGATCAAGATCAAGGGCAAGAAGTTCAGCAAGGGAACCCTGATCGCTTCCGGCAAGTACAGCTTCACCGAAGCCGGCAGCAAAAATGTCAAGCTCAAGACCAAGGGCAAGCGCGGAGCTAAACTGCTCAAGAAGAGCCGCAAGGGCCTGCTCAAGGTAACCGGTGGCACGAAGAAGATCGTGCGCCTCAAGCGCTGACACACTCACGTCCAGGGAAATACAAAGGGCCTCCACGCGGAGGCCCTTGGTATTTAAGGCTGGTTACGTTCCCCGCCGGGACAAACTGAAACAGGGTTAGGTTCTACTCCCGAACCGGCAGGTCGGCGGCAAGTTCGGTCTTGCCGTTCTTCTGGTACTGGACGTCGATTGTCTCGTCCTTCGCGTAGAAGCCGACCACACCCATCAGCATGATCATCTTGCGCTGACGGCTCTTCTGCTCCTTGAGAATTTCACGGGTGAAAAGGATCTCGTTGCCACGCAGGCTGTAGTCATCGCCTTCAACCTGGGCTACGCCGTTGATGTAGACCACGAGTGGACTCTCGGCACCCTCGGGCAGCAAAACCCGGCGACCGGCCTCGTACGAGCCTTTGGGGACCTTCCTGGGCGAATCTTGTGAAGACTGTTCTTTCATTGCTGCAAAGCTTGCCTGATCGCGGCAAATACTTGTTTGCGGCTGTTCGCCTGCAGCGGTTTCCGGACCACGCCACCGGAGAACGGAAGCATGCCGCCGTCACCCTGGATGTCGAGGCCGGCGGTGGGCGGAGTGAAGAAACCCTTGCCGGCAATCTCGATCCGCGCCTTCACCAGCTGATCAGGGGTGTAGTCACGAAAAGCCTTGACCGTGTCCAGCGGATCGTCATCCAGCACATCGGCCGTGGCGGCTTCAAGGGCCGCCATCGCCTCTTCGAAATCATCGAAGCTCTGTCGGGATACCTCCGACCCATAACGGATGGTGAGCTTCCATTTAGCCACAGGTGGCCGGTGCGTCGGTCAGGCGCCGGGACGGGTGGCCGGCGGCCCGGCGATCGTATCGCCACCGGAACGCTCTGCCATCGGTACGTAATCCGCGTCCCGGGCACCGGTGTAGATCTGGCGCGGACGGGAAATTTTCTTGTCCGGGTCGTCCCGCATCTCCAGCCACTGGGCGATCCAGCCGGCGGTGCGGGGCAGCGCGAAGATCACGGTGAACATCTCCGGCGGGATCCGCAGGGCTTCGTAAATGATGCCCGAGAAGAAGTCAACGTTGGGGAAGAGCTTACGTGACGTGAAGTACTCATCATCGAGCGCGTGCTTTTCCAGTTCGGTGGCGATCTCCACCAGCGGGTTGTACTCGGTCGCTTCGAAAACGCCCTCGGCGTGGCTCTTGATGATGTTGGCGCGAGGATCGTAATTCTTGTAGACGCGATGGCCAAAGCCCATCAGTTTCTCGTCCCGGTTCTTTACCGATTCGAGGAAGTCAGGAATGTTCTCGACCTTCTCGATTCGACGCAGCATCTTGAGCACCGCTTCGTTGGCGCCACCATGGAGCGGGCCGTAAAGGGCGGCGATGCCGGCGGCAACCGCGGAGTACGGATCGACATCTGACGATCCCACGCTGCGAACCGCGCTGGTCGAGCAGTTCTGCTCGTGGTCGGCATGGAGGATGAAGAGGACGTCGAGTGCCTTGGCGAGCCGGGGATCCGGGTCGTACTTGGTCTCGGTCATCTTGAACATCATCGAAAGGAAGTTCTCGGAGTAAGTCAGGTCATTGTCCGGGTAAACGTAAGGCAGACCCATGTTGTGGCGGTAAGAGAAAGCAGCCAGGGTCGGCATCTTGGCGATCAGGCGGATCGTCGCCAGGTAACGCTCGACATGGTCGTCGAGGTTCTTCGCATCCGGGTAGAAGGTCGAGAGGGCGCCGGTGGACGCAAGCAGCATTCCCATCGGGTGCGCGTCGTAACGGAAGCCCGAAAGGAACTTCTTGATGTCTTCGTGGACAAAAGTGTGGTGGGTTACGTCATGAACCCAGGATTCGAGCTGCGGGCGGGTCGGAAGCTCGCCGAAAACGAGCAGGTAAGCGACCTCAAGGAAAGTGGAACTCTCACAAAGCTGTTCGATCGGGATGCCACGGTGCTGGAGCACTCCAGCCTCGCCGTCAATGTAAGTGACTGACGAACGGCAAGAAGCCGTATTGGTGAATGACGGGTCGAAAGCCATCATTCCGAAATCGTCTTCGTGGACCTTGATCTGGCGCAGGTCCATTGCCTTGACCGTGTCGTCCTCGATCGGCAATTCGTACGATCGACCGGTGCGGTTGTCCGTCACCGTCAGGGAGTCAGTGGAGGTGGCTACATCGCCTACCGCCGAATCTTCAGTCTTCTCTTCGGTCCCCATCCATCACTCCTCGGAATTGCTGCTCTTCTGATTGCTTATCCGTTCCAGTATCGCACTTTGGGTCTTCCGTTCGGTGTCCATGCTGTGACTGACACAGGAGATTTACGAAAGGCCCCTCGTGCGGGGACCGGGGTCAGCCCAGATCGAAGTTGGTCATCGAGCGAAGTGCCTGGAGCCTCGCTTCGATTTCGTCCCGGGTGAGACGGCTGACCCTTTCGGTTCCGAATTCCTCAACGTTGTAGGAAGCCAGCACCGTGCCGTAACCCATCGCGTTGCGCAGGGCCTGTTCGTCGATGGCTTCGCACTCCCCGTCGAGATAGCCCAGGAAACCACCGGCGAAACTGTCGCCCGCCCCGGTCGGGTCACGGACATCTTCAAGCGGAAAGCCCGGAAGCGCAAAGAAACCACCGGGAGTAAAGAGCGCGGCACCGTACTCGCCCTGTTTGGCGACGACGGCCTTCGGACCGAGCTCCATTACCGCTTTCGCCGCACGGGCCAGATTGGGTTCGCCGGTCAGCTGGCGGATCTCGGCGTCATTGATCAGCACACAGTCAACTTCTGACATCGCGGCCAGAAGCGAATCCTTGGCGATGTCAATCCAAAGATTCATCGTGTCGAGTCCGGCGAATCCGGCATCCGGACATTGGGCCCTTACCTGCCGCTGCAAGTCGGGCTGGATGTTTGCCAGGAAAAGCATGTCGGACGCCTTCGATGCCTCCGACAGTTTCGGTTCGAACTCACCGAAAACATTCAGCTGGGTGTCATCGGTGTGGGCCGTATTCAGGTCGTATTCGTAATGACCCTTCCAGAAGAAGGTCTGGGCACCTTCGACCCGTTCGATGTCATCAGTGATTACCCCACGATTCTCAAGGACATCAAGTTCGGTCTGGGTGAAGTCATCCCCGACCGGACCGACCACCCGCACGTCCGTGAAGAAACTTGATGCGAGCGAAAAATGGACTGCCGAGCCACCAAGCATTTTCGTCCTCTCGCCGAAAGGCGTGAGTACGGCATCAAAAGCAATCGAGCCGACAACGGTCAGCGACAAGGTGAACCCTTTCGTTCAAAGATTTGAGCGACGGCCCGGCGATCAGCGCCGATGGCCATCAGACATCAGGAATCCTAGTTGTTATCGGTAAATCAGCGCTGAGCCTGCGAAGATAGACCGGTGAAAGCGGTACGGATAGACGAATTCGGCGGCCCGGAAGTGATGCAACTGGTTGATCTTCCCGAACCACAACCGGGCCCGGGCGAACAACTGGTGCGGATCAGCCGTACCGGAGTGAACTTCGCCGACACCCACGCGACCAGCAACAATTACATCGCGAAACAGCAGCTGCCCTACATTCCCGGGGTTGAACTGGTCGGAACGACAGCAGATGGCCAGCGGGTTGCGGCAGTCGTGCCGAGTGGTGCTTACGCCGAAGCGGTCGCGGTCGCGGAATCCGCGCTGGTGCCAATCCCGGACGGCGTTGACGATGAACAGGCGGCCGGACTGTTGATCCAGGGACTTACCGCTGACGCGATCCTGCGCATCTCCGCCAACATGCAGCCCGGGGAATCGGTTGTGATCAACGCCGCGGCCGGAGGAACCGGCAGCCTGGCAGTCCAGGTGGCCCGCCTGATGGGGGCGGGCCGGATCATCGCCATGGCATCCACCGAAGAGAAAAGGCAACTGACCATCGATCTCGGCGCGGACGTGGCAATCGACTCACGGAGTGAAGAAATCGGTGCTGACGTGCTCGAGGCGAACGGCGGGAAAGAGGTAGATGTGGTGCTGGAAATGGCCGGGGGACAGGCTTTCGATCAGCTGCTCCGGACCCTGGCACCATTCGGCAGACTGGTCGTTTTTGGCATCGCTTCCGGGGAGGGAAACACGATCAGGAGCGGGCATCTGATGAAGAACAGCCGGTCAGTAACCGGTTTCTGGATCAACCACCTGCTGGCCCGTCCGGACCTCGCCAGACAGGGAACCGAACATGTTCTGAGTGCCGCCGCCGACGGGAAACTGAGGACGATTCTGGGCGGAACCCACTCCCTGAGCGACGCGCGCAAGGTGCATGAGGACATGGCCGCACGACGCACAGTTGGCAAAATCCTGTTGCATCCCTCCTTGTGACTTCTTTCAAGGACCTCGGTCTTTCATCTGACATCCAGCTCGCTCTAGACGAACTCGGGTTCACCGAACCCAGTCCGATCCAGGAGGAAGGCATCCCCGAGCTGCTCGCTGGCCATGACGTAATCGGCCAGGCACAGACCGGAACCGGCAAAACCGCCGCTTTCGGCCTGCCATTGCTGCAGTACCTCGATCCGGACAACGATGAGGTTCAGGCGATAGTCCTGACCCCTACCCGCGAGCTCTGCATTCAGGTGACCCAGGCAATGCGGTCCTACGCCGAGCACCTTGACATCGAGATCGTCGCTGTTTTCGGCGGCGCGCCGATCAAGAGCCAGCAGGCCCAGCTTCGTTCCGGCGCCCACGTGGTGGTTGCGACCGTAGGCCGCATGAAGGACCTGATCTCCCGCCGTTCCCTGGTACTCACGGCCGCCCGTTTCGTTGTCCTCGACGAAGCCGACGAAATGCTGGACCTCGGATTTCTCGAAGACGTAGAGAAGATCCTGCGCATGTGCCCGAGCGGACGTCAGACCGCCCTTTTCTCGGCAACGATGCCGCCGCCGATCCAGAAGCTCGCCGATGCGTTCATGTACGACCCGACCATCATCAGCATCACCCCCGAAACCCTTACGGTCGACAAGATCGCCCAGGCCTACGTCGAAGTCAGCAATCGCGACAAGACAGAGAAGCTGATCGAGGTCCTCAAGGCGGAAGAACCCGAACAGGCAATCCTTTTCTGCCGGACCAAGATCGGGGCCACCCGGCTCGAGCGTGACCTGAAGAACCGCGGACTCGACGTCAAGGCGCTTCATGGTGACCTGAGCCAGGGCATCCGTGACGGCGTGATGATCGCTTTCAAGGGCCACCGGGTCAAGCTGCTGGTCGCGACCGACATCGCCGCCCGCGGGCTCGATGTCGCCCACGTGACCCACATCATCAACTACGACCTGCCGAACAGTTCCGAGACTTATGTCCACCGGATCGGCCGCACCGGCCGTGCCGGACGGACCGGCCGGGCGATCACTTTCATGACGCCCGACCAGAAGAAGGATCTCGTCCAGATCGAAAAGGACGTAAAGACTTCGATCTCCTCATGGGAAACCCCGGAGGAGCGGATCGAACACGCACCACCGCCGCGTCGCCGCCGTCGCCGCGGCGAAGAACCGGCAAAACTCGAGGAGGACGATACGACCGACACGAAGGTCGAAGCGACCGACACGAAGGTTGAAGCTCAAGAAGCGGTGGCCCCGGCAAACGATTCCGGCGAGAGCGACCGCGAGGGTGAAGGCGGGGTGCCCGAACTCGGAGAAGGACAGGTAAAGCTCTTCGTGAACCGCGGCAAGCGCAGCGGAATCGAAGAAGAAGACCTGCGGTGGGCACTCAGGGAAGGTGCGGTCCTCGACGAAGAATCAATTTCCGACATCAGGGTGCTTGATCGTTTCTCTTTCGTCGAGCTCGACGCCGACAAGGCAGAACGCACCGTCGAGTTTCTCGACGGAACCAAGCTCAAGGGCTCAGAGATCAGGGTCGAGATCGCCCGAAAGTAGGGTTTCGACACGGTTCAGCAGATCGTCAAAGTCGATCGGCTTGGTCACGTGACCGTCCGCTGCCTGCCAGTCCAGATCGTTGGCGAGGCTGTTGACGGCACTGACCACGACAACCGGGATCGTCGGGTTCAGGGCCTTCAACCGGTTCAGCAGCGCCGGCCCTTTGGTATCGGGCAGCATCGCGTCGAGCAGGATCAGTGCCGCCCGGTCACCATCGGTGGTTGATTCCATGGCCTGACAGGCCATGTTCCCGTCGGCGGCATCGATCACCGAATGGCCGGCCATTTCCAGCCGGCGGGTCAGCAGCAGCCGGATCGAAGGGGAATCGTCAACTACGAGGATCCTGCCCATCAGAGAGGCTGGATCGGATTCGGCCGAATCAGGTTCCGGGCCTGCTTCCGGTCGGAAGGCAGCCAGACCTCGAATGAAGTTCCATTGCCGGGAGCGGTTTCGATTTCGATCACGCCACGATGGAGTTCGACCACCTGTTTGGTGATGGTCAGGCCGATGCCTGAACCGGCGATCTCAGTTTCATTGTCATGAGGTCCACGACGGAAACTGCGAAAGGCTTCTTCCGGTTCTTCGAAAGCAAGCCCGTTGCCGTCGTCCCGCACGGTGAGCAGAATGCCGTCCTCGACTTGCTCGGTTGTAACCACGATCGCGGTCCCGGGCGGGTTGTGTTTGTTGGCATTCTGCACCAGGTTGAAAACGATCTGCCGGACCCGGTGCAGGTCAGCCTCGATCGGTTCGAGGGGGCGGTCGGCTGAAACATGCAGAAACTGGCCCTTCTCTTCGATCTGTGGACGGAGGGTTTCGCAGACCCCCCGGGTCGCTTCTCCGACATCAAGCATCTCGAGGTCCAGCTTCAGCTCTCCGAAGTTGTTTCGGGAAAGGTCGATCACGTCGTCGACCATCGAGTTCAGGTGCTCGGCGTTCTGAAGGATCACCTTTACCGCTTCGGCCTGCGTGGTGGTGAGCGTTCCGCTTTCCAGTTCGAGGATCTCGGCGAATCCGAGCAGGGCGGTCAGCGGGGAGCGCAGTTCGTGTGACGCGCCCATTATGAAAGTGATCCTGCCCTGGATCACCTTGTCGGTGATCGCGGCCTCCCAGACCATCAGGACCAGGGAACCGTCTTCCGGACGTTCGTCAGCGATCATCCATTCGAGTACCGGCTGGTCGGGGCCGACGGCCAGCACGATGCGCTCGCCGCGCATTATCCGGTCGATTTTCTCTTCATTAGTGAAGCCGCCCATCGCTTCCCAGATATTCATCCCGACTTCCAGCTGTGGAATGAGACCGGACGCGGCGCGATTGCGCGTCAGGATGACGCGGTCCACATCAAGCAGGAACAGCGCACTTGGAACGTGGTCAAGGACCGTTTCCAGATGCTTCGGGTCGGCCATGGAGTTTGACGTTACTAGCGTTCGGGATTGCAAGCCAAATAGGCTGCGCCCATGAGCGCCGATACAGAAGGAATTTCGCAGGGACCCGTTGAGGAGTGGTTCAGGGAGCGAGTGGCTGATCTCGAGCCGCCGCTGGACTACGACAAGATCTTCGGTGGGCTTTCCAATCTCACCTATCTGGTTACCGATCAGGGCAGTTCCCGCTGGGTTTTGCGGCGACCCCCGCTGGGGGACCGTCTTGGATCTGCCCATGACATGGCCCGCGAAGTCCGGGTTGTGACCGGGCTCGCCGAAACACCGGTTCCGGTGCCCCCGGTCGTGGGATTCTGCGAGGACGAATCGGTTACCGGTGCACCCTTCTATGTGATGGAGTTCGTGGAAGGACCGGTGCTGCGGGCACCCGAGCAGGCCGCACTCTTTCCCGACCCGGCTCAGCGCCGCCGCCTCGGTGAAGGTCTGATCGAAACCATGGCCAAGATTCACGACGTTAATCCCGATCGGGTCGGCCTCGGTGACCTCGGCCGTCGTGACGGTTACGTCGAGCGTCAACTGAAGCGCTGGTCCGGACAGTGGGAGAAATCGAAGACCCGGGAGCTGGAAGTGGTCGAATCAGTCCACCAGAGCCTGCTGGAAGCGATTCCGGAGCAGACAGAGACAACCATCGTCCATGGCGACTACCGGCTCGACAACGTCATTTACAGTCCGCTTGGTGAAGTTGCCGCGGTGGTCGACTGGGAACTCTGCACGCTTGGCGATCCGCTGGCCGACCTTGGTCTGCTGATGGTCTATTGGGTGGAACCGGGTGACCGGCAAATGCCCTTCTTCCAGCCAGCCACGACCGAGCCAGGATTCTCCACCCGGGCGGAACTGGCCAGCTACTACGCGGAGGTTTCGGGGCGTGACATTTCCAGCCTCGATTACTTCGTCGCTCTCGGCTACTGGAAGCTCGCGATCATTCTCGAGGGCGTGCTGGCCCGGTTCCAGAAGGGGCAGTACGGCAAAGATGCTGCCAAGGGCGGAGAAGAAGCATTCGCTGCGGTAGAGCATCTCGCTGCTGGTGCTGCCGAAGCGCTGGACCGGATCAAGTCTTGAAGTACAAACCAACAAATAGAAAGAAACGAAACACTCAATGAGCAGGATCAAGTAGCACCTCAGTTTCTCCAACGTGATTGCAGCCCTGGCGCTGTTCATCGCGCTCGGCGGTAGCGCATACGCGGTCGGCAAAAACTCGGTCGGCACCAAGCAGATCAAGAACAACGCGGTGACCGCGAAGAAGATCAAGAAGAACTCGGTCGTCACCAGCAAGATCAAGAAGAATGCCGTCACCACGGCCAAGATCAAGAATGGCGCGGTCAACGGCTCGAAGGTCAACGTCGCTTCGCTTCCCACGGTTCCGTCAGCAGCCATTTCCGAAACTGCCAACTCTGCGACAACTGCTACTGAGGCCGCAAACCTGGCTGGTCAGAAGTCGTTCTTGATCAAGCTGAACGGTGGCGAGAGCGCAGTCATCGATCAACATGGCGTGGTAGCTCTCAGAGCGACCTGCGTGGTCGATTTCGAAGGCGACGACAACATCATTATCACGGCCGAAACGACCCAGGACGGAGCAATTCTGGCCGGTGAAGACACGCTGACCGGCGGACCCAACGCCGATGATTTACTCAACGTCAACACCCCGGAAGGTAACCGTGAGTTCGAAGAACTGGACGACGACACCGGGGAGACAACGGTCGATTCCGATATCGACTCGGGCTTCGTACTCGGCCCCGACGGCAAGGCGATCGTCGCGAACAGCGAAGGCTGGATCCTCGGTGTGAACTACCTGGGCAGCCGCTGCATCGTCGGTGGAATTACAAACCACGTCGGCTGACCACCGGTAACAGGCTGGGCGGTCCCCCAGCGCTTTCTCAGGATTCTTCAAGGGTTGTGCTCCAGGGTTATAGCTCTGGAGTACAACCCAAGGAGAATCATGGAAATAACGAAAAACGGACTGAAACGAAAGACGGCGACCTGCCTTGCCACACTGGCCGCCGCCGGGTTGAGCCTGGGTGTGGTTGCCTGTGGTGGAACCGATACTGAATCGGCTGCATCTACCGCCAGCACCGGTGAAGC
>JBAWHK010000021.1:0-10004 GCA_049593795.1 Solirubrobacterales bacterium
GCCCGCCATTGAAGCACCGGGGCTTGACGCCCGGGTCGGTCAGGCCGCAGCGGTATTTGCCGCGGGTGCCGCTGGCGGGGCGATCGCCGGCAAGGCTGTTTCATCATCCGATGCTCCGTCCGATGACGCCGCACTGGAAGCCGAACAGCGGCTGAAAGCGAAAGTGGCTGAGATCAAAGCTGAGCAGGGACGTGGTCCTGCCGCGGCACCGGTACCGCCCCCGGTGGAGCCGGAGCCAGCCGATGAACCCGAACCTGAACCAGCAACCCCGGCCGCCGATGACAGTTCGGCTCTCGCCGAAAAACTGGACGAAGCTGAACAGATGCAGAGCGAAGCCGAATCCGCCGAGGAGATTCCGCCGACCCCGACCGGGTTCGCCGCGGTTGAGCAGCGGCTTCAGGCGAACAGCGATGAGCGTGACCGGACCTTGCGTGACGCCGAAGCGAGGCTCAAACGCATCGAGCAGCGAGCCGAGGACGCCGAGCGCCGGGCAGCATTCGCCGAGCGGCTGGCCCAGCTGAAAATCGATGAATCGGAGCGGGAACGTCGTCTGTCGGAAGTGGTTTCCGGGATCGACCGGGCGGAGGGTCGTGCGATCGAAGCGGAAGAGCGCGCCCGCGCAGCCGAACGGGTTGCGGCAGCCGCACTCGAAGACAGTCCTGTTCCACCAGCACGGTCGATACCGGATGAGGCCGAGCGGGCCCCGAGCCGGCCCGAGCCGAGCCAGCCTGCGTTTTCGCCACCGCCTGTGCCTCCCGCGCCGCCGGCACCGGTGACCGAACCGGAAGAACCCGTGGCCCCGGTTGCCAGGGCTCCGCTGTTCGGAAGCACGCCGTCCGGATCACGTTCCGGATCCGGTTCGCTGAACCTGAACTCCGCCACTTTTGAAGAACTGCGTGAAGCCGACCTCTCGGTGACCCAGGCCACCAGGATCCTCGCTTACCGCGAGCGGTTCGGCGGCTACCGGTCGGTTGAAGACCTGGAAAAAGTTCCCGGATTTCCGGCCGAGCTCATCGAGAGCCTGCGCGGCCGCATCACGGTCTAGGAGACGTCGAAGAAGGTTCCGGAAGGTCCCAGGTTTGCGACTTCGGTCTGGCCGATCATTGAGCGCTGGCCCCAGGACTCGTGGATGTGGCCGCAGACAGCCAGTTTCGGCTGGGCCCGTTCAATTGCTGCGGTGATGGCCGGGCTGCCAAGACGCAGCCCTCCGCCAGCTTCGTCGCAATGATTCTTTGGCGGCGAGTGAAGCACCAGCACCGCGTCGCTGCCGAGGCCTTCCAGCATCGCTTCGGCATCAGTTTCTTCGACGTCGTAGCTCCATGACCACGGGGTCACTGGAATGCCACCGCCCAGGCCATAGAAGGTCTGTCCGAGGATCTCTGTCGAGTTGCCGTGGAGGACTGTTGCGGCGTCCCAGGAAACCGCTGCTTCTTCAAGCGCCTCGAGGCTCTCGTTGTTCCCGGGAACCAGTACGGACGGGGTCGAGATTCCGGAAAGTGCATTGATGGTTGCTTCGAGGCCCTCGTGCACCGATGCGAAGTCGCCCGCTCCGATCACGACATCAGCTTCGGCTGACATCTCAGTCAGACGGGCTGCCTGATCAAGATCACAATGAAGGTCACTGAAAGCGAGGATGCGCATGCGGGAACCCTATGCCAACTGGTCCTGCTGCTGCCGTTCGTATTTTTCCGAAAGTCTCAGCCAGATTTCGCTGCGGGTGGGGAATGACGGGATTGCGTGGCGCAGTCGGTCAATCGGCACTTCGCCGATCATTGCGATCGTCGCCGCATGAATCATCTCGGCAGTTTCGAAACCGGTGAAAGTCGCACCCTTGATCGTGCCGTCGGAACGGTCGATGATCAGCCGGCAGGTGCCATCGGTGCCCTTGCCGTAGAAGGATGCCCCGGCCGTTGATCCGGTTGGCACGTCGACGATTTCGTACGAGCCTCCGGATTGCGTGGCAGCCTGTTCAGTGATGCCGACAGCTGCAACCTGGGGATCAGTGAATGTGACCCGAGGGGCACCGGCCTCTTCGGCGATGCCGGTGATTGCCCGACCCAGGATGCATTCACTGGCAATCCAGGCCTGGTACTTGCCGATGTGGGTGAGCAGAACCCGCCCGTTGATGTCACCGATCGCGTAGAGCCACTCGTGTCCGTTCACTGACATGTTTTCTTCAACTTTGATGTAGCCCTCGTCGATCCCGAGGGATTCGAGTCCGAGGCCATCGATCAGTGGCTTGCGGCCGGTGGCCATCAGCAGTTTCTCCGCTTTGAGGCTCTGCCCGTCGGTCAGTTCGACGGTAACTTCTCCGTCCTTCTGGGAAACGCGGGTGGCACCTGCACCGACGATTACGTTCACCCCGAAGTTCTTCTGGAGTGAAGCCGCAACCTGTTCTCCGGCAAAGGACTCTTCGCGCATCAGCAGTCGCGGCTCCGGCTCGATCAGGGTGACTTTCGTGCCGAAACTCGCCCAGGCCTGGGCGAGTTCGCACCCGACCGGTCCGCCACCGAGCACGATCATCGACCCGGGTGCGACCTGTGCCGTGGTGGCATCGCGGTTGTTCCAGATGTCGACATCTTCGATGCCGTCGATCGGCGGAATCGAGGCGCCGGTACCGGTCGAAACGATAACTGCCTTTTTCGCGGTCAGTTGCCGGTCGCCGACCATGACCTGGCGTTCTCCGTTCAGTCTGCCGGTACCGCGGATCAGTTCAATGCCCCGGTCTTCGAGCCAGGGAAGCTGGGCCGAGTCGTCGAGGTTGTGAATAACTTCATCCCTTCGTGCGAGTGAAGCTTCAACGTCGAGCTGGCCGGTGGCCGCCTCTTTCGTACCTGGCACCCGCCGGGCTTCCTCGAGCAGCTCACTGGGGCGGAGGAGGGCTTTGGACGGCATGCAGGCGTAGTACGAACATTCACCGGCGACCAGGTGTTTCTCCACGATCGCCACTTTGAGGCCGCCATCGGCGAGTCGTCCTGCAGCTACTTCGCCGGCGGGTCCAGCGCCGACGACGACCACGTCAAATTCTTCTGAAACGCTCTGATCGCTCATGCCTTCACCGTACCCGTCGCGGCCGATTTTGACCCGGACCGGCCGGAGGCGTAGACTGGTCAGGCAACATTCAAGGGGACGACAGGCTTCGACGCAGTCGGACCGTGCGAAGAGTTGCAGGTCGAGGATGTCGATGGCCTCGTTAAAAATCGGCAAAAAACCAATACGTGCGGACCATGAGTTCGCCCTCGCTGCCTAGATAACTTCTAGGACAATGAGAGTCGGTCCACCCTCGGCCCGTGGGGTGGGTAGCTGGCTTCAGAAACGGGCTTACCTGCGAGGGATGTCCTGACCTCAAGGGGAAACTCAATCAGGACTGGTCTTCCGAGTCGTTTGTTGGCGTGATGCCCGGGAGACGAGACCAATACGCCAGCTAAGCCTGTAGACGCTTTTCGTCACGCGACCGCGGACGCGGGTTCAATTCCCGCCGTCTCCATAAACGGTTTCAACAAGGCCACCTGACCAAGGGGCCGTCCAGAAGAATCTCAACGAAAGGCCCGCCCGTGCGGGCCTTTCGCTGTGCTCATCTCAGGTCAGCAACCAGGCGTTGAAGGTCACCAACGAGATCACGACGATGTTCACCGGGATTCCGGCCCGGACGTAATCCGAGAACCTGTAGCCCCCGGGGCCGTAAACCATGGTGTTGGTCTGGTATCCCATCGGGGTCAGGAACGAAGACGACGCAACGATCGCCACCAGCATCGCGATGATCCTCGGGTCGAGGTCGGCGGCCACGGCAATCGCCATGGCGATCGGGAACATCACAACTACCGCCGCGTTGTTGGTGATCACCTCAGTCAGGAAAGTAGTGGCGAGAGCGAGCCCGAGGATGATGCCGAGATCTCCGAAGCCGTCGAAGGTGTCCAGCAGGCCGGTGGCGATGGTTTCGGCCAGGCCGGTGGTCTGCATCGCTTCGCCTACTCCAAAGGCGGCAGCGATCAGCAGGATCACCCCGAAGTCAATCGCCTCACCCGCCTCGGAAAAGCTGATTGTCTTTGTGGCTATCAGTACGCCTGCGGCGATCAGGGCTGCCTGAAGGATCGACATGACTTCAAAGGCAGCAAGGCCAATCACCGCCAGGGCGAGAAGGCCGACGAAGGGTGCGCGGCGGGTCGCCGATGGTGGCGGCCCCCCGATCCTCGAGACGAGCAGGAAATCCCGGCCACGTCGGGACCGGGCCCGGAAGTCCGGTCCGGCCAGCAGCAGCAGTGTGTCGCCGGCTTCGAGCTGGACCTGACCGAGGCCGCGATCGATTCGGACTCCGGCCCGGTGAAGTGCGACGACCGCAGCCTGATAGCGGCCACGGAACTCGATTTCAGCCAGGGTCTGGCCGACCAGTCTCGAATCGGATCCGATCACTGCTTCGAAGAAGGTGTGTTCGGGGCTGTCGATCTCGAGCATGTGCTGGCTTTCCGCCGACCGCAGCCCGGAGGTGCGCTGGAAGCTGACGATCGAGTCGGAATCACCGGCGAAAGAGAGGCGGTCGCCGCCGCTGAGCCGTCGGCTGGGGGAGACCGCCGGCAGCACCGTGCCCTCCCTCTGGATTTCGACCAGGAAAACGCCCTTCAGGTTTCTCAGTCCCGCTTCGGCGATCGTTGAACCATCGAGCGGTCCGTTCTCGATCACTTCCATCTGCACCGCGAATTCACGCATGTCTTCGGTGAACTCTTCGACGCCGGTACGTCTGGCTGGAATCAGTTTCGGGACGAGGAAAACTACGACCAGCAGGCCGCCCAGCGCAGAAAGGGCGCTGACCTTGGTGATCTCGAACATGCCGATCGGTGCTTCGCCGGTCGCTTCGAGCAGGCCCGAGGCAACCAGGTTGGTCGAGGTTCCGATCACGGTGAGGGTGCCGCCGAGGATGGCGGCGTATGAGATTGGCAGCAGCAGTCTGGATGGTGAGACCCCGCGCTGGTTGCACCAGGTCGTGACCTGACCAATCAGCATCGCGACCAGAGGGGTGTTGTTGATGAAGGCCGATATGCCGGCGGTCGGCATGGTCAGCCGGGCGAGGGACGTCTGGCTGACTTCGTTCTTTTTGCCCAGCATGCGGTTGACCAGTGGCCCGAGCAGCCCGGTTTTGTCGGCGGCATAGGCGAGTACGTAGAGGGCCGCGACGCTCAGGGGGGCCGGGTTCGAGAAACCGGACAGCGCCTGTTCTTCGCTGATCACGCCGAGGACGAGGAGCGTGACCGTTGCGGTGAGCACGGTTGCCGCAGGCGGCATCAGGTCGAAGGCCAGCGAGGCAAGCATGGCGACGACGATTACTGCGGTTATCCAGGCTTCGGGGCTCAAGAAAATCCTCGGTGTCTTGTGGAAGTCAGGGGGATGATCGCTTCATCCCTTGAATCTGGCGAAACCTTACTGGTCCGGGACACATATATGACTTCTCAGCCTAACTTAGTCAAGAATGGTGCGAAAGAAAAGGGCCCGCCGGTGCGGCGGACCCCCTTTCCTTCCCCCGGGCGGGGCCTGAAGCTAAACGTTCGGCATCGCGTCGATGTAACCGGCGCCACGGTCACGCAGGTTGGTGATCAATTCGATGTTGTTGCTCTTCTTCTCCTTGGCTGTCGCAAGCTGCTCGCGGAATAGACGTTTGTAAGCATTCCTGGCCTGCTGGATCTGCTTTGCCGCAGACGCACGTGCCTTCCGCACCCGGGCGTCGTACAGATCGTTGAGGTTGCCGATCCGCAGGTCATACTTTGATTTGACCTCGTTCGCCTTCGATTCCCTGGCGTTGACCAACGTGTTGATCTGCCTCTGGACCGAATTGATCTTGAGGGTGATGCGGTTGCGTTTCAGCGGGTTCTTCGTCTTGTCAAGACGCTTCTGCAGGATCCTGCGTTTATTGGACAGGGGCTGGATCCTCGAATTGAAGGAAGCGCTCGCCCGGACTATCGCCGCTGACTGCTTGGCCCGGAGACTGCCCAGACGCGACGCGAGGTCAGCCTTGAGGCCGGTGATGGTGGACTTCTGCGCCTGACGGACCTGCTTTATCTGACGCCGTTCCTTGTTGTCGTCCTGTTTGCTGATGCGGACGACCTTGCGTTTGTAGAGGGACTTCGCTTTGGTGTTCGCTTTTACCCGTTTTGTCTTGAGGGTCGACCGGAACTTCGACTTCCGGGTTGTGCTCGCCGGAGTGTTGCGTTTCGTGGACAGTTTGCTCACGTAGTTCTTCATTGAGCGGAATTCAGCGGTGTTCTTGATGCCCGGAATCGGCTGCTGCGCCGAGGCCGGGGCGACAGAAACCAGGGCGAGTATGGGGAGCAGGACGAGTGTGAACAGCAGGCGGGTTTTCATGCCGCTCAAAGTACCACCGCCTGAACCCGATGGAACCGCGAGAAGCGCCCTGACAGAGCCCGTTCACAGCCCGGGCGAAGGGGCCTTACTCTTCGGTCAGTTCCTGCTCGGCCCGGATCACGTGCATCACAGCGTTGATCAGGGCAAGGTGGGTGAACGCCTGGGGGAAATTGCCAAGGTGACGGCCCGAATTGTGGTCGATCTCTTCGGCGTAGAGCTGGAGCGAACTGGCGTAGCCAAGCAGACGCTCGCAGAGCTGCCGGGCCCGGTCCAGTTCACCGATCTCCACGAGGGCGCTCACCAGCCAGAAAGAACAGATAGTGAAGCTGCCTTCCTCGCCCTCGAGGCCGTCATCGGTTTCATCGACTTTGTAACGCAGGACCAGACCATCGACCGTCAACTCATCGGCAATGGCCAGCACCGTCGCCCGGATCCGGGGATCATCAGCCGGCAGGAAACGAAGGAGCGGCAGCAGAAGACAGGATGCGTCGAGAGCATCAGTGTCGTAGTGCTGGGTGAACACACCACGGTCATCAACCGCGTTTTCACAGATATCGGCACGGATGGCGTCGGCCGCGAGCTGCCACTCCCCGGCGAGCTCATGGTCCTCCCGCAACCGGGCGAGCCGGGTTCCGCGGTCGAGCGCGACCCAGCACATGACCTTAGACGAAGTGAAGTGCTGCGGTTCGCCGCGAACCTCCCAGATCCCCTGGTCCTTGCCTTCCCAGTTCTGGAGGGCGGCATCAACCTGCTTCTTCAGGATCGGCCAGATTTCCTCCGGCATGCCGTCACGGGACTTGGTGTGAAGGTAGAACGAATCGAGGACCGCGCCCCAGACATCATGCTGGCGCTGGTCGTAAGCGTCGTTGCCGATCCGGACCGGGGTGGCGCCCTCGTAACCGTGCAGGTGGTGAAGCACGCTTTCGGTGAGTTTCGTCTCGCCGGCCACGCCGTACATGATCTGCAGGTCCTCGGTGCCTCGGGCGACGTCAGCGATGAAGTAGAAGAAATCGTTCGCTTCCCAGTCGAATCCGAGGGTGTAGAGCGCCCAGAGCGTGAAAGTCGAATCGCGGATCCAGGAATAGCGGTAGTCCCAGTTGCGTTCGCCCTTCGGCGTTTCGGGAAGCGAAGTGGTTGCCGCGGCGATCAGGGCGCCGGTCGGTGAATAAGTGAGGCCCTTCAGGGTCAGGGCGGAACGCTCGAGGTAGCTTCGCCACGGATGGTCGGGGAAGGTCCCGCGGGCCAGCCAGTTCTGCCAGTGATGAGCGGTCCATACCAGCCGGTTATAAGCCTCGTCATAGTCCTGCGGGGCTTCGTGTTCGCTCCACGAAAGCGCGACGAATCGAACGTCACCTTCCTTGAGCAGGGTCCGGGCAGTGGTACGCGGTCCTTCGAAACCGAGATTCAGGTCGCTGGTCAGACGCAGAACCGTGTCGCAATCCGGTGCGGTGGCGATCCCTTCGCGGTAACCCTCACCGGTGTACTCCCAGCTCGCCTGCTTCTGCCCGTAGTCGAAAACGGGCTTGCAGTCCATGGTCAGCTGAACTTCACCGTGTACGCATCGGACCATTCGCAGCAGCACGTGATCGGCGTCGTAATCGGTGGGGGCCCGGCGATGGGTGTTCGACCGGTCACGCTCGTGGTGCCAGGGTCCGATCAGCAGGACATCACGCACGATGATCCAGCCATCTCCGGTACCCCAGCTCGTTTCGAGCACCATCGTGCCCGGCAGGTAGCGACGGTGGGTGGGAACGTTGATGTCGGCCGGCCCGAGCCTGAAGTTTCCGGCGCTGCGATCGAGGATCGACCCGAAAACGCTGGGCGAATCGAAGCGCGGCAGACACATCCATTCGATGTTGCCGCTGGGCGCGACCAGCGCCGAGACCTCACCGTCGGAAAGGAAACCGTAGTCGGCAATCGGCGGATACGGCGACACCCCGTGGGCGGACTCGTAGACGGGGACCTGACTCTCCCAGGGAGAACCGACCTGCTTGTTTCGGCCTGGATTTGGCCTGAAGTCACCGTTACTCAAGGGCGGAATGGTCCCACATCCGGGGTGGCGCAATCACTCTGAGCGCGGCGATGCACGTCAGTTGGCAAACTGACCGTTCCCCTCATGGCCATTGCAACCGCATCCAATCTCGGAATCCACGTTGGTGGAAACCCCCTTTTCTCAGACGTGTCATTCAAACTGGTGCGTGGTGACCGCATGACCCTGTCGGGGCGGAACGGGGCCGGAAAGTCAACGCTGCTGAGGATTCTGGCCGGTGAATTGCCGAACGATTCAGGCAGCCTGAGCATGGCGAAGGGCACCCGGGTGGCGCTCCATGACCAGCGGCCACCACGGGAATCTGACCTTTCCCTCCAGGAATACGTGTTCAGCGGACGGGCGGACACGATCGAGACTGAAGCCGAACTGGAAGCGCTCGAAGCGAAAATGTCGGCTGGCGACCACGACGAAGCGACGATGAAGGCGTATTCAGCGGCGCAGCAGCGACTCGAACTCGGTGGCGGCTATCGCTGGCGCGACGAAGTGCTGATCGTGCTGCGGGGACTCGGCTTCGATGAATCCGAATTCGACCGTGACCTTTCAACTTTTTCCGGTGGTGAACTGACCCGCGCATCGCTGGCCAGGGCACTCGCGACGCACGCTGATCTGCTGCTGCTCGACGAGCCGACCAACCACCTGGACATCCCGACGCTGGAATGGCTCGAGCAATATCTGCAGGAGATCGACTCTGCCGTCGTCCTGGTTGCCCACGACCGCTGGTTCCTCGAGGCGGTCGGCACGTCGGTACTCGAACTCGAAGCCGGCAAGTCGCGTTACTTCAAGGGCCCCTGGCATGCCTGGCGCAAGGAGCACGCGGCCCGTCAGGTGGCGCTTGGCAAAGCGATCGAAAAGCAGCAGGCCGAGATCGCCCGGATGGAAGTTTTCGTTGACCGCTTCCGGTACAAGGCGAGCAAAGCAAAACAGGCCCAGTCCAAGGTCAAGAAGATCGACAAGATCAAATCCGAAGCCCTCTCTTTCGACCCCGAGGACAAACGCAAGCTTCAGATCGTCTTCCCGCAGCCGGAACGCGCCAGCAAAGTAGTACTGAAACTGGTCAACGGCAAGCTTGAGGTGCCGGGACGGGTGCTCCTTGAGGATGGCAACCTCCTGATCGAACGTGACGAACATGTGGTGCTGGTCGGGGCCAACGGCGCCGGCAAGACAACCTTGATCGAAACCCTCGCCGGCCAGAGGAAGCCGGCTGGTGGCAGCGTCAGGCTCGGACACAACGCCAAGGTCGGATACCTCTCGCAGCACGCCGATACCGCGGCCGGGGAAGGGTCAGTGCTGGACGCCGCGGCCCGCGAGACCGGACTTTCCGGCCAGAAAGTACGGGATCTGCTCGGCGCTTTCCTGTTTTCCGGCAGCGACGCCAACAAAGCCCTCAGCGATATTTCCGGTGGTGAGCAGCGGCGCCTGTCCCTCGCGATTCTGGTCGCTTCCGGTGCCAACGTGCTGATGCTCGACGAGCCGACTAACCACCTGGATATCGAGTCCCGGGAAGCGCTCGAAGACGCCCTTTCGGTTTTCACCGGGGCGATAATCCTGATCTCCCACGACCGGGCCCTGCTGGAAGCAGTCGGAAGCCGCACCGTCGTGGTTG
>JBAWHK010000022.1:0-5578 GCA_049593795.1 Solirubrobacterales bacterium
ATCAGGGTGGAAGTCGGTTGAGATCGCCGGGCCACGAGTGAGGTCCTCCTGGGGATCTTCGCTCAGGACCAGGCTCACCGCCTCCGAATTCGTCCGGACCTGATGGCCCAGCCGATCGGACACGTGGGGGAGGCTGCCGAACTCGTCCCGGCACCGAAAAAGCAGATCAAGCGTGCCGAGGACCCCCGCTGCCAGCACCACCTGGCCGGCCCGGAGGGGAGGCAGGCTTTCGGGTTTCGGGCCCGGACGGTCAAGGGAGAGTTCATAGCCGCCGCTGGCCATAGGAGCAACCGACCTGACCCGGCGTTCGGCAAGGATCCGGGCGCCCTGCCGCTCGGCGAAATGGAGGTAGTTCATGTCCAGGGTGTTCTTCGAACCGTAAGGGCAACCGCTCAGGCACCCTCCGCAAAGACGGCATCCGGTCCGGTCAGGGCCTTCGCCGCCGAAAAACGGATCGCTTTCCCTGACTCCTTCCTCCCCGAAATGGATCGCAAGCGGAACCGGTCCGAAGCTGTCAACGCCGCCGATTGCGGTTGAAGTCGCCTGCAGGTGGTCGTCCATCGGGCCGCTGAACGGATTGTCGACCCGGCCCAGCATGCGGGCCGCTTCGGAAAAATGGGGTGCCATGGCGGATGCCCAGTCGGCCTCCCCGGTGCCCCAGGCCGGATCAGCGAAAATCCGGTCGGGTGGTTCCAGAAGCACGGCGCCCCAGACGATCGAGCCTCCGCCGACCCCGGAAGCCCCGATGATTCCGACGTCACGGAATACCCGCTGCCAGAAAAAACCTTCGAAACCGAGGTCCGGTTCCCAGAGATGGGCCCTGATGTCCGTTCTTGCACGCAGGATGTCTTCCGGGCCCAGGCGCCTGCCCTGCTCAAGCACAACCACGTCGTAACCCTTCTCGGCCAGCCGCATCGCGGTCACGGCACCGCCGAAACCACTTCCCACAATCGCCACGTCGCAATCCAGAGCTGGATCCGGGGTCAGTGAAGGGTTCACGCCGGGCGTTCTCTGGAAGGTTGATCGGTGGTGGCTGGCATTCGTATCCCTCTGGGTTCCGCGGCCTTCCGGCAATCGATCGTGCAGGTATACACCAGAGGCATAGTGCACATCGTTGGTTGTCGTCCAAGCCAGATAGGTTGGACAGGCATTGCACATTCACCTGTAACGCAGGTCAAACTTCCGTGTAGAAAAACCGTGACTTCAGAGCAGCTGGCCGAATACCATGAGTTCACAAGGGAGCACGGTGTAAACCGTGCGCTCTATTTCGTGGCCCGATGCCTGCTTCAGCCATTCTTCCTGGTCTACTTCCGGCTTTCCAGGCAGGGCAAGGAAAACGCCAAGTTCAAGGGCGGAACAATCGTCGCAGCAAACCACCGCAGCTTCCTCGACCCGTTCGTGATCGGCACCTGCCTGCCATGGGGCAAACCGATGAACTACGTGGCGAAGGTGGAACTTTTCGAGAAACGCTGGCAGGGATTCTTTCTCTGCCGGGTAGGTGCCTTTCCGATCCGGCGTGGCGAAGCTGACGAACTGGCGATCGGCACCGCCGAAAGGGTGCTGGACAGAGGCGGCTCGATCTGCATCTTTCCGGAAGGCACCAGACACCGCACCGGATCACTCGGATCCCCCAAACGCGGGGTGGGGCGACTTGCCCTCAGGAGCGGTGCGCCCGTACTGCCGGTAGCCGTGAGCGGCAGCGAAGACGTAAGGCGCGGTTTCAAAATCAGGCCGAAGAAAGTCCGGCTCCGGGTCGGTCGCCCGATGTCGTTCCCGCAATCCGAAAACCCTTCGCCGGCCCTGGCCGCCTCGGTTACGTCCAGGATCTGGCCCAACATCGAACTCCAGTGGGAAGACATCGGCGGACTGCCACCGATGCGCCGGGCAGCGGTAATCGGGGCGGGAAGCTGGGGGACAGCGGTAGCGGTGCTGCTCGCCCGAGGCGGACTCGAAGTTCAGCTCGGAACCAGAACTGAAGAACAGGCCGAACAGATCTCCCTGGCCCGCGAAAACGAAAAGTACCTGCCTGGCGTGCGACTCCCGGACGGAATTGAAGTCCGGGCATCGAGCCAGATCGAACTTGGAGGGGTTGACCTTCTGTGTCTGGCGGTTCCTTCCGCCTCCTATCCGCAGGCCGTAGGCGCCGTGGCCGACCGGGTTGGCCGGCGGGCCGGCATCCTGCTGCTCGCCAAAGGGCTGGTTGCCCCGAAGGGCCAGTTGCCCTCCGAATACGTGGCCGAACGGATTCAGTCCCGAGGGGTTTCATGCCTCGGTGGTCCTGCCCATGCCCGCGAAGCCGTATCCGGTTCAGCGGCCCTCGTGCTTGGAACCGCTGACGCTGATCTTCGGGCCCAGCTCGGAGACGTTTTCGACCGGGCCGGCCTGGTCTGTGAACGCTCACGCGACGTCGTGGGCGTTGAAATGTCAGGTGCCGCCAAGAACGCCGCGGTGCTTGCCGCAGCGGCAGCCGAACCGCATGGCCTGAACGCGGCTGGCATCGCTGCCGCCGCGGTCTGGTGCGAATGCGTCGACTATGCGGTCGGCCACGGGGCAGACCTCAATACCTTCAACGGACTCGCCGGGGTCGGCGACCTCCTCGCGACCGTCATGGCGGAAGGCAGCCGCAACCGGCGGGCCGGCGAACTCCTCGGTCGGGGCATGGCACCCGATCAGATTCGCGACGCGATCGGACAGGCCTCTGAAGCGATGGACTCGGTCCCGCAGATCGCGGCGACAGTCGCCGCATCAGGGGGGCAGGCGGTCGCCCTCCAGGGTCTCGCCGACCTGGCTACAGGCAGGATCACATCTGATGAATGGGTCGCTGCCCTCAGAAGGGTCGACCACACGAAACGGGTTGCCTGATGCCTTGGCCACCCGCTCACCGTGAACTGTTCGGGATAGGGTGCCGGGGTGGAGCAAACCGAACCAGAGGTCGAAAGCAAAGCGGAGATCGACCGTGGCTTCGAGCAGCTTTACCGGGATCACCTGCGCGACGTTTACTCGTATGCGTACTACCGGATAGGCAACCATCACGACGCCGAGGACCTGACCGAACAGACTTTCCTTCAGGCATACCGGCACTACGCCCGGGCCCGGCGGGAATCGGATGGCAGGCCCCTGAGGCCATGGCTGATCAGGATCGCCCACAACCTTGCGGCGAACTACTACCGCGACCGCTCACGAAAGCCACAGGTTGCGCTGGAGAACATCGAGCCGCCAGCGGCGAAACACACCACGGAAGCCGTGGTCGAAGGCCGCGACGAACTGCGGGCAGTAATGGAGAACCTTCAGGAACTGCCCGAAGAACGACGCGAAGCCCTGGTCATGCGCTTCGCGCTGGGCATGGACAATCGCGAAATCGCCCGGGCAATGGGCAAAAGCGACGGGGCGACCAAGGTGCTGCTTCACCGGGCGATCAAACAACTTCAGGAAAGGATGGAGGAAGCCGGTCATGGATGAAATCCATCTAGAGAACCTGCTGGCCGACGTCCTGACTCCGGTCGAACCACCGGAACGACTCTCCGGTCGTCTCCAGAAAACATTCTCGGCGATCTCCGACGCTGCCGCGACCGACCTCAGCGACTGGGTTGACGAGCTGACCGAAACCGAGATGGAATCGCTGCGCGACCCGCGCAACTGGGTGCGTCCGGTGGTCGCAGTCACGGCCGGTGGCATTGCCACCGGTGCCCTGATCGTCTTCGAGGTCCGCCGTCGGGGCCGTCAGCGCACTTCCAGGCTGGACAGCATCATCCGGGACGCCCGGTCACGAAGCGGTTTTTGAACCCGCCCGCTTTTTAGTCCGGCGTATCCGTCGGCGTCGCTCCCGTCGGCTGGTCCGCTTCCGGCGACTCTCGAGCCGGGCCGAGAACCAGGCCCTGATCGGCTTCCAGGTGGCGGCAACGAAGCAGGCCAGGGCGGCCAGGCCGAGCAGCAGGTTGAGAACGTTCACGGAACGCTGGGCGGGCAGTTTCGAAAACAGCTGTTGTCCGTCAGCAGCAGCCACGCCCCAGAAGCCCAGCCCGAGGAAGATGATCGCCGCCAGCAGGGCGTAAGGACGCGAAAAATGCCGTGACATGATCAGGGCCACCAGGCCGATCACGATGTGGAAAGCATTGGCCCAGCCGTTGACCGTATACACCCCGAGGATTCGCGAAGAAATTTCCGGCACCGCGAACTCAGCGTTGTACAGGAACCCGAAAAGGCCCAGCAGAACGAGCAGAACGCCGCTTGCGGTGGCGTAAAGACGGGTATATCCGATCCTCTCCACAACCCTATTGTCGCGCCTGTCAAAGATCGCCGCAGTCCCCTTCGATTAGGCTTCAACTCCTTGCCTACCTGTTACCGCCACCCACGGGTCGAGACCGGAGTTTCCTGCTCGAGTTGTGGACGACCTATCTGCCCGGACTGCATGATCCAGACCCCGGTCGGTTTTCGCTGCCCGGAATGCGGCCAGGAAAGAACACAGGTCCGCAGCGGTGTGGCGGCAGTCAGTGCGTCCAACGGAACACCGGCCACTTTCGCCCTGATCGCGGCCAACGTTGTTCTGTTCCTGCTGGCGATCGGGACCGGCTCAGGCGGGCTCAATTCGGTTGGCGGAGCCATCTTCAACGACCTCGCCCTGCAGGGGTACGCGGTCGCGGACGGGGATTGGTACCGGCTGGTCACCGGAGGTTTCCTCCACGCCGGTTTCCTCCACATCGCTTTCAACATGTTCGCGCTCTATTTCCTGGGTCGGATCCTTGAACCATCGATCGGAACCCTGCGGTTCACCCTGGTCTATTTCGCCAGTCTGCTTGCCGGGTCTTTCGGTGCGATCCTCATTTCCGGCAGTGCGGTTCCCACGGTTGGTGCTTCCGGTGCGGTTTTCGGCATCTTCGGGGCCGTGTTCGTCATCGCCCAGGGTCGGGGCCTCACTGGACTTGCCCGTGAAGTCGGCCTGATCCTCGGCATCAACCTGGTTCTCACTTTTTCGATTCCCGGAATCAGTATCGGTGGCCATCTCGGCGGGGTTGTCGCCGGGCTCCTTTGTGGCCTTCTGGTGATCGCCGGTGAACGTGGCCGTCTCGGCACGAACGCGAAGTTCGTCGAGATCGGCGGGTTCGTCGCGATCGGTGTGGTTTCCGCCGTGGCTGCGATCATGGTTTCCGAACCGTTCGCTCCCGCGCAGGCGTTCGTGGTCGGTTTGCTCGGCCTTTTCGGCCTCTGACCCGGCTGGTTCAGTCGAGGCTGACCGGAACTGACTGGAGCCCTTCCGGGGCCGGAACCTGGTCGGGGTGGAGCAGATGCCCCAGGAGTTCGACGCCGTCGGCCAGCCGTGGCCCCGGCCGTGAGAAAGAAGCTGCGGCATCTACTGCGAAGATCCGCCCCGGGTTGGTGGAGCGAATCCGGTCGATGAAATCCCTTGCCTGGCTTTCCGCCTGTTCGACATAGAAGCCGCAGGGCATAACCACGACGACATCCGGGTTAATCCCTTCAAGTTGATCCCAGGTGGTTTCAGCGGACTTCTGGCCGGCATGTCCAACCAGATCGACACCTCCGGCCATCCTGATCATTTCCGGCACCCAGTGACCGCCAGTGA
>JBAWHK010000023.1:0-3485 GCA_049593795.1 Solirubrobacterales bacterium
AGGCGAAAACCATGTCGGCCCCGAGGTCCCTCGAGTTCATCGTGATTGCGGCACCGCCGAACGCTTTGCGCATCACAACCGTCAACCGCGGCACGCTGGCCCCGGCGAAAGCCCTGAGCAAAGAGGCTCCATGACGGATCACGCCGGCCTTCTCCTGCCTCAGGCCCGGCATGAACCCCGGGGTGTCAACCAGAACAATCAAAGGCAATCCGAAACGGTCGCAATCGTTGACGAAAACGGCGGCTTTCTCCGCAGCTTCCGCGTCGATCACCCCACCGAAGCGTCGCGGCTGATTCGCGATCACAGCTACCGGTTTACCTTCAAGGCGCCCCAGCCCCGTATACATCCCGGAGCCCCAGCGTGCGTACGTTTCGATGACGCTGTCGGCGTCAAGAATCGCGTCGACCGTCCTTCTCACGTCATAGGTCCGGCGGGGATTGTCAGGCACCGTCAGGCCCGGATCGGAAATTGATGGCGGGACCGATTCAGCGATCGTTCCTGCCTCGCCGATGCGATGCGGCAGCAGCGACAGCAGATCGCGAACCCTGTCCATCGCGTTGTCCTCATCACCGGTCACGATCTGGCAGACACCGTTGGCCCCATGTACCGCAGGGCCCCCCAGGTCTTCCATCGAGTTGCATTCCCCTACCGCTTCCTCAACTACTTTCGGGCCGGTAAGAAACAGGCGGGCGTCACGGGTCATCAGAACGAAATCAGTCAGTGCCGGCGAATAGGCGCCGCCGCCCGCCGAAACCCCGCTGATCACGCTGATCTGCGGAACCTTGCCGGACAACCGCACGCTGGCCTGGAAGATCCGGCCGTAACCGCCGAGAGCGCCATGACCCTCCTGCAGCCTCGCCCCGCCAGACTCGACGAAACCGACCACCGGGGCTCCGGCCTCACCAGCGAGATCCATGGTCCGCACGATCGTTTCGGCATGAACGCCACCAAGCGAACCACCGAAGAACGACGGGTCCTGGCAATAACAGAAGACGGGACAGCCTCCGACCAGACCGGCTCCGGCAATTACGCCGTCCCCTGGTCTCGCCCGTTCGCCCAGCCCGTCGGAGAGTACGGCTGAGCGAATTGGCCGGAAGCTGCCTTCGTCGCAGAGGCGCTCAAGCCGATCGCGGGGTGACCGGCGACCGGTGGGCGTCTCTGCGATTGTCGCGACGGCGCTACTCATGTCGCGGCAAGGCAGAGCACGGCGTTGTGGCCGCCGAACCCGAAGGAGTTGGAGATTGCGTAGCGACGACCGTCGCCGCTCGGCTGCGGGAGGCGCAGGTTGCGGTTGAAGTCAGGAACGTAATCGAGGTCGAGGCCCTCTTCGGCCTGTTCCCACCCGACTGTCGGCGGAGCGATTCCGTGCCTCAGCGCGCCGATGGTTGCCACAGCTTCGACCGCTCCGGCCGCACCCATCAGATGGCCGATCACGGACTTGGTCGAGCTGATCGGGATGTTTGCCGCCGAATCGCCCAGGGCGAGCTTCAACGCGTCGGTTTCGGAGCGGTCGTTCAACGGGGTCGAGGTCCCGTGGGCGTTGACGTAATCGAGATCTTCGGGTCGAAGGTCTGCATCCGCCAGAGCCATGCGGATCGCCCGTGCCGACTGGGTTCCGGCCGGGTCCGGGGCGGTGAGGTGATGGGCGTCGCAAGTCGCGCCGTAACCAAGGATCTCGCCGAATTCGACCGCACCCCTCGCTTCGGCCGTGGCCGCACTTTCAAGAACGAGGATGCCTGCACCTTCACCCATCACGAATCCGTCACGGCGGGCATCGAACGGCCTCGACACCCCGCTCGGGGAGGTCGCCCCCATCGAAGCGAAAGCCGCCATGGCAATTCCGGTCATCGCCGACTCGGATCCACCGGTGACCACAGCGTCGACCTGGCCCGACTGGATCAGCCGGGTGGCGGCACCAATCGCGTGGGCCCCGGCAGCACATGCGGAAACGACGCCGTAGGTCTCCCCCATCAAGCCGAACCGCATCGCGACCGCTGCCGCGGCGGCGTTGCTCATCATCAGCGGGACAGCGAGCGGCGAAACTGACTTCGCGCCCTTGGCGCGCATCACGGCACCCTGATCTTCAAGCGAAGCGATGCCACCGATGCCGGTACCGACTATGCAGCCGATGCGCTCCGCCGGGTACGGAAGCTCGGAACGCCAGCCGGCCTGGTCGAGAGCTTCATCGGCCGAAACCACGGCCAGCTGGGTGAAGCGATCTGCCCGGCGGCTTTCTTTCCTGCTGAGAAAGTCGAGCGGATCGAATTCCTTACAGGCGGCCACACCATCGGCAATGCCGCTCTGGCCGGAACTCCAGCGTTCAACCAGCGTTTCGGCACCGACACCGAGTGGGGTGACCGCGCCGGTCCCGGTGATGACTACCCGGCGATTCATGATGCTTTCGCGACCACCAGATCGATTACGTCGCCAACGGTTTTGAGGTTCACGACATCATCGCCGCCGAGCTCAACACCGAATTCGTCTTCGACGATCTGTGCGATTTCAACCAGGTCGAGCGAATCGACATCGAGTGATTCGAAGGTGGCTTCACGGGTGATCTGATCGGGATCGGCCCCGACTTCGGCCAAGCCATCAATGATCACTTTCTCTGCTGATTCCGGGTTTGCTTTTACGGGCATGTTTTCTCCTTTTGTTTTCTGTGATTCAGGCGCTGAGTCCGCCATCGACGGTCAGGGTGGTTCCGGTGACGTAAGACGCGGCGTCGGAAGCGAGAAAACCAACGCAGTTGGCTATCTCCTGCGCGGTTCCCGCTCGACGGGCCGGGATCTCCGAAGCGAAGGCTTCATCGGGAAGGTCGGCGGTCAATCCGGTCTCGACAAAGCCCGGGGCGATCGCGTTGACCGTCACTCCCCGTCGGGCGACCTCGACCGCGATCGTTTTTGTCATTCCGATCAGCCCCGCCTTCGACGCCGCGTAATTGGCCTGCCCGGCATTTGCCCGTGGGCCAACGATCGAAGCGACATTGATGATCCGGCCGAACCGGGCTCGCAACATCGGTTTGAGAACCCGACGGCTGAGCCGGAAAGCAGCACTAAGGTTGGTGTCGATGACGGTGTCCCACTGTTCATCGCTGATCTGTGCGGCCAGTCCGTCGGCGCGACGGCCCGCGTTGTTGACAAGAACGAGGACCGGACCGAGGGTGTCTTCAACTTCCTTGACCAGATCGTTGGCCGCGCCGGAGTCCGAAAGGTCAGCCTGGATTGCGGTTGCCTGCCCCCCGGCAGATTCGATCCGGGAAACAACCTCTGCCGCTCCTTCCGGGCAGGACCGATAGTGGACCGCGACCGGGCAGCCCTGTTTGCCGATGGTCTCGGCAATCGCCGCCCCGATACCCCCGGAAGCGCCGGTTACGAGAGCCACGTGTTTGTCCTTCGGTTCAGGCACCGGTGCCCCATTCGACAACCACGGCACCCCATGTGAGACCGCCGCCGGGCTGATGGTCACCGGGACTATCGAACTGCCGG